>NZ_AP022587.1:3726493-4037034 GCF_010731715.1 Mycobacterium stomatepiae
GCGACTCGGGTGGCTACAGCGCCAGCAACATGTGGGGTCCGTCGACCGACCCGGCGTGGAAGCGCAACGACCCGATGGTGCAGATTCCGCGGCTGGTCGCCAACAACACCCGCCTCTGGGTTTACTGCGGTAACGGCACCCCGAGCGACCTCGGCGGCGACAACATGCCGGCGAAGTTCCTCGAGGGCCTGACGCTGCGCACCAACGAGCAGTTCCAGAACAACTACGTGGCAGCGGGGGGACGCAACGGCGTCTTCAACTTCCCGGCCAACGGGACGCACTCGTGGCCGTACTGGAACCAGCAGCTGATGGCGATGAAGCCCGACATGGTGCAGGTGCTCAACGCGCCCACCGCCGCTCCCCCGGCCCCGCCCGCCGGCTGACACAACAAATAGGCATCGGCAGTGCGTCACAGCGCTGCCGATGCCTATTTATTCCTTGGCGTCCTTCTTTCTCAGCTCGTCCTGGCGGTCCTGGTGGAAGTAGGTGTAGACGGTCGTCAGAGCGCACACGGCGGTTGCCGCCACGAGCATCGCGGTGCCGTTGACGACCGAGCCGATGAAGCCGCCCAGCGTGGCGCCGAGGACGACGCTGGAGAACAGCAGTAGGTAACCCAGCCAGTCGGCAGCCCGCCCACCCGCGATGTGGCGTTCGATGCCCTGGCCCATCTTGACCAGCGTGCCGGTCACGTAGCTCAACGGCACCGACACCTCGCCGTTCTTGACGAAGGATGTGTTCAACGCGCCGATGCCGAAGGCCATCAGCGCGATCGGCGGGAAATCGACATCACTTTCGCTCCATCCCTCATCGATCACGTCGAGCACGGTGGCCGCGATCAGACTGAAAGTGGTCAGCACGGTCGGCCCGTGCGGGTGCGCCACCCAGAAATGCCGCCGACATGCCGACGCGACCACCACCCCGGCAACGAAGCACAGGATCAGCAGCATCGCAGCCACGGACGGCCACACCTCGCCACGGAAGAACCCGAGCGGAGCCCGTTGGGCGTTGCCCGTCATGAAGGTCACCAAATACCCGGCGGAATGAAGAAAGGAGATTGCGCCCAGCACACCCGCCAGCGCCCCCAGCACCCAGGACAGCCGGGTTTCGCTGTTGAAGATTTCATTCGCCACGGCAACCATGCAAGCAGAACTCGTTGGCCCGCGCTGGGATCACATAGGAGACGCATAGGAGACGCATATGTTGGGCCCGTCCGCCGCGGGCTCAGAGACTTACTCGACCGCGATGAGCCTGGCGATGGACCGCAGCGGGATCGGCAGCCACGCGGGCCGATGGCGTGCCTCATAGCCGGCCTCGTACACCGCCTTGTCGAGTTCGTAAGCGGCGAGCAGCCGCGCCGAATCCCGTGGATCGGTGTCCGACGCGGCCGCGTAGCCCTCGCAGAAGGCTTCGCGATTGCGCTCGACCCATTCGCGGGCCCGCGCGGCCAGCTGCTTGTCGCCCTCGTGATCCACCAGCGGCCCGTAGGCGGCGTACTCGAACGAGCGCAGCATGCCGGCCACGTCGCGCAGGGGAGAGTCCGGGGCCCGTCGCTCGTCCAGCGGCGAGCCGGGCTCGCCCTCGAAGTCGATCAGCAACCAGCTCTCCGGGGTGCGCAGCACCTGCCCCAGGTGTAGGTCACCGTGCACGCGCTGGACGGTGATCGTCTCGCCGGCGAGCTTGCCGAAGCGCTCCTCGATCGTTGCCGAGTGCTGCTCCAGCTCGGGAACCAGCGCCGCGGTCGACGCCAGCCGGGCCAGCACGTTGTCCACCGGGAAGGTGGACTGTGCGGTGCCGAGAGTCTCGGCCAGGGTCGCGTGCACCGACGCGACGGCCTCCCCGAGGCGGTAGGACTCACCGGCGAAATCGCCACCGACCTCCTGGGCGTACAGATCACCCTCGGCGAACAGGTCGCGAACGCTGGCGGTGGCCATCGCCCAGCCCTCGGCGGCATTGGACTCGAACTCGGTGACCATGCCCAGCGGCCACGCGGTGTTCTCGGTGCCGTCGGTTCCGGCGATCTCGTAGGTGCCGAACAACCGGGCCACGTTGGGGTTGCCGGCGCGGCCGAGCACCCGGTTCAGCTCGATGTCCGGGTTGATGCCGCTGCTGACCCGGCGGAAGACCTTCAAGATGGCGAATCGGTCGAAGATCACGCTGGTGTTGGACTGCTCGGCGTCGGTCACCCGCGGCCAGGCGTCCAGCGGCAGCGTCACATCCGGCTCCTTGCGGAACACCACTTCGGTCCCAGCGGATTCGCGGACCGCGGACGTGTCGATCAGCGACAGCAAAAATCGCGGCGCCCCGGTTTCGTACAGCGCGTCGTAGCCGGTCCGGTCGTCGACCGAGCCGATGGTTGCCACGATGTTGTACTCGGTGACCGGCTCGGTGTCCCAAGCGACCAGCACCTGATAGCGCTCCGACGGGCCGCTGGTGTAGGTGACGTCGACGAGCACCAACTCGAGGTCGTCGCGCAGCGGCACGATGACCACGGGGTCGGCGCCGGACAGCTCGCGATTGCGCCCGGCGTACCAGCGCTGCTGTGGCAACCATTCGGCCCAAGGCAGGTTGGCTGATTGGCTGTTCATCAGTTCTCCTCCGATGCGCACAGCTGGAACCAGTAGAACCCATGTCCCGGCAGTGTCAGCAAATAGGGCAGGTGTCCGATGCTGGGGAATTCCACCTGCCCGGTGAGCTCGATCGGGGTGTAGCCGCTCCAATGTTGCAGGTTCAGCTCGAGGGGCTGGGGGAACCGCGACAGGTTGTTGACGCACAGCACGATGTCACCGTCGTGGGGTGCCTGGCGTAGAAACGCCAGCACCGACGGGTTCGACCCGCCGAGTTCCTCGAATGTGCCGATCGCGAAGGCGTCGTGGCGGCGGCGCACCGCCAGCATGGTGCGGGTCCAGTTGAGCAGCGAGGTCGAGGTGTCGCGCTGCGCCTCCACGTTGACCGCCTGGTATCCGTAGACCGAGTCCTGGTTGGGCGGCAGATACAGCCGGCCCGGCGTGGCCTTGGAGAATCCGGCGTTGCGGTCCGGGGTCCACTGCATCGGGGTGCGCACACCGTCACGGTCACCCAGCCAGATCACGTCGCCCATGCCGATTTCGTCCCCGTAGTAGAGGACGGGCGAGCCGGGCAGCGACAGCAGCAGCGCGGTGAAAAGCTGCATCTGATTGCGGTCGTTTTCCAGCAGCGGAGCCAGCCGGCGCCGGATCCCGACGTTCGCCTTCATCCGGGGATCCTTGGCGTACTCGGCGTACATGTAATCGCGCTCTTCGTCGGTGACCATCTCCAGGGTCAGCTCGTCGTGGTTACGCAGGAAGATCCCCCACTGCGCCATGTCCGGGATGTCGGGCGTCTGCGCCAGGATCTCCGAGATCGGAAACCGCGATTCGCGCCGGACCGCCATGAAGATGCGCGGCATCAGCGGGAAATGGAACGCCATGTGGCATTCGTCACCGCCGGTGCTGGGGTCGCCGAAATATTCGACGAAGTCGGCGGGCCACTGATTGGCCTCCGCCAGCAACACCCGGCCCGGGAATTCGTCGTCGACCACCTTGCGGACCTTCTTGAGGAAGGCGTGTGTCTCCGCCAGGTTTTCGCAGTTGGTGCCCTCACGCTCGAAGAGATAGGGCACCGCGTCGAGCCGGAACCCGTCGATCCCGAGGTCGAGCCAGAAGCGCAGCACGTCGATCATGGCTTCTTGCACGGCGGGGTTGTCGCAGTTCAGGTCCGGTTGGTGCGAGAAGAACCGGTGCCAGTAGAACTGCTTGCGCACCGGGTCGAAGGTCCAGTTCGACTCCTCGGTGTCGATGAAGATGATCCGGGCGTCGGTGTACTTCTCGCTGGTGTCGCTCCACACGTAGTAGTCGCCATACGGCCCGTCCGGGTCGTATGGCGACTCCTGGAACCACGGGTGTGACTCCGATGTGCGGTTCATCACCAAGTCCGTGATCACGCGGATCCCCCGCTCGTGCGCGGCGTCCAGCAGGTCGACGAAATCCTCAACCGTGCCGAACTCGGGCAGCACCTTGTAGAAGTCCCGGATGTCGTAGCCTCCGTCGCGCAGCGGCGAGTCGTAGAAGGGCGGCAGCCATAGGCAGTCGACGCCCAGCCACTGCAGATAGTCCAGGCGTCCGATCAGCCCGCGCAGGTCGCCCGACCCGTCCGCGTTGGCATCGGAGAACGCACGAACCAGTACCTCGTACAAGACCGCGCGTTTGAACCAGGTCGGATCAGCCGGCAGCGAAGCCGCGATCTCGAAATCCTGGGCGTCGGGGTGCTCGACTACCCCCCCTTCGACGTGACTGCCTTCCGCGGGATCGTGCTCCGAATCCTTTTTCGAGGCGTCGTTTTCGTCGTTCATTAATTCCACGATGCCACGTGTACCCGAGGCGGGCAGATCGAAATCACCCCGTTAATCTGCCGTCCCGGCAACCGAATTGGCCGCCGGCCAGGCAATATGCGCGTCAGGATCAGGCCGGTGGCCCGTCGCCCAGTGTCACGGGCGCGCTGCGGGGCCCGCCTCCGGAATTCCAGTGCAGCGTGATCACGTCGCCGGGGTGATGCGGGACGAGTACGTCCGTCATCGCGGTGGGACCGTTGATCGGCACGTTGTCGACCGCGACGATCACGTCGCCGGGCGCGATTCCACTTCCCGCGGCGGGGCCGCCGTCGACCAGGCGCTGGACCCGGGCGCCGTTGCCGCCGTTTTCGGCAACGCCCATGCCGATGAAGGCCGTGGGCCCGATGTGCACGGTGTTGGACCCGGCACCGGACCGGATCTGATTGGCGACGCCCATCGCGTGACCGATCGGGATTGCGAAGCCCTGGCCGCCGGACATCTTGTAGCTGTCAGTGGCGGCGGTGTCGACCCCCACCACCTGTCCGGCATTGTTGACCAGGGGCCCACCCGAGTCGCCGGGCTTGATCGCCGTGTCGGCCTGGATCAGCCCGCCGAGGTTCTCGTTGGCTCCGGTCAGGGTGTCGGTGGCCGAGACAGTCTGGTTGAGCGCGACCACTCTGCCGGGAACCACGCTGGGCGCGCCGCCCTGGCCGTGGGTGTTGCCGAGCGCCGTTACCGGCTCGCCGATCGCGACGCCGCCACCGATGGCGGCGGCGGGAAGTCCGCCCGCGCCGCGAAGCTGCAGCACCGCGATGTCCGCGCTGCGGGAGTAGCCGATCACGTCGACGGCGTACGTCTGACCATTGCCGACGTCGAACGCGCTGATATCGGTGGCGGCCGAGATCACGTGGTTGTTGGTCAGCACGACCCCGCCGGGATCGATGACGATGCCGGTTCCCGCCCCGATCGCGTTGTTGTAGCCGTACCGGGTGCTGATGTTGACGACCTGAGGTCCGACCTGGGCGGCGATCGCGGCGGGATCCAGCGGGAACATCGGGGCATCGCCGAACCGGTCGGTCGCCAGCGTGGACGGCGATGCAGCGGCCGGGACCGTGGTCAGGCCCAAGCCCAGTCCGACCACGGCCAGCACACTGACCAGCCATGACGGCCAGACTGAGCGGGGGTGCCCTTTGCTCATCCCGTACCTCCCTGCATCGGGGTGCGAACCAGAAGCGGCCCAGCCTCTGCGTCTGGACCGCATATTTTGTGTACCTCACCGTAATGCAGGTAGCTAGTTCAGGGCGCACGGAACGCTGATCGACTATCGCGGCTCCTAAGCTGGGACGGTGGGCGAATTCGACCCTAAAATCCGGTTCGCGCGGTCCCCGGTGGCACGGTTGGCGACCAGTTCGGCCGACGGAAAACCACATCTGGTGCCGGTGGTTTTCGCGGTCTGCGAAGCCGTTACAGCCGATGCCCCCGACATGGTCTACACCGCGATCGACGCGAAGCCGAAGAGCACGCAGCGGCTGCGCCGGCTGACCAACATCGCCGGCAACGCACGGGTCAGCCTGCTCGTCGACCACTACGGCGACGACTGGACGCAGCTGTGGTGGGTCAGAGTTGACGGCGAGGCGTCTATTCATCCCGACGGCGACGCGATGCATACCGGCTACCGGCTGTTACGCGCGAAATACCCTCAGTATCAATCAGTTTCACTGAACGGGCCGGTCATCACGATTGCCGTGAACCGCTGGTCGAGCTGGCACGCCTGACGGGGCGCGCCGCGGGGTGCAATTGGCTGGTCCGTGGCCTTGTGTTGGGCGGCAGTTGGGAGAAGGTTGCCTAATACGTTCTGTGAGCTAGGACACACCGTGCCCGACCGAGCGAAGTGGAGAAGGTCATGGCGGACAAGGCGAACGCTGCGGCGGGCACGGGGGCAGCTCCCACCGCGAACCGTCCTGGCGATGTGCGCAACATCGCCCTGGTGGGCGCCTCGGGCGGCGGCAAGACTACCCTGGTCGAGGCCCTGCTCGTCGCGGGCGGCGTGCTGACCAGGGCGGGATCGGTGACCGACGGCAGCACCATCTGCGACTACGACGACGCCGAGATTCGCCAACAGCGTTCGGTGGGGGTCGCGGTGGCGTCCCTGTCGCACGGCGGCATCAAGATCAACCTGGTCGATACGCCCGGATACGCCGACTTCGTCGGCGAGCTGCGCGCCGGACTGCGCGCGGCGGATTGCGCGCTGTTCGTGATCGCGGCCAACGAGGGCTGCGACGGTATTGACGAGCCGACCAAGTCGCTCTGGGCGGAATGCCGCCAGGTCGGCATGCCCCGCGCCGTGGTGATCACCAAGCTGGACCACGCCCGCGCGAACTATATGGAAGCGCTACAGGCGGCGCAAAACGCGTTCGGCGACAAGGTTTTACCGCTCTACTTGCCGACCGGCTCGCCATCCTGCGAAGGCCTGATCGGCTTGCTCTCGCAAAAGCGGTATCAGTATTCCGGTGGCACCCGCACGATCGAGCCGCCGGATCCCGCGGATGCCGACCGGATCGAGGACGCCCGCGGCATGCTGATCGAGGGAATCATCGAGGAATCCGAGGACGAGTCCCTGATGGACCGTTATCTCGACGGCGAGGTGATCGACGAGGCGGTGCTGATCGACGACCTGGAGCGCGCCGTCGCCCGCGGGTCATTCTTCCCGGTCATCCCGGTCTGCAGCGGCACCGGTGTCGGCACCCACGAGCTGCTCGAGGTCGCCACCCGCGGCTTCCCCTCCCCGATGGAACACCGGATGCCCGAAGTCTTTACGCCGCACGGCGCCCCGCACGCCGAGCTGCCCTGCGACGCCGAAGCACCGTTGCTGGCAGAGGTGGTGAAGACGACGTCAGACCCCTACGTCGGCAGGGTGAGCCTGGTCCGGGTGTTCTCCGGGACCATCAGGCCCGACACGACCGTGCATGTGTCGGGCCATTTTTCGTCTTTCTTCGGAGAATCCGATGGCAACAGCCACACTCACCCGGACCACGACGAGGACGAACGCATCGGGGTGTTGTCCTTTCCGCTGGGTAAGCAACAACGACCCGCCCCCGAGGTGGTGGCCGGCGACGTCTGCGCGATCGGCAAGCTCAGCCGTGCCGAAACCGGTGACACCCTGTCCGACAAGGCAGAGCCGCTGGTGCTGAAACCGTGGGCCATGCCGGAGCCGCTGCTGCCGATCGCCATTGCGGCGCATGCCAAGACCGACGAGGACAAGCTGTCGGTCGGGCTGAGCCGGCTGGCCGCCGAGGACCCGACGCTGCGGATCGAGCAGAACTCCGAAACGCACCAGATCGTGCTGTGGTGCATGGGTGAGGCCCACGCCGGCGTCGTCCTCGAGGCGCTGGCCAACCGATACGGCGTCACCGTCGACATGGTGGAACTGCGCGTCCCGCTGCGAGAAACCTTCGGCGGCAAGGCAAAAGGCCACGGCCGCCACGTCAAGCAATCAGGCGGTCACGGCCAGTACGCGGTATGCGACATCGACGTCGAGCCGTTGCCGGGGGGATCCGGATTCGAGTTCGTCGACAAGGTGGTCGGCGGGGCGGTGCCGCGGCAGTTCATCCCGAGCGTGGAGAAGGGCATCCGCGCGCAGATGGAAAAGGGTGTGCACGCCGGCTATCCGGTGGTCGACATCCGGGTCACCCTGCTCGACGGCAAAGCCCACAGCGTCGACTCGTCGGACTTCGCATTCCAGATGGCGGGTTCCCTGGCGCTGCGGGAGGCCGCCGCCGCGACGAAGGTGACGCTGCTCGAGCCGATCGACGAGATCTCGGTGCTGGTGCCCGACGATTTCGTGGGCGCGGTGATGGGCGACCTGTCGGGTCGGCACGGGCGCGTGCTGGGCACCGATACCGCGGGCCAGGACCGCACCGTGGTGCGGGCCGAGGTGCCTCAGGTCGAGCTGACCCGGTACGCGATCGATCTACGTTCGCTGGCGCACGGCGCCGCGTCGTTCACCCGAGCGTTCGCCCGTTACGAGCCGATGCCCGAGTCCGCCGCGACCCGGTTGGCGGCTACTGTGTGAAAGCACCTGATAAACAGCCAGATTGGGAGCCCCGGATTCGAGTATGTCGACGTTCAATGGACTGCCTGCCCATATCCTGCTCAATCATTTCGTCGTTGTCCTGGGTCCGCTGACAGCGGTGCTGGCGATCTTGTGTGTGGTGTGGCCCGCGGCGCGACGCCGGCTGATCTGGCTGGTGCTGCTCCTGGCGGTGGGCACCTTGGTCTTGACCCCGTTGACCACCACCTCGGGCGTCTGGTTGTCGGCCCGTGTCGGTGCGCCGTCGCCGGTGCTCACCAACCACGAGCAGCTCGGCTCCACCCTGATCTACATCGTGGCGGCGCTGGCGGCGACGGTCACGGTGCTGACCGTGCTGCACGTTCGGGAGGCGCGGGGTGTGGACATGAAGCTCACCCTGCACGCCGTGGTCGGGCTGCTGGTGGTCATCGCGGCCGTGGCCACCCTGGTGCAGACCTATCGGGTCGGCGATTCGGGCGCGCGGGCCGCGTGGGGAAACGTCACGTCGGGCCAGTAGTCTTGCCGGACAATCCTTCTCGTCAGGCCCCGCCGAACTGCTGAGCCACGGCGCGGCGGTCCAGTGACCCCTTGGCGGTGTGCGGGAGTGAGTCGGCCTGTTGGAAGGTGGCGGGCACCTCGTACGGCGCCAGCCGGCCCCGGCAGAACTCGGTGAGTTCCTCGGCGCTCGGCGCGGTCGATCCCCGCGCGACGACCACCGCGGCCACCGTCTCGCCGTACATCTTGTCCGGCAGCCCCAACACGGCCGCCTCCAGGACGTCGGGATGGGCGGCCAGCACGCCCTCGACGCGTTCCGGTGAAATCTTCTCGCCGCCGCGGTTGATGAGTTCCTTGATCCGCCCGCGGATGCGCAGATCACCCGCGCTCGACAGCGACCCCAGGTCGCCGGTGCGCAGCCAGCCGTCGGTGAAGTTGGCGGCGGTGATCGCCGGGTCGCCGAGGTAGCCGCGCACCACGGTCGGGCCGCTCAGCCAGACCTCGCCGACTTCTTCGACGGGAAGGGATTGGCCGTCGGGCCCGACGATCCGGATCTGCGGACTGGTCGATCGGCCGACCAGACCCGTTGTCTCGGCTGGGTTTTCGCTTTGCTCGATGTCCGTGGTGGCGACTTGATGCGTGCCTTCGGTCATCCCGAACGCGCACACCGCGGCCGCGCCGAAGGTGTCTTGCAGGGCCGCGGCCGTCTCCGTGGTAAGCGGAGCGCTGCAGCTGCGGATGAAGTGCAGTGCGACCCGTCCGTCATCCGGGCGCTCGGTCTTGGCGCGCTCCAACAGGATCTGGTGGATGGTCGGAACGGCGGTGTACCAGGTGGCCCCGACGGCGTTGATGTCGTCCCAGAAGGTGTGCGCCGAGAACTTCCCTCGCGCGGGCAACAGCACCGTCCCGCCGGATGCCAGCGTCGACAATAGCGCGGCGATCAGACCGTGGCCGTGGTAGAACGGCATCACCGCAACCGTCGCGTCGGCCGGGCCCAGTTGATAGGCGGCGATGATCGCCCGCACCGAACTGGCGATGTTCGTGTGCGTCCACGGGACCATCTTCGGCATGCCCGTGGTCCCGCCGGTGAACATGATCATCGCGTCGTCGTCCTGCAGGCCTTCGGGCGCCGTCACGTCGGGATTCGGCGCTGCCGGTGCATCCAGGTCAACCGACGACGGGGCACCGTCACGGCCGACCGTCACCGCGATCGTCCACCACACCACCCCCGGCTCCTGCGAGGCGGTGGGACCGCCGCCGTCGGCGAGCACCACACCCGCGCCCGCGACCCCGCTGCGGGCGTGCTGGTCGGCGACGGGCAACGCAGGGTCCAGCGGCACCGCGATCAGGCCGGCGCGCGACGCCGCTAACAAGCTGACGACGAACTCGGCATTGCTACCGGACCGCAGCGCGATCCGGTCCCCCGGCCGCAGACCGCCCTCCTTGAGCTGCTTGGCCAGGTCATCGGCCAGCCGGACCAGCTCGCCGTAGCTGATGGGCCTGCGCTCGGGCGTCGCGACCAGCGCCGTCGCCTCGGGTTGACGGATTGCCGCCGCCGCGACCAAATCGGCGATGCTCGGGGATTCGCCGGTCAAGTCCGACGACGGGGTGATCAACTCAGACATCGCCATGGTCCTTCCGCTTTCTCGCATGTGTAACAGCACCTGATTGCACGATGCAGAGAAACCTCCCTGTTCGTCCAATACTGTTCAGCTCACGATCGATAATCGGTGGCTATCGATCGGCGGCCCGGCGGTCGATAACCTCCGTGAATCGCTGCATAGCGGCACGGTCTTGGACAGCGGCGGGACACCCGGACCACAGTGGTGACGACACGCACGGATACACGAGGAGTCGGGACATGACCACACTTTCGACATCGTCCACCGGGGCACCGGCAGGGGCGGAGGACACCGCCCTGACCGACGGCTTTCATCTCGTCGTCGACGCGCTGGCGGCCAACGACATCAACACCATCTACGGGATCGTCGGCATCCCGATCACCGACCTCGCCCGTGTCGCGCAGGCCCGCGGGATGCGCTATATCGGTTTCCGGCAGGAGGCTTCCGCCGGCAACGCCGCCGCGGCCGCCGGGTTTCTCACCCGCCGTCCCGGGGTGTGCCTGACGACATCCGGGCCCGGGTTTCTCAACGGTCTGCCCGCACTGGCCAATGCCACCACGAACTGCTTCCCGATGATCCAGATCTCGGGTTCGAGCAATCGAGCGCTGGTCGACTTGCAACGCGGCGACTATCAGGACCTGGATCAGCTCAACGCCGCACGGCCTTTCGTGAAGGCGGCCTACCGGGTCGAGCGGGTCGAGGACATCGGCCTGGCCATCGCGCGCGCGATCCGCGCCGCCGTTTCCGGCCGGCCCGGCGGCGTCTACCTGGACATCCCCGGCGCGGTGCTGGGTCAGGCCATGGATGCCGTCGAGGCATCCCAAAGTGTTTGGCGGGTAATCGATCCCGCACCTCGCCAGCTGCCGGCGCCGGAGGCGGTCGATCGCGCGCTGGACGTGCTCGCGCGGGCGCGCCGGCCGCTGATCGTCCTCGGCAAGGGTGCCGCATACGCGCAAGCCGACGCCGTGATCCGGGATTTCGTCGAGTC
Source organism: Mycobacterium stomatepiae (assembly GCF_010731715.1). NCBI lineage: Bacteria > Bacillati > Actinomycetota > Actinomycetes > Mycobacteriales > Mycobacteriaceae > Mycobacterium > Mycobacterium stomatepiae. The sequence goes on from NZ_AP022587.1 coordinate 3,738,013, forward strand.
CACCGGGATTCCGTTCCTGCCGATGTCGATGGCCAAGGGGCTGCTGCCGGATTCGCATCGCCAGTCAGTTGCGGCCGCCCGGTCGGCGGCCATCGCCCGCGCCGATGCGGTGTTGCTGGTCGGCGCCCGACTGAATTGGCTTCTGGGCCATGGTGAATCGCCGCAGTGGGCCGTCGACGCCAAGTTCGTGCAAGTCGACATCGCGGCGTCGGAGTTCGACAGCAACCAGCCGATCGTCGCGCCGCTGGCGGGCGACATCGGCTCGGTGATGTTTGCGTTGCGTGACGGCCTGGCCGCCCGCCCGTTCGCGGTACCGACGGAATGGACCGATGAGCTGGCCGAACGCCGAGCGCGTAACGACGCCAAGATGAGCGAACGTCTCGCCGAAAACCCGCACCCGATGCGGTTTTACAACGCCCTGGGCGCGATTCGTTCAGTGCTGCAGGCGAATCCGGAAGTCTACGTGGTCAACGAGGGGGCCAATGCGCTGGACCTGGCCCGCAACGTGATCGACATGGAGCTGCCGCGGCACCGCCTCGACACCGGGACCTGGGGGGTGATGGGCATCGGCATGGGCTACGCGATCGCCGCCGCGGTCGAGACGGGCCGGCCGGTCGTCGCGATCGAAGGGGACAGCGCATTCGGCTTCAGCGGCATGGAGATCGAGACCATCTGCCGCTACCGGTTACCGGTGACAGTCGTGATCCTCAACAACGGCGGCGTCTACCGGGGCGACGAAGCACCCACCGGGGACCGTCCCGCCCCCACCGTGCTCAATGCCGGTGCGCGGCACGAGCTGCTCGCAGAAGCATTCGGCGGCAAGGGATATCACGTCACCACCCCGGCAGAGTTGCAGTCGGCGTTGACCGAGGCGCTCGCGTCGAACGGCCCGTCGCTGATCGACTGCGAACTCGACCCGGCGGCCGGGGTGGAGAGCGGCCATCTGGCCAGTCTCAACCCGACCAGTGCCGTCAACCGCAAGCCGGCGGTCAGCGCCGGCGGGTAACCCCCAGCAGCTGGGCATTGAAGAACTCGTCCAGCGCAAGCTCGTGCGCGGACGCGACGAGCGCCCGGGCGACCGGCGATCCGGGCCCGGAGGCATTGGTGGCCAACGTAATCTCGGCTTTCACGACCGGGTCGACCATCTCGACCGCGCGAATCTCTCCGCCCAGCGACGAGGTCCACAGCCAGGTGTGCGGAACGATGCACGCCCAGTTGCCGGAGGCTACCTGCGCGAGTAATGAAGCCACCGAGTCGGTTTCGACCTGCGGGGTGACGGTGATGCCGTGATCCGCGAACGCCTCGTCGATGATCTGACGGTCTCGCATGTCGGCGCTCAGCAATGCCAGCGGCAGCTGCGCTGCGTCCGGCCAACGCAACGTCGATGCGGCCGCGGGCACCATGTCCGCCGGTGACAGCAGCACGTAACGCTCGGCGTAGAGCGGCACCAGGTCCACGTCGTGGGCGTCTTCGTGCGACGCGTGCACGATGGCGGCGTCGAGCTCGAATTCGCGCAGCCGCCGATACAGCTCAGTGGCGGCCAACCGGGAATTGATCTGCACTTTGACCAAAGGATGCGCCGAGCAGAAGGCCGAAAGCACCAGCGACGCCGTCGTCGACGCAGTGGGCACGGTACCCAGCCGAAGCGTCCCGGTGATCCCCGACCGCACGGCATGCACCTCGGCCTTGAACGCGTCGTGCTCGGCCAGAATCCGCTTGGCCCACACGACCAGTCGCTCCCCTTCAGGGGTGAGGCCTTCGAAGCTGTGCCCGCGGTTGATCAACGTGACATTTAGTTCCCGTTCCAGCTTGGCGATCGCGGCGGACAGCGCGGGTTGCGACACGTAGCACTTCTCGGCCGCCCGAGCGAAGTGGCGCTCCTGGGCGACCGCGACGAAGTACTCCAGCTGACGAAAGAGCACCGCACCTCCTCGGTCTGGCGGCACCGATTCCGGGTGAGGTTAACACTTCTTGTTGTTGAAGCCATGGCGTTCAGCTGGCCTGCCCACAGCCGGGTTGTTGCGCAGAAACGTCCAGTTTTGGCACGACAAGTCGCCGTTGGCCCGAATAGTGTTCTAGCTCAACGGCATCGGCGTATCACCACCCGGCAGGTCCAGGAAGTCGCGCTGCATGTCGATCAGCACCAACGCCGCCGAGCCCGCGGGTGGGTGGATGTCGTGATGCCCGCTCTCTTTACCGACCACGGCCCGAGACGGGATCGAACTCGACCGGCGATCAGATCGTTATCCCGAAGATGAGGCGGGAGTGTCATTGTTTGCTAAAACCCGTAATGGTTGGACAGCCAGTAGAATATGGTCGTGTTGATCGCACCATCTCGGAAGGTTGACGCCATGCGTCGTGGGTTTCGTTATCTATTTGTTATGGTCGCGATCACGAGCTTGGGCGCGGTTGGATCCGGCTCCCAAGCGGTCGCCTCGGTCCCGGTACCCGAACCAACGCCCGTCATTGCCTCGATTTTGCCGGCCGACGGCGCGGTGGTCGGAGTCGCACACCCGGTTGTCGTGACATTCACCGCGCCGGTGACCGACCGTGCCGCGGTCGAACGGTCCATCCATGTGGCTTCGCCGAGCAATATCTCGGGCCACTTCGAGTGGCCCGAGATCAATGTCGTGCAATGGGTTCCGAACCAGTACTGGCCCGCCCACAGCCACGTTTCGGTCGGCATCCAGGAGCTGACAACGGGCTTCGACACCGGCGACGCATTCCTCGGTGTCGCCAGCATCTCCGGCCACACCTTCACCGTCAGTCGAGACGGGGAAATTCTGCGCACGATGCCCGCTTCAATGGGTAAGCCGGCCCGCCCGACACCGGTCGGCAGCTTCACCGCTCTCGAGAAACAACGCAGCGTGGTTATGGATTCGCGGACCATCGGCATCCCGCTGAGCGCCCCCGACGGCTACAAGATCACCGCCCAGTACGCGGTCCGGGTCACCTGGAGCGGCGTTTACGTGCACTCGGCACCCTGGTCGGTCGACTCGCAAGGCCACGCCAACGTCAGCCACGGATGCATCAACCTGAGCCCGGACAACGCCGCGTGGTACTTCAACAACGTCAACGTCGGCGACCCCATCCAGGTCATCGCGTAGCAGCCCCGATACACCAGCAAATCTGCAATGCCGCGGTGGTAGCGGCGCTCAACCGTGCTGTGGCCACGGTCACAGTAATCCAGTGGAAGACTCGTAGCGAGCCGATGGTTTGCGCTAAAGGGTCGTCCGAACGAGAGGCTGGGCATGACTAGTGACGCGAAGGTCGAGAACGGCACCGATGCGAGTGCGAAGGTCACACCACGGGAACGAGTAGCCGAGCGGATCAGCCGGGTGGAGGCGACCGACGAGCAATACCGCAACGCCAAACCCGATCTCGCGCTCGAGGCAGCGGCCCGCCAACCCGGCCTTCGGCTGCCCCAGATCCTGGAGATGTTCGTCGAAGGCTACGGCGACCGCCCCGCATTGGGGCGGCGTGCCCGCGAGCTGACGACCGATCCCGCTACCGGCCGCACCAACAGCCGGCTGCTGCCCCGATTCGACACGATCAGCTACCGCGATCTGTGGGCCAGCGTCCGCGCGGTCGCCACGGCGTGGCGGCGTGACGAGGCCAACCCGGTGTCCCCGGGTGACGTGGTTGCCACCCTCGGCTTCGCCAGCCCCGAGTACCTGACGCTGGATCTGGTGACCAGCTACCTCGGCCTGGTAGCGGTACCGCTGCAACACAACGCGGCCGCCTCTCGGCTGCAGCCCATCGTTGCCGAAATCGAACCCCAGGCACTGGCCACCGGCGCGGGGTATGTCGACCTCGCCGTCGAGGCGGCGCTGGGTAGCACGTCGTTGCGCCGCCTGGTGCTCTTCGACTACCAGCCCGAGATTGACGAACAGCGGGAGAACGTGGAGCGCGCGCAGGCGAAGCTGGTCGAGGCCGGCATGGCGGTGACCATCGAGACCTTCGACGAATTGGTCGAGCGGGGCCGCGCATTGCCGCCGGAGCCGGTCTACACCGGCGACACCGACGAGCGGCTGGCCATGATCATGTACACCTCAGGCAGCACCGGGCTGCCCAAGGGCGCCATGCAGACCGAACGCATGGTCTTGAAGCTGTGGACCAACGAGATGTACCCGGAATTTGCCGACGTGCCGGTGATCAACGTCAACTTCATGCCGCTCAACCACGTCGGCGGACGCATACCGCTGGCGTCGTCGTTCCAAGCCGGCGGCACCAGCTACTTCGTGCCGGAAAGCGACCTATCGACGTTGTTCGACGACTGGAATCTGGTGCGCCCCACCGAAATGGGCATGGTTCCGCGCGTGGTCGAGATGCTGTACCAGCGCTACCAGAGTGCGGTGGAGCGACTCATCGGGCAGGGCACCGAGCCCGACGAAGCCGATATCCAGGCGAAAGCCGAATTGCGCGAACAGGTTCTGGGGGGCCGGGTAATCACCGCCTTCTCCACCACCGCGCCGCTGGCCGCCGAGATGAAGACCTTCATCGAATCCTGTTTGGACGCACACGTACTCGACGGCTACGGCCAGACCGAATTGGGCATGGTCTACAAGGACGGTGTGGTAGTGCGGCCGCCGGTCATCGATTACAAGCTGATCGATGTGCCCGAATTGGGTTATTTCCACACCGACAAGCCGCATCCGCGCGGCGAGCTGTTGGTGAAGTCGGAGACCGCATTCACCGGATACTTCAAGCGCCCCGACGTGACGGCGAATGCGTTCGACCCGGACGGCTACTACCGCACCGGGGACGTGATGGCCGAGGTGGAACCCGATCACCTTGTCTATGTCGACCGGCGCAACAATGTATTGAAGTTGGCACAAGGCGAATTCGTCGCGGTGGCACAACTGGATGCGGTCTTCAGCGGCGCCGCCCTGGTACGGCAGGCCTTCGTCTACGGCAACAGCGAACGGCCGTACCTGTTGGCCGTCGTGGTCCCGACTCTCGAGGCCGAGGAACGATTCGCCGGTGATCCCGACGGCCTCAAGGCCGCGCTGAGCGAATCCCTGCGCCGCACCGCCACAGTTGCGGAGCTGCAGTCCTACGAAATCCCCGCGGACTTCATCGTCGAGTCCGAACCGTTCAGCGAAGACAACGGCCTGCTGTCGGGCGTCGGAAAGCTGTTGCGGCCCAAGCTCAAGGAGCACTACGGTGCCCGGCTCGAAGAGCTCTACGCCGAACTCGCCGCCACCCGGACGGCCGAGTTGCGCTCGCTGCGCGAAGGCGCGGCGGACCGGCCGGTGATAGATACCCTGACGCGCGCCGCCGAGGCGCTGTTGGGGTTGCCCGGCGGCCCGCCGCGGCCGGATGACCAATTCCTGGACTTGGGCGGCGATTCGCTGTCGGCGCTGACCTTCTCCAACCTGCTGCAGGACATCTTCGATGTGGAAGTGCCGGTAGGCCAGATCATCAACCCGGCTTACGACCTTCGCCAACTCGCGGAGTACGTGGAATCCGAACGTGATTCGGGCGCTGCCCGGCCCGCCTTCTCCACGGTGCACGGCCGCGGCGCCACGGAGGCCCGAGCGTCCGAACTCACCCTCGACAAGTTCATCGACGCCGCGACCCTGGCCGAAGCCCCGACGCTGCCGCGCGCCACCGGCACAGCGCATACGGTGCTGCTGACCGGTGCCAACGGCTACCTCGGCCGCTTCCTGACGCTGGAATGGCTTGAGCGGCTTGCCGAAAGAGGCGGGAAACTGATCACCATCATCCGCGGCACGGACGCCGAGGCTGCGGGCAAGCGGCTGGAGACCGTTTTCGACAGCGGCGACCCGCAACTGCTATCGAGGTACCGCGCGCTGGCCGCCGACCACCTCGAGGTCGTCGTCGGCGATATCGCTGAGCCGAAACTTGGCCTGGATCAAGCGACTTGGGAGCGCCTGGCGCGCGACGTCGACATGATTGTGCACCCGGCCGCGCTGGTCAACCATGTCTTGCCGTACGACCAGCTGTTCGGCCCCAACGTGGTCGGTACCGCGGAATTGATTCGCCTGGCGATCACCACGCGAATCAAGCCGGTAACCTACATGTCGACGGTCGCGGTGGCCTTTTCGGTCGATCGCGCGAAGTTCGCGGAGGACGGCGATATCCGCACCGTCAGCGCGGTGCGTCCCGTCGATGACAGCTATGCCAACGGCTACGCGAACAGCAAGTGGGGTGGCGAGGTGCTGCTCCGCGAGGCGCATGACCTGTGCGGATTGCCGGCCGCGGTGTTCCGGTCCGACATGATCCTTGCGCACAGTCAGTACGCCGGACAGTTGAATGTCCCGGATGCGTTTACCCGGTTGATCTTCAGCTTGCTGGTGACCGGCATCGCGCCGTCGTCGTTCTACCAAACCGACGCGCAGGGAAACCGGGTGGTGGCGCACTACGACGGTCTGCCCGCCGACTTCGTAGCGGAGTCGGTCACCACGCTGGGCGAGCAGACGGCGACGGCCGGAGAATACCGGTCATTCGACGTGATGAACCCGCATGACGACGGCATCTCGCTGGACGTCTTCGTGGACTGGTTGATCGCGGCCGGCCACGACATCCGGCGCCTCGATGACCACGACGAGTGGTTCGGGCGTTTCGAGACGGCACTGCGCGCACTACCCGACAAGCAGCGTCAGCAGTCGGTACTGCCCCTGCTCGACGTGTACCGCAAGCCGGAGGCGCCGCTGCGCGGCGCGGTGCAGGCAGCCAAAATCGGTGCGGACAAAGACATTCCACACTTGTCACAGCAGCTGATCGAAAAGTACGTGTCGGATCTGCGGCTACTCGGGCTGGTCTAGCCCGAGACGCTAATCGTGCAAACCGTTCTTGACCGCGGTGTCCTGCTTGCGGCCGACGTCGATCGCGATCGCCGGGTCGATCGGATCATTGGGTGCGCTGTCGAATTCCAGGTTGATCAGCGCCCTGCCCTCGGTGAACAGCAACACCGCGATGGCCTGCGAGTTGTCCGACGAGGTTCCCGAGATCATTGCGCCGTTGGAGCCGACGTCGACGGGCTGCCAGGCGCCGGGGACCTTTTTTGCGTAGTTCGCTTTGGTGTTCTCCAGGGCGGCCGCCGCCGTCGCGGGATCGGCGACGACCAAGATGGTGTCCCCGATGCGCCGGCTGTTGTCGGCGTTGACGAACAGTTGAGCAACGCCGGTCGTGTTGTTGGAATTCAGCACCGGCGGTTGCGGTGCGGTGAAATCGTCGCCGACATCGCCGGGCTGGATCAGCAGTGCGCTGTAATCCGGGGGAGGTCCGGTCGGGGTGCTGACCACCGGCGTCTTGGACGGGGGAGCCGAAGTCTTGCCGCCGTTGCCGCAACCGGTGATCACGATGCCGACCACGAGGGTAGCGGCCACCCATCCGGTGGCAGTCATCCGAGCACGTCCCATGGGCATCCCTTCCGAGGAGAACAGGGCCAGCGCATATGAACATACGCGCACGCAGTAATCGACAGGTGCGGGTTGGCGCCTATCCTGGCGCAGGGCCGCCGGGACAAAAGCGTGTTAAGGAGATCTGAGATGACGGCTACAGTGGCGCGCGCGGTACAGTTCGACCGCTACGGAGACCGTGACGTGCTGTACATAGCAGATATCGACATGCCGGTACCCGGCGAGGGTGAGGTGGTGGTCGAGGTTCGAGCCGCCGGAATCAACCCCGGCGAGGCCGCGATCCGTTCGGGAGCGATGCACGAGATGTTCCCCGCCACGTTCCCGTCCGGGGAAGGCAGCGACCTCGCCGGCGTCGTCACGGCCATCGGGTCCGGGGTCACCGAATTCGCGATCGGCGACGAGGTACTGGGGTTCAGCTTCCGGCGATCAAGCCATGCCACCCACACCGCCGTCCCGGTGGACCAATTGATCCGCAAGCCGCCCCAATTAAGTTGGGAGGCAGCGGGTTCCCTCTATGTCGTCGGTGCGACCGCATACGCCGCCGTGCGCGCGGTCGCACCGCAGCCGGGCGAGACCGTCGCCGTGTCGGCGGCCGCCGGCGGTGTCGGCAGTCTCGTCGTCCAGCTGTTGGTCCTTCGCCAGGCGCGCGTGCTGGGTATCGCCGGCGAGGGCAACGCCGAATGGCTGCAGTCACACGGCGTCATCCCAATCGCCTACGGCCTTGATTTTCAAGGGTTGGCCGAGCGGCTGCGCGAGGCGGCGCCGAGCGGAATCGATGCCTTCATCGATCTGTTCGGCCCGGACTACGTCCAGTTGGCCGTCGATCTTGGGGTGGCACCGCAGCGCATCGACACGATCATCTCCTTTCAGAAGGCGGGCGAAGTCGGTGCCAAAACCGAAGGCAGCACCGACGCGTCCACCCCGGAAGTACTGTCCGAGATCGCCGACCTGATCGTCAGCGGCGCTGTCGATTTCGACATCGCCGCTACCCTTCCGCTGGATCGGGTGGCCGATGCCTTCGAGGAACTCGAACGCCGGCACACGCACGGCAAGATCGTGCTGCTGCCTAACGGTTCGTGCTGACCGTCAGCCGACGCCAAGCTCGATGAGCTTCATCACCACGAAGACGACGGCCAGCACCAGGTAGCCGCGCAGGATCAATAGTCCGGTCCGGTGGATAGGTGAAAGGGCTGGGCGCTCAAGAGAACTCAGTTTCGGGGTCTGCCAGTTTTTCTGCTCTTGCCGGCGCAGCGCCCGCCTTTCGGCTCGACCGACCGGCGAGCCGAGTTTGGCCACCCGCGTGTCCCCGTACCACTGGTCGCCGATGATCGCCACGGCGCAACAAAGTACGCCGATTGCCGCACCGACCGCGAGCCCGCCCTCGAGGCTGGCCGTGGACAGAGCCGGGAAGAATGTGGTCGCCGTCAAGGCCAGCGACAGCAGCACCAGTGCCCACACGATCGCCCACGCAACGACGTTCTGCCGCAATGTGTTCACCCACGGTCCCAGGATCGCCCGGTCATTGCAGAGCAACACCAGGAACACCGTCGCCGACGGCAACAAGACACCCGCCAGCGCCTGCACGCCCTGGGTGACCAGCCCTAGGATGTGATCGGGGCTGAACGCCACCGCGGCCGACGCCCCGAGCAACAGCGCATAGCCACCGTAGAACCATGGCGCCTCGCTGATCTTCCAGTGCAGCGAGTGTCGCTGGCCCATGGTGTCACCGATGGCGTAGGTGGTGGCCAGTCCGACTGCGTTGGCCCCGATCAGCGAACCGTCGAGCAGGACGATCGCGAACAACGCCCCGACCGGGTGGCCCAGCCCGCTGGCGACGGCGCCCGCATCGGTGAACTCGCCGGCACTTGGGGTGATACCGAAGGCGGTCACCGCCATCAGCAGAGTCCCCCCGGCGATGACGACGATGATCCCGATGATCAAATCCGCTCGCGCGTAAGGAATCCAGCGCGCGGTGATGCGCTTGTCCACCACATTGGACTGTTGGAAGAATAACTGCCACGGCGCGACTGTGGTCCCCACGATCGCGATGACCAGAAGCAGGACGGTGGAGTTCAGTCCGCCCGGGAAGTGTGGAACAAGACCGGCGGCAGCTACTTTCGGACTCGGATGCACCAGCAGCACCATCGGGATCATCGCGACGTTCACCGCGATCAGCAGGAACATCAACGCTTCCCAGCGCCGGAACGAGCCCCCGGCCACCACGGCGAAAAGGAGTACGGCGGCAGCGGGGACAGCAATGATCTTCGGGCAGCCCAGGAATCCCAACGCCAGTGCGACGCCGATGAATTCGGTGACGATTGTCAGCGCATTCAGAACGACCAGATCGCCGACGCTGAATGCTCCCCAGAACTTTCCGAACCGCTCGAATATCAGGCGTGCGTGCCCGACTCGGGCGACCGCACCCAATCGCAGCACCATCTCCTGGTTCACGTACAGCACCGGGATCAGCAGGGCCAGCGTCCACAGCAGGTTCATCCCGTAGTCCTGACCGGCTTGCGCGTACGTCGCGACGCCACCGGCGTCGTTGTCGCCCACCATGACAATCAAACCGGGCCCGGTGATGACCATCAGCGTTCGTAACCGCCGCCACCAGCCACGCAACGCGCGGTCGTCGTCTCGGCCGATGCGGCCGAACGCTCCGACGATGTCGCCGGTGTGTGCGGAATCCATTACGGACCAGTCATTCTGCCGGGTGGAAGTCAAAGTCATGGCTTTCTCGCTCTCAGGAGTCGGGCTGTACGGACTGGGCGTTCAACGTGCCCCAGCGGCGGGCTGCCAAAGTCGCGCCCGCCGCTGGGGACCGCTGGCGGAACGAATCACCGGCAGTTGCCCACACCGTCCGATGACTCTCCACCCGGCGCGGCCGAGAGCACGGCGATCGGCGTCAGCGACACATACAGGTTCGCCCGCTCTTCGAGCGTCGGAATGTGCATGGCGCACAGCCTGCTGGTCAGCAGCCGACCCGCACGCAGCATCGACCGTCCGCGCAACCTTCCACGTCCGCGAACACGCGGCACTACAACAAAAGTCATGATCTTCCCCCTGTCGGAAGTCTGACCGGTTCGTCGGCACGCCAAATGCATCCGGCATTCGCCGGCACCCGCTGACCGTGAATGCGGTTGCGGGACAGCACAAATTGAGCTGCGTCAGCAGAATGAAATGCCGCAACCGGTTCGGTTCAAGATGGATTTCGGATAGGAACTATCGCCTGGACTCATCTCGCCCTCACCTCCTCACGGCCATGACACACGGGGGTGTCGTCACATCACACGCGGGAGAGGTACGAATGGCGGGCCACGAGCCCGCCGGCCGCACCCCTCTCGTCGGAGCTTCGGCACTGCACGGCGTATCTGGATTAGCCCATGGCCGCGACCCGCGCGCCCGGCTTCGCCGCGCTTGCGATCGCTCCTCGTCCAGAAGCCACTTGGGCTCAACCCTTGTGTCCGGGAAGAGCTGTCCTGACCCGGGGCGTCTCTCGACGTTCGGGGTCAGTGGCCTGTGTCCGTGCAGACCCCTCACCTACCGAGGTGCTTGCCCGTCCATGCTGGCACCGCGACCCACCGCTCGTCAAACTCCTTTGGCAATCTCCTTACGCGGCGTGGCCCGTGTCACATTGCGATCGCCGGTCGTTGTCCGGGCAAAACCGGCCGAGGCATACCCTCATGGGCATGGCCACAACCTTGCAAGATCCCCGGGTCGAGAGCGTGCTCGACCGGATGTACACCGAGACGAAGAACCAGATGGCACTGCTGCGTGAGCGTCATGGCCAGCTGCAGCGGCCGATGACCACCGCCGAGCGCACCGAGGCGATGAGCGAGTTCTACATCCCGGTGACCCCGGAGGCCGGTCGGCTGCTGTACGCACTGGTCCGGGCGACCCGCCCGACGACGGTTGTCGAGTTCGGAATGTCGGTCGGAATCTCGGCCATTCATCTCGCGGCGGCGGTCCGCGACAACGGCGTCGGGCGCGTGGTCACCACCGAGCTCAGTGCGAGCAAGATTGCCGCAGCGAAGAAGACGTTCGCCGAGGCCGGTCTGGACGACGTGATCACGATTCTCGAAGGCGACGCGCTGACCACGCTCCAGGGCGAGGACGGGCCCGTCCAATTCGTCTTGCTGGACGGCTGGAAGGACCTCTATCTTCCCGTCATCAGGCTGCTCGAACCCCGGCTCACCACAGGCGCTTTGGTGGTCGCAGACAACGCCAGCGCGCCCGACATGGCGCCGTATCTCGAACTCGTGCGTGATCCGGCCAACGGCTACACCAGCTTCAATTTCCTGGTCCGGGAAAGCGACAGCATGGAAGTCAGCTGCCGCACCAACGACTAGGCCCTAGCGCAGCGACTCTTCGAGCCACGGCGTCAGCCACTTGACCCCCTCCGGGGTCAAGTGGACGCCGTCACTGCGCACCTTGATGCCGTCGACCTTGGCGGTGTATACACCGTCGGGGCAAAGCTTTTTGTTCAGATCCAGGATCTGGACTCCTGCGTGCTGGGCAACGGTCTTGCGTAGCATGGCATTCCATTGGTTGACCCGGTCCGGCTGGTCCTCCGGATACAAGCGGCCATCCGGCTTTTCACCGCCCCGACTGTATGGCACGGTGGCCACGATCACCCGAACCCCGCTGGCGCTCACGATGTTCAGGGCTCGCTCCAGCTCGGCGTCGAGATACGCGTCGAACGTCGGATCACCGATGTGGGTCCACTGGCCTTCGTTGACCCGATCCACCGTCTCCCAGCGGCCGATGATCAGCAGCGCGACATCCGGCTGGTCCTGACTGACCTGCGTCGCCCATCTGCTCGGCCAGGTATCGCATTCCGCGCGCTGATCCAGGGTTTGGCCGAGGTAGCGGTATGGGGTTCCGCGCACCAGGCTGCACCCGATGACGGTGTGGTCGAGGAACGCGTACCCGGGTGTCGGCGGAAGGAAGTGCATCCAGGTCCACCCGATCGAGTCACCGAAAACCGAAACGGTGAACGGCCGGTTGGGGTTTCGCGGCCCGACCGGGCGACTCCCACCCGGCGGGGCCGAGGACACCGCCGCGACCGCCGAAACGTCCGGCGGCAGGCCGGGCTCCCGTAAGCCGGGTCCGACGGGAATCAGCAGCAATGTGATCGCGGCGGCGCTGGCCACGGTGGCGGCGGCCAGTGGCAGCAAGGCCACCCGGGCGGGCCGCCAGCGGCGGACGGGTTGTTCGATCAGCCAGTACGACGCGGCAGCCACCACCAACGTGAGCCCGCACCGCGCGGCGAACAGTGACCATCCCGTCCATCCGGTGCGTTCGCCGTTGAGCGCCATAAAGATTGGCCAGTGCCACAAATAGACGCCGTAGGAGATGGTGCCCAGCCACACCAGCGGGGGCACGGCCAGGATGCGGGCGACCAACCCGCGCTGCTCCAGTGCCACCGGGGCGACCACGAGGACGGCCGCAATCGCGACCCCGATCAGCTGACCGTGCCGAAAATCGCCGACGTTGCCGGTCGCGAAGTGGGCCGCTGCCGCCAGCCCCGCCACCCCGATCATCGGCAGCAAGCGGGCGACCCGCCGCCCCCAGCGAGTCCGGATCATGCACCAGCCGCGGTTCAGTGACGGCCAATCCCTCACCAGCAGAGCCGCTGCCGCCGAGCCGACCAGCAAGGCCTGCGCGCGGGTGTCGGTGCCGAAGTAGATGCGGTCGCGCGTGGTGTCGGAGACGAAGACGATGGCGGCCGCCGCGGAGGCCAGCGCCCCCAGCATGGCGATCACGAAGATGGCGAACCGCACCCCACCGACGGTGGCCCGCATGAAGTAGCGCTTGGCCCGCGCGGCCAGCAGCAGGGTGACCACGATCAGCAGCACCGGCCAGACGAAGTAGTACTGCTCCTCGACGCCGAGCGACCAGGCATGCTGCAGCGGCGACTGCGCCCCCTGCGAGAAGTAGTCGGTCTTCTGCGCCACGAAACGCCAGTTCGCCACCCAGAGGAAGGCCGCGATCGCGTCGTCGCGCAACCCGGTGAGGGCCTGGGCGGGAAGTAGTTCGCGGGCCGCGCCCACCGCGAGCACCATCAACACCAGCGCGGGAAGCAGCCGGCGGGCACGACGAATCCAGAACCCGGTCAGGTCGATGCGTCCGGTGCGCCCGAGTTCGTCCAGCAACAGCGAGGTGATCAGGAATCCGCTGAGCACGAAGAAGACGTCGACGCCGAGGAACCCGCCGGTCATGCCGGGGATGCCGCCGTGGTCGGCGAGCACCAGGCCCACCGCTATCGCACGGAGTCCATCCAGTGCGGGAATGCCGCTGCGTCGCTCTGGTTTGTCCCAAATCGCCAGCCGGCCGACACGACGCATTGGTGCGACCCAACGGCGCGGCCCAGCAGAAGACGCCGGTGCGGGATCCGTCCCGCCCGGCTCAGTTCTCGCCTTGAGCGCGGCCGGACCATCCTGCCGCCCGGCGCGGTAGTTGCTGCCGATACGTCGTCGCCCCTCCTCTTGACGTCAGCAAGCTTAGAGGCGACGCGGTCCGATACCGGCGAAGACACGCGACGGTTTGGCCTACCCCTTTTCGGGTGCGTAGCCCAGCGTGCTCTTGACTTCCAGATACTCGTGGAAGCCGAATTCGCTCCATTCGCGCCCGTTGCCACTGCGCTTGTAGCCACCGAACGGCGCGTTCATGTCGAATGCATGATTGATCGTCACCCACCCGGCGCGAATCCTGCGAGCGACCTCACGTGCCTTATCGAGGTCTGCTCCCGAAACGAAGCCGGCCAGCCCGTATTCGGTGTCATTGGCGATCTCGACGGCGTGGTCGAGATCGTCGTAACCGAGGATGCACAGCACCGGCCCGAAGATCTCCTCGCGCGCGATCGTCATGTCGTTGGTGACGTTGGCGAAGACTGTCGGCTTGACGTAGTAGCCCTTGTCCAGCCCCACCGGCCGGCCCGGGCCTCCGGTCACCACGGTGGCGCCCTCGTCGACGCCCTGCTGGATCAGCCGCTGGACCTTCTCGAATTGCGTCTTCGACGCCACCGGCCCGATCGCCCTCTTGTCGTCGGCATTACCAACCCCGACCTTCTCGGCTGCCTCCCGCGCGATGGTAATCGCCTCCGCCATCCGGGAATTCGGCACCAGCATGCGCGTCGGCGCGTTACAGCTCTGCCCCGAGTTCGGCATCATGTTGGCCACGCCGGCGCTGACACCCTCGGCAAAGCCACCGTCGTCGAGGACGATGTTGGGGCTCTTACCGCCGAGCTCTTGAGTCACTCGCTTGACGGTCGGGGCGGCCAGTTTGGCGACCTCGATGCCCGCGCGGGTGGATCCGGTGAACGACACCATGTCGATGTCGGGGTGGCTGGCCAGCGCGACGCCCACGCCGGCGCCGTCGCCGTTGACCAGGTTGAACACCCCAGCCGGCACGCCTGCGGCGTCCAGGATCTCGGCGAAGATGTACGGCGAATACGGGGCCACCTCAGAGGGTTTCAGGACCACGGTGCAGCCGGTTGCCAACGCGGGGTAGACCTTGACCGCGACCTGGTTGATCGGCCAATTCCACGGCGTGATCAGACCGCAGACACCGATGGGCTCCTTGGCGATCAGCGTCGCCCCTTTGTACTCCTCGAACACAAAATTCTTCAACGCGTCGATGGCCGTGTTCAAATGGCCGTTCCCGAGAAAGACCTGCGGCCCCGCGGCCAGCGACGGCGGCGCGCCGATTTCCTCGGTGACGGCCTCGGCGAGATCGTCCGCACGCTTCTGGTATTCGGCGAGGATGGCCTGCAACAGGTCCAGACGCTGTTCGCGGCTGGACTGCGACCAGGTCGCGAAGGCGCGGCGCGCCGCTTTGACCGCGACGTCGACATCGGCCGCCGAACCCAAAGAGATCTTCCCGGAAAACTGCTCGGTCGCCGGGTTCTCGACGTCGAAAGCGTTGGGCTGCAACGGTTCGACCCACTGCCCGTCGATGTAGAACTTCAGGTATTCGCGCATCGGATCGATCCCTTTCTTGCTGAGTGTGGGTGCTACTGCGTGCCTTCGGCGTACCAGGTCCGGAATCGGTCGTACTTCGGCATCTCCTCGGAGTTGGCCTTCGGGTCGATGCACACGTGCACCACGCCGACCTTGCCACTGGCATAGGCGCGAGCGATCGCCGGTCCGATCTCGGATTCCTTCTCGACGTACTCACCGTGGCAACCGAATCCCTCGGCGACCTTGTCCATCCGAACGTCCTTGCTCCAGTGCACGCCGGGCTGCGGCGACGGTTGCTCGAACGTGCGCTTGTAGACACCTACCTCGAGGCCCCACTGGTGGTCGACGCCGACCACGCACACCAGCGGAAGATTCTGCCGGGCAGCGGTTTCCAACTCGGCGATGTGGAAGAGGAACGCCGAGTCGCTGGTGAGCAGCATGACCGGGCGTTTGCCGCCCTCGGCGATCGAGGCCCCGGCCGCGTACGGCAACCCCGTGCCCAGGTGACCGAAGTTCTGGTTCCAGATCACGTCGCGCGGCTTGGACTGCGAGTAGGTCCAACCGAAGATCACGGTCGCGCCGCCATCACGCACCAGGACGCCGTCCTCGAGTTCGTTGAACGCCCTGGTGGCTTCGACGACGTAGCGCGCCGGGTGGATCGGCGAGCGGCCGGACGGCGCCGATTCCGCCATGTGCGCAAGCTCTTTCGCGTCCTTCTCGATCAGGCTCCGCAGCGCGGGTGCGGGTGTGCGCGGCGAATCCTGGAGTGCTTCCACCAGCTGCGGTACGACGCCGCGCAAATCGCCGACCAGTGCCACGTCCACCGGGCGGTTGACGCCGATGGCGGTCGGATCCTGCTCCACATAAACCCATTTGCGGGTGGCGTTGTTGACTGCCCAATGCTGGGTCTTGCCGTAGTGCATCGGCTCACCGAGTTCGGTACCCAGCGCGACGCACAGGTCGGATTCCTCGACCGCCTCGTTGGCGGCCGGCGAGAACAAGTAGGGAAACGTCCGGTCCTGCAGCCCAGGGATGTACGACGTGCCGCCGGAGGTCTGAATCACCGGGCAGGCCATCAGCTCGGCCAGCTCCCTGACCTCCTGCTGGGTGCGCGAGGTGTGCACGCCGTGGCCGACCAGCAGGATCGGGCTGGTGGCTTCGCGGATCAGCTTGGCCGCCTGGGCCACCTCGCGGTTGCCGGCGCCCTGGTTGACCAGACGGTACGCCGACGGGCTCGGCGCCTCGACGACATCGAGCTCTTCCAGGATCACGTGCGAGGGAAATTCGACGTAGGACGGGCCGGGAGTGCCGGACATCGCGCGACGGATCGCCTCGTGGATGATCTCGTCGGTCTGGTCGGCGTACTCGATCGAACTGCTGTATTTGACCGACGCCGCGAAAAGTGGTTCCTGCTGCACGAATTGGATGCGGCCGCGGCGCACCCGGCGCTCGGTGACGCGGGCCCGTTGGCCACCGAGAAAGATGACCGGGGAGTTCTCGACGAGTGCGCACTGAATCGCGCCGGCGATGTTGGCCATACCCGGACCGAGTGTGCCGATGCACAGGCCCGGTTTGCCCGCCATCCGCGACGCCGCTTCGGCCATGAATCCCGCGCTCAGCTCGTGATGCGGTGCGACCACTGACCACCCGCGAGCGTCGGCCTCGGAGAACATGTGCACAAAGTTCGGGTCCGGGATGCCGAAAAGCGTATTCACGCCCTCGGCCTCGAACAGGTCGAGAATGCGCTGGTAAACGGGCACGGCCATGGTTCTAGAACTCCCTTACTTCGCGAGCGCCGATTTCGCCGAGCACTTCGGCGGTGTGGGCGCCGAGTTGCGGCGCCGGCCCGGCGACGCGGCCCGGGGTTTGCGAGAACCAGGTGGGTACGCCCGGGAAGCGCACCGGTCCGTGCGGAGTGTCCACCGTCTCGAACATGCCGACGGCGGCCAGATGCGGATCGTCGAAGAGCGCGCCGGGCGTGTTCAGCGGTGCGGCCGGTATCTCGAGTTGGCGCAACAGCGTCAACCACTCGGCGGTGGACCGCTCCTTCATCGTCTCGGCCACCAGCCCGTAGACGGTGTCGATCTCGCGAGCGCGTTGTTCCAGCGTCGAATACAGCTCGCTGGCCCACGCGGGCTGCACTGCTTCCATGAAGGCGTTCCAGTGTTTGTCGTTGTAGATCAACACGGCGATGTGCCCGTCGCTGGTGCGGTACGGGCGACGGTTGGGCGCCACGGTGCGCGGATACACCGCCGGCCCCAGCGGAGGGTCGAACATGGCACCGTTGGCATGTTCGACGAGCATGAACGCGGCCATTGTTTCGAACATGGCGACCTCGACTTCTTGTCCCTGTCCGGTGCGCTCGCGGTGAAACAACGCCATCATCGTCGCGTACAGCGCCGTCAGGCCGGCGACCTTGTCGGCCATGATGGTGCCGACATAGTCTGCCTCGCCGGTCAATTGCTGTTGCACCGCCGGCAGGCCGCATTCTGCCTGGATCGTGTCGTCGTAAGCGGGGCGGTCGTGATCGGGGCCGCGTCGCCCGTAGCCGTAGCAATTGGTGTAGATGATCGCGGGATTGATCTCGACCACATCGTCGTAGCTGAAGCCGAGCTTGGCGATTGCCTTGGCGCGCATCGAGCGAATGAAGACATCGGCGGACTCGACGAGAGCGCGCAGCGCCCGCGTTCCGGCGTCGGTCTGCAGGTCCAGCACGACGCTGCGCTTGCCCCGGTTGACGTTGACGAACACCCCGCTCATGCCGGGCGCCGGCCCCACCGAGATGTACCGAGTGTTATCTCCTTGGGGCGGTTCAACTTTGATCACGTCGGCGCCCATGTCGGCCATGATCTGCGTGCAGTACGGTCCCATCACCATCGCGGTGAGATCGAGCACGCGAACACCGGTGATCGGGCCGGCCGGGCTAGCCATGGAACGCTCCTTGATCGTTTGAGCCATGTAGTTCGTTTGACCTCTGAGCCAGCTCGAAGCTGTAGCGGATGTGCTCGTTATGTCCATCCGGGACGACCGGAAAGATCAGCGGCGCTTCGACGTACCGAATTGCATCCAGGTGGCCGCCGACGTCCTCGATCGTCCACGACGACCGGCACACGCCCGGACTCTCCGCGACGATGGCGCGAGCCACCCGGCCCGCCAGCGCGATGAACAACTCACCGGTGACCGAGCATGACTCGTACGAAAGCCAACCCACCACCGGCGCAACGAGTTCCGCGCCCATCGGCGGGTAGGATGAGGTGTCGATGCCTTCGGCCATGCGCGTCACCGCGGCCGGCACGATCACGTTGCACCGCACGCCCTCGTCGGCGCCTTCGAGCGCGGCGGCGTTGGACAACCCGATCACGCCGGCCTTGGCGGCGGCGTAGTTGGCCACGTTGTGGTTTCCGTACAGGCCGCCGATCGACGACGTCAGCACGATGCGGCCGTAGCCCGCCGCGCACATGAGCGGAAACGCTTGCCGCACCACATTGAACGCGCCGCGCAAATGCACGTCGAGCACGGCGTCGAAGTCCTCGTAGCTCATCTCCTTCAACGAGGCGCGACGGACATTGCCGGCGTTGTGCACCAGGATGTCGATACGGCCATAGGTGTCGACCGCGGTCGCGACGATCGCCTCGCCGCCGTCGGCGGTCGCGACCGACGCGGTGCAGGCGACGGCCTGTCCGCCGGCCGCGATGATCTTGGCGACCACCCGCTCGGCCGGACCGGCGTCGGCTCCCGCGCCGTCGAGGTTGCCGCCGGCGTCGTTGACCACCACCTTGGCTCCGCGCGAAGCCAGCAGGTGCGCGTAGGCACGGCCCAAACCGCGGCCGGCTCCGGTCACCACGGCAACGCGGTCGTCGAATCGGAACTCGCTCACGAAAGCTCTAGGCCTTCCAGGTCCCCCCTGGCGCGCCACTCGGCGATCAGGTCGCCGAAGGCGTAGAAGCCCGGCGCGTAGAAATCACCGAGAAACGCACCATTGTCTTTGGCGCCACCTTGACCCTCGTTGTTGTAATAGCCAGGGGTGCAGGATATCTCGAATACCGAGTTGTCGATCGCGAGTTCGGCGGCCGTTTTGACCCAGTCGTCCTGGCCCTCCTGACTGGGTTCGACCGTGGTCGCGCCGCGTTTCTGCGCCTCGGCGATGATGTAAGCGATGTGCTCGGCCTGTTGCTCGAACATCGCGGTGGTGTTGGCCGAGACGCCGCCCTGGATGAAGCCGGTGAAGAACTGGTTGGGGAATCCGCGTGTGGTCATCCCGTGCAGCGTCTGGTACCTGTCGTGCCAATAGTCGAACAGCGACAGCCCGTCTCGGCCCTCGATGACGTCCACCGCGAAGCGCCGACTGATCTCCGTGGAGATCTCGAACCCGCTGGCGAATACGACGCAATCGACCTCGTACTCAATGCCGTTGGCGACGATGCCCTTTTTAGTCAGGCGTTCCACTCCCTTGGATTCCGACACGTCCACCAACGTCACGTTCGGCAGGTTGAACGCCGGCAGGTACGTCTCGCTCGAACACGGCCGCTTGCACATGAAGCGGTAGTACGGCTTGAGCGCCTCGGCCGTATCGGGGTCGTCGACCAGGGTGGCCACGCGGCGGCGCAGCCGCTCCATGATCTTGTAGTCCTCTTCCTCCCGGATCGCCATGATTTCCTCGATCCCCAGCGAGGCGGGATCGCCACTGGCGGCGATCCGGGCGCTCAGGTTGCGGCCCAATTCGGTCCAGAAGTCGCACACCAGATCTGGCTCGCCGAAGACCACCCCCACAAACGGTGACCAGTTGTGGAAGTTGCGCTTGCGCTCCTCCTGCCAACCGGGCCGCAGCGCCGCCGCCCAGGCCGGGTCGGTGGGTGGGTTGGCGCGCACGTCCACCGATAACGGGGTGCGCTGGAACACGAAGAGCTGCTTGGCATCCCGGCCGAGATGCGGCACCAGCTGGACGCCGGTAGCCCCGGTTCCAACGAGTGCGACCCGCTTGTCGGCCAGCCTATGCAGGCCGCCGTTGGCGTCGCCGCCTGTGTAGTCGTAGTCCCAGCGTGCGGAATGGAACGCGTGGCCGCCGCTGTCCAGATACTCCTTGATACCGGGGATACCGGGCAGCTTCGGCTTGTTGTACGAGCCCTGCGCCATCACCACGAACCGTGCGCGGACGTCGTCGCCGCGGTTGGTGGTGAGCCGCCAGCGCTTACTCTTCTCGTCCCAGCGCATAGTCTTGACCTGCGTTGAGAAGATCGCGCCGTGGTAGAGATCGAAGTATTTGCCCATGGCCTGGCAGTGGGCGAAGATCTCGGCGCCGTCGGCGAACTTCTTGCTCGGCAGGAAGTCGAGCTCCTCGAGCATCGGGATGTAGCAGTAGGCGTCGTTGTCACACTGAATGCCCGGGAAGCGGTCCCAGTACCACACTCCGCCGAAATCCCCGGCCATGTCGATGACCCGGACATCCTGCACGCCAGCCTTTTTCAGGTAGGCGCCCGACAACAACCCGGCGAACCCGCCGCCGAGGACGGCCACCTCGATGTCCTCGTAGATCGGGGCGCGGTCGGCCGTCGGGGTGTAGGGGTCCACCTCGTAGAGATCCGCCAGGTCACCGTCGAGTTCGAGGTACTGCGCACCGCCCTCCTTGCGCAGCCGCTTTTCGCGCTCCTGGGCGTACCTGGCCCGCATCGCGTCGATGTCGACGTCCTGCGCTACGTCGGTGGGTCCGCAGGTCTCGGACCGCCCATCAAACCGGGTCATCGATCTCAAAGCTCCTGGGGTTCGCCGGTGCCCATGTACTTCGACAATTGGTAGTGCAGGTTGACGGTGCTGCGTTCGCGGTACGGGTTGGGCCTGGTGCATAGGAAGCCCAGTGACTTCATGCCCTGCTGCACGGCGGCCATGTTGGAGAAGTCCTGCGGCAACACCGATCGCCACCTAGGGTCCCCGACCGGCGTGTACTCCCACTGCGTCTGTGGTTCTTGGCCTCTCGGGTAGAGCTCGAATGCCGATACCTCGAAGATGCATTTGTCGGGGTTGTAACTGGGGTGCGGCCGAGCGCCGTAGCACAGTGCGCTGGTCAGCCCCTGCCCGATCTGGAAGTTGGGGAAGATCTGCCACGCGGTGCCGGCCTGCCCGAGGATATCGGCGGGAATCGTCGGCCAGGTCACCCCGCGCGCTTCGTCGTCACGGCGCGCCGAGGCGAGCCAGTGCTCGAGAACCTTGTCCGCCGGTGTGCCCTCGGGCAATTCGTCGACGAGTCGCTTGGCGGCGTTCACCAGCGTCTGGGTGGTGGTGGCGTTGGTCTCCTCCATCGTGTACACCTGCATCTGGGCGGTCGACACCCGCGGATCGGCGCCGATGCCGAGCCGGATCTTGGACTTGGTGGCTTCCATTTCCTTGGGCGCGTCGTAGCCGATATGACTGCGTCTGCCTTGCGTTTTCGCCCAGCCCTTGAATTCCCCGAACTTGTTGAACTCCGGGTGCGTGGTGAAGACGTGGTAGGTCTCGTTGAAGGCCTCCAGTGCGACCTCCCAGTTGCAGTCGAACTCAAGCCATTTGCGCCATTTGTAGCGCATGTTCTCAAGGCCGAACGCGTCGAGGATCTTGGCGGCGGGGAACAGGTAGTCGGCCAGCGGCTCGCAGTCGGGGTCCATATTGATCCACAACCAGCCGCCCCAGGTGTCGACCTTGACCGGTCGCAGGTGGGTGTTGTCCGGTGTGAGGGTTTCCTGCCAGTCCTGTTGCTCGCGGATATGTGTGCACGTGCCGTCCAAACCGTATGTCCAGCCGTGGAATCCGCAGACAAAGGATTTGTGGGCACGACCGCAGGCGTTCTTGGCGCCGTCGGGCGTGTCGATCAAACGGCGGCCGCGGTGCATACAGACGTTGTGGTGGGCGCGAAATTCGTCCCGGCCGGCACGCACCACGATGATCGAGTCGTCGAGAATCTGGTAGGTCAGGTAACTGCCCACCTCGGGCAACTCCTCGACGCGGCCGACCTGCTGCCAGATCCTGCGCCATAGTTTGTCGCGCTCGGCGCGGGCGTAGTCCTGACAGATGTATGCCTCGACGCCGATGGTCATCGGTCTCGATAGTTCTTCGGCCGCTGCGTGATTCACGCCTTTGACCAGGTCGGTCATCACATCCCCTTAATTGCCGCGGGGAAGGATTCGTCGTGCAAGAAAAGCGACGTGTTGTCGGCGTCGAGGTGGCTCCACTTGAGGTCCAGCCCGCCGTCGGCCAGCAACGTCTGGCCGGTGATGTAGCTGGACATCTCGGAGAGCAGAAAGAGGATCGCGCCGGCCTGCTCCTCGGGGCGCCCGCGCCGGCCCATCGCGATTGCCTTCCGGTCTCGCTCGGGGTCGTCGTCGACATAGGTGCGCGAGGCCGCCGTCTCGGTGACACCGGGCGCGACCGCGTTCACCCGAATTCCCGTCCGCGCCAACTCGAGGGCCATCGTGCGGGTCATCGCGGTGATCGCGGACTTGGCGGTGCCGTAGGCGATGTGAAACGGCGCGGTGTTCATGCCGCTGATCGAGGAGATCGACACGATCGATCCCCGCTGTTGCCGCGCGACAAGTTCGCTGGCGACGGCCTGGCTCATGAAGAACGCCGTTTCGAGATTGTCGGCGAAGATCGTGCGCCAGTCGCCGCGCGTCACCCGGGTCGACGGCATCCAGGTCGACGGCTGCGCGCCGCCGGCCACATTGACCAGCCCGTACAAGGTGCCCTCGGCGCGGCGCGCGTGATCGATCACCGTGGCGATGCCCTCGTCGGTCGACGCGTCGGCCACGACGGGGATTACCGCCAGCCCTTGACTCGCCAGCGGGGCGACGTGCTCGTCCAGATTTTCCTTCGACCGGCTGACCGCGATCACCGTGGCGCCGGCCCGGGCAGTCATGGCCGTGACGGTCGTGCCGGTGCCGCCACCACCAGCTCCGGAAACCACGACGACGCGGCCTTCCAACCCTAAGAAGCGCCCGAGGAGATCGTCCATGACCTGCTTTCGACTCCCGCGCACACCGTCCGGGGTTCGCCGCGGGCTCCATCATCTTATCCGGACAAAATAGTGCATTCTATCCGCTGGAGAACACTATTCCGATCGGCGGACTTGACGTCAAGGTCGGGAACCCGATGGTTTCGGGTCTATTGTCTGGACTAGCAGGAGTTGATAACGTCCAGCCCAAACGGCTGACGGAAGGACCCCGGCGAGTCATGGCCATCTCAACGCAGCCCTCGCGGTACGCCGCTGGACACCGAGTCGATGTCGCGCTGGGCTGGGAGCTGGAACGCGTCACCGCGCCCAGTCGCCTGTTCGGCGCCAACGGATTGCGCACCGGCCCAGACGGTCGCATCTACATCGCCCAGGTCACCGGCAGCCAGGTGAGCGCGCTGGATCACCGCACCGGGGAACTGGTGACCGCCAGCCCCAGGGGCGGCGACATCGTCGCGCCCGACGACGTCGCGTTCGACGCCGACGGCAACCTTTACGCGACCGAGGTGATGGACGGCCGGGTCAGCGTGCGCGACACCAGCGGCCGAACGCGGGTGTTACGCGACGACGTACCCTCGGCCAACGGAATCACCTTCCACCAAGGGCGTTTGTTCATCGGCGAATGCCGGGAGGGCGGACGGCTGCTGGAATTCGACATGGCAGGCGGACCGCCGCGGGTGCTGCTGGAGAACGTGCCCTCACCCAATGCGATGGAGGTCGGCCCGGACGGCCTACAGTACTTCCCGGTGATGGGCACCAATGAAATCTGGCGTATCGATCTCGACGGCGGTGAGCCACAGTGTGTCGTAGGCGATCTCGGTGTGCCCGACTCGGTCAAGTTCGATGCCCAGGGCCACATCGTCTCGACGCAGGTGGCGAGCGGACAGGTGCTGCGCATCGATCCCCGCACCGGCGAGCGGGGGCTGCTGGCCCAGCTGAATCCGGGTCTGGACAACTGCACCTTTGTCGGCGACCAACTGTTCGTCTCCAACTTCACCGGCGAGATCACCGAGATATCGCCAAACGGCACAACACAATCCGTATTGGCGGGTGGACTCAACTGGCCGATGGACCTGGCGGTGGGCCACGACGGACAGCTCTACATCGCCGACGGCACCTACTTCTACGTCGCAATGCCCGATGGTTCCTTGCACACCGCGGGAATGTTGTTCAGCCCCGGCTATCCCGGATTCTTGCGCGGTGTGGCGGCGAGCGGGCCCGACGAGTTCGTCGTAACGACGTCCGGTGGTCAAGTGAGCCGGTACCGACCGGAGGCAAGCGAAACCGAGGTGCTGGCAGACGGTTTCGACCAGCTCTACGGCGTCACGCTGAGCCCTGGCGGTGTGGTGTTCGCCGAACTGGGCACCGGGCGGGTGCTTTCGCTGCAGTCCGGGGCGATCGAGGTGCTGGCGACCGATCTGCGTGAGCCGGTCGGCGTTGCGGTCGATGCCGACGGGGCCTGCCTGGTCGCGGAGGCCGGGGCCGGACGGGTAGTCAGGGTGAACGGGTCGAGGGCCGACACCGTTGTCGCGGATCTGCAACGCCCGCAGGGCATTCTGGTCCAGGGTGGTGTGCTCTACGTCGTCGATGCCGGCGCTCAGGCGTTGATCGCGTTCGACCTGGCAAGTGGCGCGCGGCGCACGATCGCGTCCGGACTGCCGGTCGGTCCCCCACCCGGTGTGACGCCCAAGCCGCTGCGCGGCATGCCACCGTTTTCCGGGCCGCAGGGCCCGTTCGCCGGCATCGCCGCGGCGGCCGACGGAACGCTGTACGTCTCGGCCGACGGCGACGGCAGCGTGCTAGCGCAGCGCCGGACCGGGGATGGCGGCTGATGTCGCAGGCGATCACGGGCGACCATCGCTACTTGCAAATCGCACGCACGCTTCGCAAGGAGATCGTCGACGGCGTCTATCCGGTGGGCTCGCAGCTGCCGACCGAGCACCAATTGTGCGAGCGCTTCGCGGTAAGCCGCTACACCGTCCGCGAAGCACTGCGCCGGCTGCGGGAGGACAATCTGGTCGCGTCCCGGCCGCGGGCTGGCACCCGGGTGGTTCCCCGTTCGGCATCGAGTTCCTACGCCCAAGATGCACTTTCGATCGACGACCTGCTTGCGTTCGCGGCCGGCGCGCGGCTGACCATCGAATCCAACGCGATGGTGACGATCGACGACGACCTCGCGGCCCGGACCGGGCTCGAGGTCGGCACCCAGTGGCTGTCGGTGCGCGGTTACCGGCAGGCCGACAACGCGTCGGTGCCGATGTGCCGCACGGAGTACTACATCAGCCGGAATTTCGCCGCGGTCGGCAGGCTGCTGCAACGCCATGCCGGCCCCATCTTTCCGTTGATCGAGGATCTGTTCGGTGTAAGCATTGCCGAGTTACACCAAGAGATCGCCGCCGTCCTGCTGTCCCCGGAGCTGGCCGACGGCCTGGGCGTTGAAACGGGGACGGCCGCGCTGCAGATGCGGCGCACCTACATGACCTCCGATGGCGAGGTGGCCCAGGTGACGATCAACACCCACCTCTCGTCGCGGTTTCGGTACGCGATGACCATGCGTCGCGTGACCGGTCAGGCCGGCTGAGGTGATCGCCCGGGCCGCGCATGCCGCCGAGGCATACCGCCGCGGGCTGTGGGTACACACCACGCTGGCCGATTCGCTGCGCGCCGCCGCCGAGATGTCGCCGCGACGAACAGTACTGGTGGACAAGGACATTCGGCTGGATTGCGCTACGCTGTACACGCAGGCCAGCACGCTGGCCGCCGCCCTGGTGGCGCGCATACCGGCGGGCAGTGTCTTGTCGTTGATGCTGCCGAACTGGCACGAGGCCGCCGTCATCTACCTGGCTTCGACACTGGCCGGGATGGTGGTGAACCCGGTCCTACCCTCGCTGCGCGACCAAGACCTGCGCTTCATCCTCGAAGACGCCGATACCGCGATGATTTTCATTCCGGGCCTCCACCACGGCGGGCATGACTACGCGGGAATGCTCGAACGCGTGACGGCGACGATGAGCCCGGCGCCGGAGGTGGTGGTGGTGCGCGGCGAGGCCGGTTCGAGCACTCCGTACCCAGCCCTGCTAACCGAGCCGCGGAACGCGGTGCTTCCGGCGCTGGATCCCGATGCGGTGCGGATGATCCTGTACACCTCCGGTACCACTAGTAGACCGAAAGGCGTTCTACATAGCCATAATTCGATTCACGCCCTGATCTGCCAGATCCGCGACCACTGGGCGATCGAACCGGGCGACGCTTTCCTGGTCCCGTCTCCGGTCGCGCATATCGGCGGGTCGATATATGCGTTCGAATGCCCGCTGCTGCTGGGAACCACCGCGGTGCTGATGGACCGGTGGGATCCGGACGAGGCGGTTGCGCTGATGAACGCGCAGCGGTGCACCCACATGGCCGGGGCCACACCCTTCCTGCAGCAGCTGCTGGCCGCCGCCGAGCGGGCCGGCACCCGCCTGCCCGACTTGAAGGTGTTCATCTGCGGCGGCGCCTCCGTATCGCCGTCGCTGATCCGCTGCGCCGCAGCGTATTTCGACCATGCGGTGGTCACCCGGGTGTACGGATGCACGGAGGTACCCGTCACGACGGTCGGCGCTCCCGGCCCCGGCGAGGACGATGCCGCGGCCGATACCGACGGCAGGCCCGGCATCGCGGAGATCAAGCTCGTCGCCCACGAGGCCGCGCCCGCCGGCGACGGAGAGATCTGCGTGCGCGGCCCGCAGATGCTGCTGGGTTATCGGCACGCGCAACCCGATTCCTTCGATGCTGCAGGGTATTTCCGTACCGGTGACCTGGGGCGCTGGGCCTTGACCGGTGCCGATGACGGGTACCTGGTCGTCACCGGCCGGGCCAAGGACGTCATCATCCGCAACGGCGAGAACATTTCGGCCAAGGAGGTCGAGGATCTGCTCGCCGACCATCCCGACATCGCCGAAATCGCGGTCGTCGGTCTGCCCGACGAGCGCACCGGAGAACGGACGTGCGCGGTGATCGTGCCTGCGGGCATGGCGCACCCGGACGTCGCAAGCCTGCTCGCGCTGCTGGTGAGCAAGGGCGTCGCCAAATTCAAGGCACCGGAACAGGTCGTGATCGCCGATGCCCTGCCGAAGAACGACGCGGGCAAGGTTCTCAAGCATCAGATCCGCGCGGCTCTGACGAAAGATGGGTGAGATGCAGGTCGCAATCGTCACGGGAGCAAGCAGCGGAATCGGCTTGGGCTGCGCGACAAAACTCGCCGAGATGGGCATGGCGATCGTCGGCACGGGCCGTGACTCGGATCGGCTGGCGGACCTCGAGAAGACGATCAACGCCCCGGACCGGGTCGCCACGCTCGCCGTCGACCTGACCGACGACGACGCACCGCGGCGCATCGTGGACCTCGCGGTCGACCGGTGGGGTCAGGTCGACTTCCTGATCAACAACGCCGGCGTAGGCAGCCCCAAGCCGCTGCACGAGACCGACGACGAAACCCTGGACTATTTTCTGGGTTTGATGCTGCGAGCGCCGTTTCGGCTCGCGCGCGACGTATTGCCGCACCTGCGCCCCGGCTCGGCGATCATCAACGTCACGTCGACCTTCGCGGTCGTCGGCGGCCTGCGCGGCGGTGCCTACTCCGCGGCCAAGGGCGGGCTAACCGCGCTGACCACGCACATCGCCTGCCAGTACGGCGCATCCGGGATCCGCTGCAACGCCGTCGCGCCCGGCGTGACGGTGACGCCGATGGTCGAAAAGCGCTTGGAGGATCCGCGATTCCGCAAGCTCAACACCGAGATGACCCCGCACCAGCGGTTGGCCCGCATCGAAGACATCGCCAGCACCGTCGCCTTCCTGTGCTCGCCGGGCGGCAGTTTCATCAACGGTCAGACGATCGTCGTGGATGGCGGTTGGAGTTCGACGAAGTACCTGTCGGAGTTCGCGTTGACATCGCAGTGGATCGAGCAATGAATTTGTTCGCAATGCTGGAGCAGGCCACCGGCCGGTTCCCCGACCGCGGCGCGGTGTACCACGGGAACCGCACGGTATGGACCTGGGCTGAGTTGCGGGACAGGGTGTTACGCCTTGCCGCGTCCATCCGGCAACAGCACGGGACGGGTGCTCGCATCGCGATCGCGACCCACAACCGCCCCGAGATCGTCGAGCTGATGTTTGCGATCTGGGCCGCCGAGTGCGTTGTCGTCCCGATCAACTACAAGCTGCATCCGCGTGAGATGGCGCAAATCCTCGAGGATTCGGGCGCCGCGCGGGTATTCACCTCCTCGGCCATCGGGGCTGAGCTGGCGCCTATCACCACCGCACCGACGGAAATCATTGAATCCGAGGACTATTCGCGACGATTCGGCACCGCCCCGGTGGCGCTGCCGCATACCCACCCGGCGGCACTGGCGTGGCTTTTCTACACCAGCGGAACCACCGGCAGATCGAAGGGCGCGATGCTGTCGCACCGCAACCTCACGGCGATGACCGTCGCGCACCTTGCCGACATCGACGCGCCGGACCAGAACTGCAGCCTCGTCCACGCGGCACCCATGTCGCACGGCTCGGGCCTTTACGTCCTGCCGTACGTGTTGCGCGGCGCCCGCCAGGTGGTACCCGAGTCTGGCGCCTTCGATCCCGACGAGTTCCTTGATCTGTGCGAACGGCATCCGGCCGCCAGGGCATTTCTGGCGCCGACGATGGTGCAACGGCTCGTCGACACG
Source organism: Mycobacterium stomatepiae (assembly GCF_010731715.1). NCBI lineage: Bacteria > Bacillati > Actinomycetota > Actinomycetes > Mycobacteriales > Mycobacteriaceae > Mycobacterium > Mycobacterium stomatepiae. Next base: position 3,767,039 of record NZ_AP022587.1, read on the forward strand.
GGTCGCAGCCGCCCGTCCAACCTCAAGACGATCGTCTACGGCGGCGGACCCATGTAGGTCGAAAGCCTGCGCAAGGCGATTGCCGCCTTCGGCCCGATCTTCGCGCAGATCTACGGGCAGGGCGAATCCCCGATGACCATCACCGGGCTGCGTGGTGTCGACCACGAATCGGACGACGACGCGATTCTGGGCTCGGTCGGCTATGCGCGGTCGGGGATGGAGGTCGCGGTGCTGCGCGCGGACGGCCACCCGGCGCCGGCTGGCGAAATCGGCGAAATCGTCTGCCGCGGCGACGCGGTGATGTCCGGATATTGGCACAACCCCGACGCGACCGCTGCGACGCTCAAAGATGGCTGGCTCTACACCGGCGACATGGGTTCGTTCGACGAAGGCGGCTACCTCATGCTGCGCGATCGGTCGAAGGACGTTGTCATCAGCGGTGGGAGCAACATCTACCCCCGTGAGGTGGAAGAAGTCCTGCTTGAGCATCCCGGCGTGTCGGAGGCATGCGTGGTGGGCGCCCGATGCCGAGTGGGGTGAGGTAGCGGTCGCATTCATCGTCGGCGTGGTCGACCCCGCGGCATTGGACGCGCATCTGCTGCGGCGCATCGCCCGCTTCAAACGGCCCAAGCGTTACGAATTCGTCGACGAGCTACCAAAAACAGCTACGGCAAGGTGCTCAAGCGGGAACTGCGCGCCGGCTTGGCGCGGTGAGCCCGCCGGTGTCGCGCCGGGAATGCCACAAAGACATCGAGGAGGTCGCAATGAGGTGTCGTGCCGCCGTTATTCGCGGGGTCGGCCAGGACTGGGAGATCCGCGAGATCGAGCTCGATCCGCCCCGGGGCGGTGAGGTCCTGGTGCGGATGGCCGTCGCCGGCGTCTGCCACTCCGACGACCATCTGTTCACCGGCGACGTGGTACCGACCCCCGAGGTGCTGGCCGCGAGCGGTCAGCCCGCGCCGGACTGGTTCCCGCTGCTCGGCGGTCACGAGGGTGCCGGTGTGGTCGCGGAGGTCGGGCCGGGTGTGACGACGGTGCAACCGGGCGATCACGTGGCACTCTCGTTCATTCCGGCGTGCGGCAGTTGCCGGTTCTGTGTGAACGGGCAGAGCTACATCTGCGATATCGGCGCGAGCCTGTTCCGTCGGGAGATGCCCACCGACGGAACCTGTCGCCGCCATCTCGGTGACGAAAGCCTGTTGGCGTACGGGCAACTCGGCACGTTCGCCGAATATGCAGTGCTATCGGAGAGGTCCGTCATCAAGATCGACGACGCGATCCCCTTTCATGCCGCATCGCTCGTCTCGTACGGGGTCAGCACCGGCTGGGGTTCCGCGACGATATCGGCGGGCACCGAACCCGGCGACACTGTCGTCGTCATCGGCGCCGGTGGTGTCGGGATGAACGCCTTGCAAGGGGCGCGCGCCGTCGGAGCAAAATATGTCTTTGCAGTGGATCCTGTTGAATCCAAACGCGATTCGGCTAAGTTCTTTGGGTCAACCCACGCCGTCGCGTCAGCCGAGGAAGCGATTCCGTTGGTCAGGGAGATCACTGACGGCCTGATGGCCGACCGCGTCGTCGTCTGTCCCGGCGTGGTGCACGTGGACCTGATTCCGTTGGCGCTCAAGCTGCTTCGCAAGGGTGGGATCTGCGTGCTCACCGGCATCACCCCGTTCACCGAGCCCCCGACCCCGTTGGTCTGGCAGGACTTGACGCTGTCGGCCAAACAGCTGCGGGGCGCGCTGTACGGCGGGATGAACCCGCGCACCAGTGTGCCGCTGTTGTTGTCGTTGTATCAGGCGGGCGCACTCAAACTCGATGAGTTGGTCACCCGCCGTTACCGGCTCGACGAGATCAACGAGGCCATGACGGATCTGCGCGAGGGGCGCAACATTCGCGGAGTGATCGATTTCGCCGGCGCGTGATCCTCGCGCTTCGGGTCAGCCGGACTCGAAGTGACTCCGAATGCCGGCCAGCATCTTGATGTGCGCCTTGACCCCCTCGCGGATGGTCAACCCGGCCAACAGTCGCGGGGCGGTGAACCCGATCCGCTCGGTGACCCGGGTGCCGCCGTCGACCGGTTCGAAACTCACGGTGCCGCGCAGCCGCACCCCGGGTGACTGATCAGCCTCGGTCAGCACATCGCCGCTGGCGGGGACTTGCAGCCGCGCCTGGTAGCTGGTTCGTAGGGTGAACGGACCCAATGGAATACGGTCGACAACCCGGTAGGTCTGCTGGTAGCCATCCTGGGTCTCGCTGCGGGACACCGTTTCCACCGACACGATCAGCGGGTGGACCAGCTTGATGTTGTTGAGATCGACGTAGAAGTCGCGCACCGCGTCGGGTGGCGCGGGCACCCGCTCGGACAACGTCCGGTCGGCGTGCACGGTCCACCAGCTCATAAGAGAGAACCTAGCCCCGCGAGGGAGGCGCGCTTACCGTGGACCCAGCAGCGAGCGGAGGCGACATGAGCACGCACGGGCAAGTGGTCGAGCGCTACCTGGACTGCCTGGCCGCCCACGACTGGGACGGGCTGGCCGACACCATCGCGGAGGAAGGCCTGACCCGGGAAGGTCCGTTCTGCGATGTCATCGAGGGCAAGGCGCACTACGTCGCCTACCTACGCAAGGTATGCACCAATATGGCGGGCCACCGGTTGCATGTGCAGCGGGTCTCGCACGTCGACTCCCGGGTGTCGTTCGCCGAGCTGTCCGAGACCTTCGAGATCGATAGCGTCGCGACCACCTGGCCCGAATGCATCCTCTTCGAGCAAGACGACGACGGCCTGATCTCTCGGGTCAGCGTGTTTTTCAAGCAGCGCCGCGCCGACGACACGTAGCGGTCTATTCCCTCACTCGCGGAATTGACCTAACGTGTGATGGATGGAGGCAGATGCAACTCCGGAGTCGGTGGCGGTCGAGAAATTGCACTCGGCGACCCGATCACCGATTGCGGTCAGCGGTACATAGTTCTCGAATCAAAATCCGTCGGCGATAGCTGCGTCGTTCTCGAATTGGAGTCCCGGGTGGACCACCAGCTGCAGGTCATCGAGAAGTCCTTCCCGGCCGGATACCAGGTCGACAGGGCGCACCACCGAATTCTGTAAAGCGAATTCACGCATCGGAAAATAATGCGCGCGTAGCCGTCGGACGGCTACGCGCATTCGTGTTATTCGAGCCTAATTCCGGTCAAATAGACCCCGTTTAATCGACGCGCGGCGGCCGTTGATCGTTAGGATCGTTCGGGTCGGGTTCGCCGAACCACCGCGACGGCTTGTGCTGCCCGTACGCGTCATGCCAGTCCCACCACTCGTACGGTGCGGACTGCGGATATCCCGGCGGTGAATCCTCCCAGGCCTCCTGGCGCCCCAGGGCCGTCATGTCCAGGAAGCTCCACGTGTTGCCCAGCACCTCGTCGCCGCGGTTGTTGATGAAGTAGGTGCGGAAGACCCGGTCGCCGTCATGGATGAACGCGTTCGTGCCGTGCCACTCGTGCACTCCGAAGTCGACATCGAAACGAGCACCGAAGCTGTCGGTGATCGTGTACCAGGGCATCTGCCAGCCCATCCGCGCCTTCAGGCGCTCGATGTCCGGCTGCGGCGCGCGCGAGACGAACACCAACGTGGTGTCGCGGGCGTTGAGATGGGCGAGGTTCCCGATGTGGTCGGCGATCATCGAGCAACCGCGACACGCGTGGTCGGGCCAGCCGTGGACGTCGGACCCGAAGAAGGCTCGGTAGACGATCAGCTGACGCCGGCCTTCGAAGAGTCCGAGCAGATTCACGCGGGCGTCGGGCCCCTCGAATTCGTACCGCCTGTCCACGGCCTGCCATGGCATGCGCCGCCGCAGCGCGGCCAGCGTATCGTGGGCCCGCAGTACCTCCTTTTCCTTGACCAGGAGTCGCTGATGCTCGGCCTCCCATTCCCGGGCCGACACTATCGGTGGTGTGTCCATTGTGTTGTCCCCCTTTCGATTTGGTGTCAGGTCAGCGATGACAGGCCCGACGCGGTGAGCAGATAGGCACCGTGTTGCCCGGGTTCGCCACCGGCGATCGCCGATACCGACGTGCCGACCAGTTCGGCGGTCAGTGCCGGCCCGGTCGACGCGACGAAGGTGTCGACGTCGACCCCCTGTCGTTCGGCGTAGGCGGCCGCCGCCTTGGCACCCAGGTCGGTGACCGCCGTCAGTCGCGGCAGCACCGAGACGAAGGTGATCCCCAGGCCCGCCCGGTCCGACTCCCCGGCCGCATAGCTGCCGATGAACCTCACGGTCGCCTTCGCACCCGCGTAGCCACCGGACAGCGGCGACCCGTTGACCGCGGCGCCGCTGGACATCAGGATGACCGAGCTACCCGACGCCAGCGGGCGCGCCAGCGCGTGACGGGTCCAGTGAAACGCCTGCGCGACATCGACATTCCAATTGGCGCTGAACGTTTCCCAGCTCTGTTCCGGCAACGGGCTCATCCGCGGGGCCGACCCGGCACACAGCACCAGCGTGCGCGGGTCGTACTTGTCGATCAGCTCACTGGCCGTGGCCGGATCGGCGGCGTCGGCGACGACCGGGATGAACGAGTCGCCGAGTTGGTCGCGGACCTCGTCCAGTAGGGCGGCGGTGCGCGCGACACCGCCTACCTCGGCGCCGGCTTGGGACAGTGCGGCCGCGATGGCGCGACCGAATCCGCGGCTCGCCCCGGTCACGATCGCGGTGGTGCCGGCAAGACTGTGTCTTTGGTTCATGCTGTGCTCGCTTTCTTGCTGACTCTGCCGGTCCAACGCCGGCGTGGCTAGACGTCCGCCGGCCGACGAGTGCGCGGCTGGCCGCACGTTGGGACTCGAGTGTGCGGCTGGCCGCACGTTCGAGGAGATGACGCCGGCGTGGTGAGACATCCACTGGTTCAGATACGGCGCATCGACCGAATTCATCGCCGCTAGGCCGATGAATTCCGTCGCCTCGATGTCTCTGTACTGGAGTAGCGTTTCGGCCCACTGCGAGACATAGGAGAGCGACCATGCCGGCTCAGCAGGATTTCATCGAGCAGGCGGCCCCGTTTCGCGGCGAGCTGATCGCGCACTGTTACCGGATGCTCGGCTCAGTACACGACGCCGAAGACCTCGTCCAGGAGACCTATTTGCGCGGCTGGCGTGGTTATCAGGCGTTCGAGGAGCGCGCCGCACTGCGCACCTGGCTGTACCGGATCGCCACCACGGCATGCCTGCGCGCGCTGGAGAACCGCGCCCGGCGCGTGCTGCCGGCCGGCCTGGGCGACAGCTCGGTGGACCCGGATACCGATCTCGGCGGCAGTGCGGGTGCCCATCACTGGCTGGAGCCGATCCCCGACACGCGTGCGTTCGCGACGCCGGAAGACACCGTGACGGCGCGGCACAGTGTGCGGCTGGCCGTGATGACGGCGTTGCAGGAACTTCCCGCGCGGCAGCGGGCCGTGCTGATTCTGCGTGACGTCGTGCAGTTCAGCGCCGCCGAAGTCGCCGAACTCCTCGAGACCACGCCGGCCTCCGTCAACAGCGCGCTACAGCGGGCGCGGGCCCGCCTCGCCGAGGTCTCGCCCGACGAAGACGACGCGGCCGAGCCCGACGATGCCGAGCGCCGCGCATTGCTCGACCGCTACTGCGCGGCATTCGAAAATGCCGACATGACCGCGCTGACCGAGCTGCTGCAGACCGACGTCAAACTTGAAATGCCGCCGCTGCCAGTGTGGTTCACCGGCCGCGACACCGTGGTGGAATTCCTTGCCGCGCGCGCGTTTACGACGCCCGGCGACATCGTCATGGTCCAGACCGCCGCGAATGCCCAACCCGCCGTTGCCGAGTACCGTCGCGCTGCCGACGGCGTCATGCGGGCCCATTCGATACAGGTCATCACGCCGGGTGCCGACGGTGTTGCGGCCATTACCGTCTTCCTCGACCCGGCGTTGTTCGCGACGTTTGATCTGCCGTCCAGCCGGTAAACTTCGCGAGGGACCCGATTACATCCGCTGCTAACCCAGCGAATCCCCAGCCACCAAAGCCGTTGGTGTCGTTGCACGGCCTGCCTCCGGGCATAGACGTGGACAGGTCCCCCGCACCCCCGGATTATTAGCGCGACACACGTATTTGAAGGATGAGCGAATAAGGATGAGCGAATGAAGATTCCGGGTGTAACCAGCGTTGTCGCTGGTCTCACCGACGGAGCCGCCCAACTCGTAAAAGCCGGCGTGCACACCGCCGCCGGCGCCGCGGGCGCAGTGCAGCTCCTGGCGAGCCCGGTAGTCGAACTGGCCGGTCCTGTCATGCAGTCGATGGCCGACTCGACCGGCCGCGCACTCGGGATCAACCCGTCATCCAACGGATCTCCCGGCCCGATCACGCCGCCGGTGCGCTGGCGTAGCGGTCAGCGAGTGCACCTGGACCTCGATCCGCTGCTGCCGTTCTCGCGTTGGTATGAGTACTCGGCGGTCATCGAAGAGCCGGTTCGCCGGATTCCGGGCGTGGCCGAGGCCCATGTCGAGGGCTCGCTGGGCCGGTTGGTGTTCGAACTCTCCGAGGACGCCGAAGACTACGACGGCGTGGTGGACGAGGTGCGGTCGACGGTCGCGGCAGTCGCCGCGGATCTGGCTTCCACAAAATCCGACGTGCCGATTTCCGCGCCGTTCGCCGACCCCGGCAACCCCTTGGCGATACTGGTGCCGCTCACCGCGGCGGCCATGGACATGGTCGCGATGACCGCTGCCGTTACCGGCTGGGTGACCCGCCTGCCCGCGGCACCGCAGACCACCCGGGCCGCGGCCGCCCTGATCAACCATCAACCGCGCATGGTGTCGGTGCTGGAGTCGCGACTGGGGCGAGTGGGCACCGACGTCGTGCTCGCCGCCACCACGGCAGCGGCGCACGGGCTCACCCAATCGTTCGGCACACCGTTTCTGGATTTGACGCAACGGACCCTGCAGATCTCCGAAGCGGTGGCGCACCGGCGCGTGTGGCGAGAGCGTGAGCCGCACCTGGCGTCGCCCGTACGCCCGCAGGCTCCGGTGGTCCCGGTCATCTCCTCAGCCGGAGCGAAGTCGCACCTGCCACGGCACAGCTGGGCCGCCGCCGCGGCGGGCGAGGCCTCACACGTCGTGGTCGGCGGGGCCATCGACGCGGCGATGGACACCGAGAAGGGCTCGATGGCCGGGCCGGTGGAGTCCTATGTCGATTCGGCGGCAAACGGCTCGTTGATCGCCGCGGCCAGTGCGTTGGTGGCCGGCGGCGGCACCGAGGACGCGGCCGCCGCGATCGAGGCGGGGGTGCCGCGGGCCGCGCACATGGGCCGCCAGGCGTTCGCATCGACGCTGGGTCGCGGCCTGGCCAACGGCGGACAACTGGTCCTCGACCCGGGCGCACTGCGCCGCTTGGACCGGGTGAAGGTGGTCGTCATCGACGGGGCGGCGCTGCGCGGTGACCACCGCGCCGTATTGAGATCGATCGGTGAGGCTCCCGGATGGGACGACGACCGAGTCTACGAGGTCGCCGACGCGCTGCTGCATGGTGAAAAGGCGCCCGAGCCCGATCCCGACGAGTTGCCCGCCACTGGTGCACATCTGAGATGGGTTCCGGTGCAAGGCCCGTCGGCCACTCCCGCACAGGGCCTGGAAAGCGCCGACCTGGTGGTCGATGGCGAATCCGTCGGCACGGTCGAAGTCGGCTGGGAAGTCGACCCGTACGCGATCCCGTTGCTGCAGACCGCGAATCGGACCGGCGCCCGAGTGGTGCTGCGTCATGTGGCCGGCACCGAGGACCTGACCGCCAGCGTCGCCGCGACGCATCCTCCCGGCACACCGCTGCTGACCGTCGTGCGTGACCTGCGCAGTGATCGCGGCCCGGTGCTGCTGATCACCGCGGTGCACCGCGACTTCGCGTCGACCGACACGCTGGCCGCATTGGCTATCGCCGATGTTGGTGTGGCACTTGATGATCCGCGTGCCGCCACCCCATGGACCGCGGACATCATCACCGGCACCGACCTGGCTGACGCGGTGCGGATCCTGTCCGCGATTCCGGTGGCCCGCTCGGCCAGCGAGTCGGCGATCCACCTCGCCCAGGGCGGTACGACGCTGGCGGGGCTGCTGCTGGTCACCGGAAGCGACCAAGAGCGGCCCACCAACCCGGCGAGCTTCCGCCGTTGGCTCAACCCGGTCAACGCCGCCGCAGTCACCGCGCTGGTCACCGGAACCTTCTCGGCCAGTAGGGTTTTGCGCCTGCCCGACCCCACCCCGCAGCCGCTGACCGCGTGGCACGCGCTGGACCCGGAGATCGTGTACTCGCGACTGGCCGGCGGCTCGCGACCGTTGGCCGTGGAAACCCTGACCCCGTCCTGGCGCCGCCGTCTCGACGACCTGTCCTACAGCCCGCCGTTCGCGGCGCTACGCGTACCCCTGCACAACCTGTCGCGGTTGGCCGCGGCGACCCGGGTTGAGCTCTCCGATCCGTTGACCCCGATTCTGGCAGTGGGGGCCGCCGCGTCGGCCATCGTCGGCAGCAATATCGACGCGCTGCTGGTCGGTGGCGTCATGACGGCCAACGCGATAACCGGTGGGGCACAACGGTTGCGAGCCGAAGCAGCGGCCGCCGAGCTGTTCGCCGAGCAGGACCAGCTGGTGCGCCGCGTCGCGGTCCCGGCCGTGGCTACCACCCGACGGCGCCTGGAGGCGGCCCAGCGTGCCACCCGCACGGTCACGGTGTCCGCCAAGTCGCTGCGGCCCGGTGACGTGATCGACCTAGCCGCACCGGAAGTGGTTCCGGCCGACGCGCGCCTGTTGGTGGCCGAGGACCTCGAGGTCGACGAGTCGCTGCTCACCGGAGAGTCGCTGCCGTTGGACAAGCAGGTGGAACCCGTCGCCGTCAACGACCCCGAGCGGGCCAGCATGCTGTTCGAGGGCAGCACGATCGTCGCTGGCCGCGCTCGCGCGATCGTCGTCGCCACCGGGGTCAATACCGCTACGCACCGGGCGATTTCGGCGGTCGCCGATGTCGAAACGGCGGCCGGAGTCCAGGCCCGGCTGCGCGAGCTCACCTCCAAGGTGCTGCCGTTGACCCTGACCGGCGGTGCCGCCGTGACCGCGCTGGCGTTACTGCGCCGCGCGTCACTGCGTCAAGCCGTCGCCGACGGCGTAGCGATCGCCGTGGCCGCCGTGCCGGAGGGGCTGCCGCTGGTGGCCACGCTGTCCCAGCTCGCCGCGGCCCAGCGCCTCACGTCACACGGGGTACTGGTCCGCTCGCCGCGCACGATCGAGGCCCTGGGCCGCGTCGACACCGTATGTTTCGACAAGACCGGCACTCTCACCGAGAACCGGCTGCGCGTCCTGTGCGCGATGCCGCCCGATGCGCGACCGGGGGACCCCTACCCCGAAGCCGAGGATCCGCGCTCGGCCGCGGTGCTGCGAGCCGCCGCCTGGGCGTCCCCGCAGCCTCAAGACGGACAAGGCCATGCGCACGCCACCGACGAGGCGATCGTCACCGCGGCAAGTTTCCTTCTCACCAAGAACAAGGCGGGGTGGCAGTTGCTCGCCGAGGTGCCGTTCGAGTCCAGCCGCGGCTTCGCCGCCGCGATCGGCACCCTCAGCGACGACTCGGACACGCCGGTGCTGATGCTCAAGGGAGCCCCCGAGGTGGTGCTGCCGCGCTGCCGGTTCGCCAACCCGGACGCCGACCGCGCGCATGCCGAAGCGGTGGTACGCGGCCTCGCCGAGCGCGGCTTGCGGGTGTTGGCGGTGGCCCGCCGGCCCTGGCCCAACGGGACCACTCACGATGTCGACACCGACGCCGACGCTGTCGACGCCACCGCGCAGGACCTCGAACTGCTGGGCTACGTCGGGTTGGCCGACACCGCCCGGGCATCGTCACGCCCCCTGATCGAGGCGCTGGAGGCCGCCGGCCGCGACGTCGTGCTGATCACCGGTGACCATCCGATCACCGCGCGGGCGATCGCCCGTCAGCTGGGATTGCCGGCGGATGCCCGGGTCATCACCGGCGCCGAGCTGGCCGGTCTTGACGAGGACGCCGCCGCCAAGGTCGTCTCCAACGTCCAAGTCTTCGCCCGCGTCAGCCCGGAGCAGAAGGTACAGATCGTGGCCGCGCTGCAGCGCTGTGGACGGGTAACGGCGATGGTCGGCGACGGCGCCAACGACGCCGCCGCGATCCGGATGGCCGACGTAGGCATCGGCGTGAGCGGCCGTGGTTCGTCGGCCGCCCGCAGCGCCGCCGATATCGTCTTGACCGACCGCGACCTGTCCGTACTGCTCGACGCGCTGGTCGAGGGCCGCAGCATGTGGGCGGGCGTTCGCGACGCCGTCACGATCCTGGTCGGCGGCAACGTCGGCGAAGTGTTGTTCACGATCATCGGGACCGCGTTCGGCCAGGGCCGCGCGCCGGTCGGGACCCGGCAGCTGCTCTTGGTGAACCTGCTCACCGACATGTTCCCCGCACTCGCGGTCGCCGTCACGTCGCAGTACGTCGAACCCGACGAGGACGAGTACGAATCCGAGGAAGAGGCCGAAAAGGCCCGCGCCGCACACCGACTCGCGGTGCTGACCGGGCCTACACCTTCGCTGGACGCCCCGCTGATGCGCCAGATCGTCACCCGGGGCGTCGTCACCGCCGCCGGCGCGACCGCCGCATGGACCATCGGTCGTTATGCGCCTGGCAGCGAACGCCGCACGGCGACAATGGGATTGACAGCACTGGTGACGACGCAGCTCGCCCAAACGCTGCTGACCCGCCAGCACAGCCCGCTGGTCGTGGCGACCGCGCTGGGCAGCGCGGGTGTCCTGGTAGGCATCGTCCAGACGCCGGTGGTCAGCCAGTTCTTCGGATGCACACCGCTGGGGCCGGTCGCGTGGTCGGGTGTGATGGGAGCCACCGCGGGCGCCACGGCAATCTCGTGGCTGGCACCCAACTGGCTGAACAAGACCGTCGGCGTCATCCAGCCCAACGGCGAGACCGAAGACGAGCAGGACGCTTAGGTCGCCAGCTCCCTGCGGATGACCTTGCCGGCAGGATTGCGGGGAATGCTGTCGACGATGTGGATGTCCCGCGGCTGCTCGAAGCGGGAAACCTTGTCCTTCAAGTACTCCCGTAGCGCCAGCACGTCGATGTCGCGCCGGCCGCGGGCGATGACAAACGCGGCCAGTCGTCGCCCGAACTGCTCGTCGGGCACCCCGACGACCGCGGTCTCGGCGACGTCGGGATGTTCGGCGAGCGCGTTCTCCAGCGCCCTGGGATAGACGTTCTCCCCGCCCGATACGATCATGTCGTCCTCGCGGCCGACGATATAGAGCCGGCCGGAATTGTCCAGATAGCCCATGTCCCCGGTGCTGGTAAATCCGTCGATGACAGCCTTACCGCCCCCGCCGGTGTAGCCTTCCGAACCCAACTCACCCCCAACGAAGATGCGACCGGTAACCCGAGACCCGACTGGCCTGCCGGTTTTGTCGAGGATGCGTACCGGACACCCGGCAACCGGTCGTCCCAACGTGTCCGGGGCATGACGCAGCTCGAAAGGTGTTGCCAAGGAACCGATCCCAACTTCGGTGGATCCATAGAGGTTGTACAGGACATCGCCGTAGGCGTCCATGAAGCGGCGCGCCAGGCTGGGATCGAGCCGATCCCCGCTGGAGATCACCACCTTCAATGACTCCAACGGATTTCGCGCCCGCACCCGCTGCGGCAGATCCAGGATCCGAGCCAGCATGATCGGAACGACGCTCATCGCATCGGCGCGCTGCAGCGACGCCTGCGCGAGTGTCTGTTCGGCGTCGAAGCGGCGCCGCGTGAGCATGGTGGCGCCCAGGCTGACCGCAAGCGTCATGATGCCGAAGCCGAGCCCATGGAACATGGGGGTCGCCAAGGCTATTCGTGATCCGCTGCGCAGACCGGTGCGTTCGAGAATGGTCACACCCGCGCCTAGGCCGGTACTGATCCGCGGTGTGCGGGGCGCCCCCTTCGGGATACCCGTGGTACCGGAGGTCAGCAACACGATGCGGCCGGCCGACGCAACTTTTAGCCGGGACTTGCCCGCAGTGGTCTCGACGCTCCCCGGCTCGATCACCTGCACAGAAGGGGCGGCATCACGGATCTGCACCACAAACTCGTTGTCGCAGAACATTGTTATGACCTGATGCGCGCTCAGCGCGCCGGCGAGGGCGGTGCTGCGGAAGTCGGTGTTCACCAGCACCACATCCGCCCCGACCATGGCGGTGGCGAATACGGCGGCAGTGAAGTCGCGACCGTTGCGGCACATGATCCCGACCGCCTCGCCCGGCCCGGCGCCCGCGTCGACGAGCTCGTGCGCGAGCGACTCGATCTTCTCCTGCAGCTCGCGGTAACTCAGCGCCCCGTCGTCGTCGATGATCGCGGTGCGCTCGGGAAAGCGGGCCGCCGCGATGGCCGGCAGCGTGCATAGATTCGTGCCGCCGCGAAACACCGCACGGATCAGCCGCACCGCGCCGGCCGGGGTGGGCACGCCCAGCAGCCGCGACGACACCAACGCTTTGGCCGTCGTGGCGGCCACACCGTCGGTCACGGCACGTCCTTTCGAGAATCGGCGAAGAACCTTCGATGCCACAACCGGGCCGCCCACTCCGCCGGGCCGGCTAGCAGCACCGAGGCCAGCTCGGCGGGAAACACCCAGGGGGGTTCGTTGCTGCGCGGGCGCTCGATGATCACCTTGGCGATGGCGTCGGCGGCTTCGTCAGGGGACAGACCGGGTAGGCGGCCCAGGATCGGCGTCGGTGCGATCATCCGGGTGCGGACCAGGGCGAAGTAGACCGAAGTGACGTCGACGCCGTCGGCGTGCAGTTCGGGTGCCACGCTGCGCAGCCAGCGATCGAAGGCGCCCTTGGACGCCTGATAGGCGCCCCACTGCGGACCGGGTGCGACCCGCACCCCGACGCTCGACACGTTCACGATGTGGCCGCCGCGGTTATCCCGCATCGCCGGCAGCAGTCCCAGTAACAGCCAGATCGGCCCCAGGTAGTTGATGTCGATGGTGCGCTGGAAATCGTGTGGACGGTCGTACTGGTGATGCAGCGAACGACGCAGCGACCTGCCGGCATTGCTGACCACGACGTCCAGCGGGCCGTGGTTCTCGGTGATCTGCTTGGTCAGCACGTGGACAGCGGCCTCGTCGGTCAGATCCGTCGGGTAGGCGACGGCGTGCCCGCCACCGGCGTTGATCGCCGCGGCGAGGTCGTCGAGCCGCTCCGCCGATCGGGCGACCACCAGCACCGTCGCTCCGGCCGCGGCCAACTTGCGGGCAGTCGCCTCCCCGATGCCGTACGACGCACCGGTGACCAGCACCGTCTTGCCCGAAACCGCGGCGCGCAGCTTGTCGGGATCCGCCACCCGCGCCGGGTTGGCCAATCGGTCCGTCGCCGTCTTCAAGGCCTGGCCTATCAAGTTCACCTTCACACCGCATTCACCGAGATGGCGTGCCGAGCCCTGGTGCAGCGCTGCTTTCCCAACGCTGTGCGACTCGTAACCTACAGCTACCAGACCGCTCGTAGAGGCCGAACCAGTGGTCCCGGCTAAAGGCCCATGAAGCGGACGCGGTGTTAGTTCACGACTCCCGACGGTCGGAGTCGGTCGCGACTTCCTCGGCCGTGCCGGAGGTTTCGTCGCAGGGGTCCTGATGCCAATCGCCGAACGGGTCGGGGTAGCCCGCCCACTCCCGTGGCCGCTCCATTTCCGCGTCGGTCAGCAGCGCCCCGTACAGGGCGTCGAGAATGTCAGGAGGTTCCGCGCCGCAGGTCAACACCGTCATCGCCGTGTGCCGGTCGCCGAATCGATACTCCCATTGCAGCTCGGCGAAGAGGCGCCGTTCCGCGTCGACATTGGCCACCTCCCGAGCGGTCATGGCCGCCAACCACTTTCCCGCGCTGGCAACCCGCAAACCTCCACCGGCCGACTCCAGCCACATCACCTGGTCGGGCCGGCTAGCCAGCCACAGCCGTCCGCGGGTCCGCACCACGCCGGTCAGCAACAGATCCACCGCGGTGTGTAGGCGCTCGGGGTGAAACGGGCGTCGCGCGTTGAACTCGACGATTCGCACCGCTGCGTCGGCGCCCAGCGGCGGCCGTCCGGCGAGCAGCCAACCGTGCGGATGATCGCTGCGCCCACGTCGGGAGTCGTCTTCCAGATTCGCCAGCGCCGTCTCGACGCGCTCGAGGCCCACGGTGATCCGCGCCCGCGGCGCGAGCCTGCGCAGCACGGCCAGGGTCACGGGCTCGGGCCGGTTCAGCACCAGCAGGTCGGCGAACTCGGCCTGCCCGATGACGGCCTGGGCCATCGTGCGACCGTCGCGCAGCACGGCGTCCCCGAGCGCGCGGTGCAGCCAGGTGCGGGAGTCGACACACGTCACCACCCCGGCGATCGCCACGTCCAGGGCAGCCGGCCCGTCGGCGTAGCCGGGACCCATCCGCACGCGGACGTGATTGATCGCGACGCAGATAGGCTCGGGTTCCAGCCACTCGGACAACCGCACGACGATCCGCTCGACGCCGGCGTGGCGGGCCAGTTTGCGCAGCATCATCAGCAGGTCGTTGCGGACGGTGCAGGACACACACCCATGGGCAAGCTCCAATGCCTCCTCGGCAGTGGTTAATTCGCCCTTGCACAACATGGCCGTCGTGCGCCGCACCACGTGGCCGTCGAACCGATGCTCGACTACCACGCTTCCGGACCGGTGCAGGAAGGTACCCGTCACCGCGTCGGTGTCGCCCTGACCCGCTACCAGCACCACCGGCGTCCGCATCCCCACCCCTTATTGCAAATGATTGTCAATAATGCTTCCGCCACGGTACAGTGCCGGGTAGGTCTTGTCGAAAATGGTTTTCAATAATCGTGGCCCTGTCAAGCTCCGACTTGTTGGGCGGATTGCGTGGCTTTGGCCCGACGACTCGACGCTCGACGGAGAAGAGGAGATGTATGCCCATGCATTGTCAGGTCACCGGCCGCACAGTGGGTTTCGGTAACTCGGTATCGCACTCGCATCGCCGAACCAAGCGCCGGTGGTCGCCCAACATCCAGACCAAGACGTATTACCTACCGTCGGAGCGCCGGCGCGTCACGTTGCGGGTAAGCGCCAAGGGAATCAAGGTCGTCGACCGTGACGGCATCGAGGTCGTGATGGCGCGACTTCGCCGCGAGGGTCAGCGGATCTGATGGTGCGCAACGAGATTCGACCTATCGTCAAGCTGCGCTCGACGGCAGGCACCGGCTACACCTACATCACCCGCAAGAACCGGCGCAACGATCCCGACCGGCTCACACTACGGAAGTACGACCCGGTGGTCCGCCGCCACGTCGAATTCCGGGAGGAACGCTGAATGGCCAAGAAATCCAAGATCGTCAAGAACGACCAGCGTCGCGCGATCGTCGCCCGCTACGCCGAACGTCGCGCGCTGCTCAAGGAGATCATCCGTTCTCCGGCAAGCGATCCCGAGCAGCGGCTGACCGCACAACGGGCGCTCGCCCGCCAGCCACGCGACGCCAGTGCGGTGCGGGTCCGCAACCGCGACTCGGTCGACGGCCGTCCCCGTGGGCACCTGCGCAAGTTCGGGTTATCCCGGGTGCGGATGCGCGAGCTGGCGCACGAAGGGCAACTGCCCGGAGTGCGCAAGGCGAGTTGGTAAATGGCCGGCAAGTCGAAAAACAAGACCCGGCCCACCCGCACTCAGCCGGCCGAGAAGAAGAGGAACCTGCTGAGCAGCCTCGGGCTCAAGTACGTCGACTACAAAGACATCACGACGTTGCGGATGTTTCTCTCCGAGCGTGGCCGAATCCGATCTCGGCGCGTCACCGGCCTCACGGTCCAGCAACAACGGCAGGTCGCGATCGCCATCAGGAACGCCCGCGAGATGGCACTGCTGCCGTACATCAACGAGCGCTAATCCCGAATGAAACCCTTGTTACGCATCAGCACGTCCGCGAGGAATCCGTCGTGCGGGATCTCGGGCGCACCAAAGAACGTCGGGTGGTTTCCGCGGTAGACGTTGCTGACTGTCGGGTCGCCCAGCACGCTGTCGACCAGGCCGTCGTCGCCGGTAATCAAGTTGATTACCAATGAGTTTCGTAACGGTGCCAGGCCGGCGTCGCGTGACCACGGCGAAACCCACACACACGGGAACGGCAGTTCGATGTTGAGCTTGTCGACGTCGGGCTCGGCCAACAGGTGTACGGCCGGACGCAGCGCGGCGTAGCCGTCGCCCACCGCGGCAACGACCTGATCGGCGCCGAGCAGCGCGGTGGTGCCCGCGGCCTTGGTGGCCAGATAGTCCGCCAGCGCCCGCGCCTTTTCGACGGCTTGGGTGGGCAGAATCGCCCGTTCGTCCTCGGTGGGCAGCGGTTCGATCGTCGCCAACTTCTCGGCGATCGCCGCGGCCAGCGGGGCCGGGTCGCCCTCGTAGAGCGCCGCGGTGGTGTTGACGCACGCCACACCACCGAGATTGGCGATCGAGTCGACGATGAGATCCAAGTAGTCGCGCCAATCGCGATCGGCGGTGATCAGGATCTTGGCGCGGCCCGGGCCGTTCACCATCACCGTCGGATCGGCGGCGTATTTGTCGACGACGTCCTGGCCGCCGTACACCATGGCAAGATCTGCGCAGCGGATGATCTCGTCGGCGCCGCCGTGATCGGTGGGCAGAAAGACAACGTCCTCGTGCCGAAATCCGGCCTGGCGCAACGCGTTGACCAGACGATGCCCGGTGAAGGGCTCGCGCCGCGACGGGCGCACCGCGACCCGGTAACCCAGGGCGAGCGCTTGGGGCCACAGACCGCGCACACCCGGTCCGTTACCCGCGGCGTGCACCGCGAACACCTCGCCGCGCCGCGTCCAGACCGCACTGCCGGCGCGGGTGCGTTCGTCGCGCCAGTCGCGGGCCGCGCCCATCGGCTGGGCCGGGCGCACCGCGTCGAAGGCGTGGGCAACGGAGTCCGCCACATTGCGCGCCCCGGTGCGGGTGACCATGATCGGCACACCCGAAATCCGGCTGGCCAGTTCCACATACGCGTCGAAACCCAGCCCGCCGATCTCCGCGGTAGCAAAGATTTCGGCCGCCGCGTCCAGCGCTTTTTCCCGCTCCGCGACCGGCAGCGGCGTGACTTTACGCTGCGCGCCGATGGTGCGCGATACGTACAGCCGCGCCACCTTACTCAACTCGGCGACCGGCATCCCGGCGGTGGTAGCCACGATCTCGCGGTTGCGGGTGCGGTACTCGCCGCTGGGCCCCAGTGCGTCGAGTAGCACTAAATCAGTTGCCACGCACGGTGTTTCACCTGACATCTCAATACACACCCTCGATGACGGCCTCGCCCTCGAAGGTCGCCACCGGCCGTACCGCGCTGACCGAATCGCTGAGTTGCCCCGCGGGCCCTGGCATCCGGATGGCTATGTCGCGTTCCAGGTTGTTCGGCAGGAACATTCCCTTGCTGATGTGATTCATCACCACCTGGCCGAGCTGCCCGTACAGCACTTGCTCTCCGGTATCGGGATCGATCACCCAGAACACGACGTAGGGCGTGCGCGGGTCGAAAACGAATGCGTCGCCGTCGGTTCGGGTGACCGCCTGCGACAGGATCATGGTGCTGCCGAACGCCATCGTGATCGTCGTCTCGGGGAAGATGTCGCGGAGCAGGTCCAGCGTGTCGGCGTCCACGTGCGCGCCGCTGAGCAACAGGTAACGAATCTTGGCGTTCACCAAGTCCACCCAATCGTCGTTGCGGGTGATCGCCTCGAGCAACGGTGGGGTGGCGTGCAGGTTTGCGACGTTCTGCGTCCGCAGCACGTGCACCGCCTGTTCGAGAACGTGGTCGACGTAGGCCGCTACTTCCCCGACCGCATTGCGCGCGGCGATCTTCTTCACCCAGCGGGGATCGATGTCGATCGCGTGAAATGCCGAGCCAAGCCGCTCGGCGACCAGCCGCGAAAAGAATCCGACGCCGTGCGGGCCGCTCGGCATCAGGCACAGGAAGCCCTGCCCCCTGCGAAAGCCTCCGGTGGCGAAGTCCTCGGTTTGCCATTCGATAACCTGCGCGGCCCAATCCGGAAGTTGTGCAGTGCGTTTCGGAGCCCCGGTGGTGCCACCGGATTCGAAAACCTGCGGCACCGGCGGCGGTGAGCCGTATCCACGCGGGACCAGATCTTCGACCGGCACATTGCGCAGCTCGCCGAGCAGGTTCGGGAACAACCGCAAATCGGCGAAGGTCTTGATATCGGTCAACGGGTCGAAGTCCAGCGTCTCGGCGGCGCGGAGCCAGAAGGCGGAGCCGGTGTCCGCGCCGAAGTGCCAGGCGATCGCCGCGCGCAGATACGCGCACGCGTCGTCGACCGGTGCCGATCTCGGGACGTCCAACAACGAAAAGTCGATATCGGCCATGGCATCGATCCTGTCGCATGCCAGTCCCGCACGCCACGCGGGCTCCGGCCCGCCCGGGCATACAAAGACTGAACGTTCGCCCATGCCGCGGCGAATTCCGGGTTACCGCAAGGGTTTCACTTGCCCGCCACGCCAGTGCGCAGCCAGGCCGTGATCGCCTCGTTGAAGGCGGGATAGATGTCGTGATAGGTGCCGTCGCGTTCGGCGAACCGGAAATTCTTGACGCGTTCCACCACGATCTCCTCGGCCTGCGGCTGCGAGTGCAACAGTGCCATCGTCTCGACGATGAAGTCGTCCAGCGGCATCGCGCGCGGGTCGAATCCGCGCTCGCCCTGCAGCGCGGTCTGCACATGCGGCGGAATGATTTCGATGACCTGGACGGCGGTCTCGCGAAGCTGGAAGCGCAACGACTGGGTGTAGGAGTGCAGTGCCGCCTTGGACGCGCAGTAGGTGGGCGTAAGCGCCCTGGGCATGAATGCCAGGCCCGACGTCACGTTGAGGATCGCGGCGCGCGGCTTTCGCAACAGCGCCGGGAGCAGCGTCGAGATGAGCCGGATCGGCCCCATCAGATTGATCGCGATGCTCTGTTCCGCCGCGCCGGCGTTGCTGGCGGTGAGGTCCTCGACGCGTTGGGTCCCGGCGTTGTTGATCAGGACGTTGAAGTCCGGATATCGGTCGGTCAGCTCGACGGCGAACCGCCGGACGTCGGCCGCGTCGGATTGATCCAGCGGTAGGTAACCGATGCCGGGGTTGGCCTCGACGACGGCCTGCAGCAGCTCACGACGCCGGCCCGCGATCACGACCTGGTTGCCGAGCCGGTGAAACGACTCCGCCAAACCGCGGCCGATTCCGGTGCCGCCGCCAGTAACCAGCACGGTATTACCCGTCATTTGCATCGCTTGTGCTCCTCACGCTCGGGGCTGACGTCGCGCAATGCCCCAATCTACTGTGGGGTAGCCCACAGTTTCCGGCCCCCCACGCGGGCAGGCACTATGCGCGGTGGACATGTATGCGATGCAAGGTATTCATTTCACAAATAATGCACCCGAGCGCAGAGTCGAAAGAGACACAGCAATCCGACAGTGAGGAAAGCCGATGCGCTACATCGCCTTAGAGGAAGCGTTCTCCATCCCCGAGCTGGCCGAGCGCCAGCCCACCGCGGAGCATCAACGTCTGCAGAAGCGCATGACGCCGGAGTACGCCGCGCGCTGCGGGCTGCGGCTCCCCGACTTCGCCGAGCACCGGCTGGCGGAGATGGACGACGCCGGAATCGACATTCAGGTGCTCTCCCTGACCTCACCCGGCCTGCAGGTCGACATCGACGCCGAACGGGCCCGGGACAACGCGCGCTTCGCCAACGACTACCTGGCGAAGGCCATCAGTGAAAACCCCGATCGATTCCGCGGATTCGCGGCGTTGCCCTTGCAGGATCCCGCCGCCGCGGTTGCCGAACTGGAACGCGCCGTCACCCAGGACGGCTTCTGCGGCGCCCTGGTCAACGACTGCATCACCGGACCCGGCGGCCGCTACCTGGACGCGCCCGAATATGACGAGCTGTGGGCGGCGGTGGAATCCCTTGGCGTGCCGCTGTATTTGCACCCCGGCGCACCGCCGGCCGATCACTGGCAGGTCATCGAGGGGCGACCGGAACTGTACGGCGCAACCTGGAGCTGGGCCGCCGAGGTCAGCGGGCATGCGCTGCGGATCCTGTTCGGCGGCGTGTTCGACCGGCATCCCGGCGCGACGATGATTCTGGGTCACATGGGCGAGTTCCTGCCGTTCCAGCGCAGCCGAATCGACTCCCGCTTCGCGTCGACGTCCCTTTCTGCGACCAGCACGCTGCGGCGCACGCCGTCGGACTACCTCGGCACCAACATCGTCTTCACCAAGAGTGGCGTGTTTTCACCGGCGGTGATGCTGGGAGCCGTGCTAGGGGTCGGCGCGGACGCGCTGATGTTCTCGATCGACTACCCCTACGAGTCCTCCTACGACGCGGTCCAGGGATTCGAGCAGACGGCGCTGTCCGCCACCGACCGCGAGAAGATCGCGCACGGCACTGCCGAACGGCTGCTGCGGATCGACTACCGGTTGTGCAACCGACGCGGGTCAACACCCGCCCGGCGCCACGCCGCCACCGCCCACGGCGTGTACAGGAACCAGAGCGGGAACCGGTTGAGCACCGGATTCAACGCGCGTACGGCGGCGGCAAAGCGCTGAAACCGCTTCTCCTTCTTGGCATCCCACTGCAGCTGGCACACGTCGCGCATCTGCGGCGGCATGGTGCCGACCAGCACGAGACGGGTGTAGGCGTTCAGCGGCGCGGACAAGACCCGCCAGATGCTTTTGGGTATCCAGCGCGGTCCCGGGATGCCCTTGCGGATGTAGCCGGTGCCGTACAGCACGGTCTTGTGTGGCACGAACCGCGCGAGCATGTCGTCCCAATACGCGACGAAGTCGGCGTAGGTCTCCGGTTGGCCGCGCCCGCTGACGCCGTAGAGGCTGCACCAGACCTTGCCTTCGGTGAAGATCTGTTCTTTCTCCGCGTCCGACAGCCGCCGGATGAACATGTCGGTGTTGTAGATGACCTGGTCGACGAACGTGGCGTGCGCCCAATAGAACAGCTCGGGATTCAGGGCGTGATACCGCGAGCCGTCGCTGATGGTGCCCTTGATCGGCTTGTGGAAGTCGCGGACCTTGCGGCCCCACTCGTGCGGGTCGTCGGAGTAGACAGTCTTCATCAGCGGCGGCGCGGTTCGCTTGGCCCGGCCCAACGTGTCGCTGAAGATCACCGAGTGATCGAGCACGCCCTGGGCGAGCTGTTCGATGCAGTTCTCGACGCCGGCGACGCGCTGGAACCCGAAGAACTGGGTGCGGTGATCGCCGTAGAACTTCCAGATCAGGGAATCGGGCCCCAGCCGCGGCGCGGTCTCGGCGCTCTCGTCGTCGACCTCAACCAAGACAGGGACCGCTTCCCGCACGCCGACGTCAAAACTCGGACCGGCCAATGGGCCCTTCTGGGCGGTCATTGCCCACCTCCCCTGCGGCAACCGTCGTGAACCACTGACACAAACGTGTATCTTTGTTCCAAAGCTAGCATTCGCCCGACGAGATTTCCGTGGGGGTCGTGATCCATGCAGAGCCGCAGCGTCGCGGGCAAGCTCGACGAAATCGTCGATATCGACAGCGCCATCCTGGACACCGCCCGGGCCGTCTTCGAGACCTACGGCGTGCGCCGCGCGAACATCGAGGACGTCGCCGTCCGGGCCGGGGTTAGCCGCAGCACCGTCTACCGACGGTTCCCCACCAAGGACGACCTGGTCGAACAGGTCGTGCGCCGGGAGGGTGAACTCTTCTTCGCCACCCTGGACCGTGCCACCACCGGCTGCACTCCGGCCGAAGCGGTTATCGAGGCGTTCACCCTGGGGGTGCGCCTGGTCCAGGACTCGCCGCTGTACTCCCGCATCGTCGAAAGCGAGCCCGAACTGTTCGGCCTGTTCTCCCGGTCGCAGGTCTTTCCAATCAGCCAATTCGCGGACGGGATAGCGCACACCCTGCGCAGGTGCGGGTCCGACATTCCCGAGCCCGACCTGGCCAACATCGCCGACGTGCTGCTGCGCGTGGCACTGGGCATCATCGTCTTCCCCACCGACCGGCTCGACATCTCGGATCACGCCGCTGTCCGGGAGTACGCCGCCCGCTACCTGGTCCCCATCATCGGCGACTTGTCATAGCCCTGCACTAACCTGGGTAACGTGGCGCCGGTTCCGCGGACCCGGTACGCCAGTTGCGGCGAACTCGACATCGCCTATCAGGTCTTCGGCGATGGCCCGATCGACTTGCTGGTGCTGCCGGGCCCACTCATTCCGATTGACTGTGTGGACAGCGAGCCCTCGATGTACCGCTTTCATCGACGGCTGGCGTCCTTCAGCCGCGTGATCCGCTTCGACCAGCGCGGGATCGGCATGTCGTCGCGGGTTCCTTCGCTGGACATGATCGGCCCCCGGTCCTGGGCGCAAGACGCGATCGCCGTGATGGACGCGGCCGGGTGTGAGCGAGCGACGGTCTTCGCCCCGGGTTTCACCTCGTTGGCCGGGCTGGTGCTGGCCGCCGAATTTCCCGAGCGGGTTTGCAACCTGGTGATCTTCAACGGCGCGGCGAGAACGCTGCGGGGTCCCGACTACCCGATCGGCAGCGACGAGGTCGAGGCGGAACCGTACACGACGGCGGGGGTCGAACCGGATGCCGTCGAGCAGGGTTTCGACATGCTCGGCATCATCGCCCCCTCGGTGGCCGGCGACGACGCATTCCGCGCGTGGTGGGACCACTCCGGCAACCGGGCCGCATCCCCGAGCATGGCGCGCGTTGTCATCGAGACCATCCGGCGCTCCGACGTACGCGACATCCTGCCTCGCATCACGACGCCGACGTTGATCCTGCACCGCGACAATCCGGAGTTCAGCCCGATCGGCCACGGGCACTACATGGCCGAGCACATTGCCGGGTCGCGTTTCGTCGAGCTCCCGGGCGAAGATTCCCTGTACTGGACCGGCAACACCGCGCCGATGCTCGACGAGATCGAGGAGTTCATCACCTGTGCGCGACGGCTCGGACACCGAGCGACTGCTGACCACGATCGTGTTCACCGACATCGTCAGCTCGACCGAGCGCGCCGCCCTGCTCGGCGACGACCGGTGGCGCGATCTGCTGGACAACCACGACACCATCGTGCGCCACGAACTGCAACGCTTCTCCGGCCGCGAAGTCAACACGGCCGGAGACGGATTCGTCGCCACGTTCAGCAGCCCGAGCGCGGCCATCGCCTGCGCCGACGCCATCGTCGACGCGGTCCGCGTGCTCGGCATCGAGGTGCGGGTGGGCATTCACGCCGGTGAGGTCGAAATGCGGGGCGCCGATATCGCAGGCATGGCCGTACACATCGCCGCCCGGGTGGCCGCCCTCGCGGGCCCGAGCGAGGTGTTGGTCTCCTCGACGCTGCGCGACATCGTCACCGGCTCGCGGCACCGGTTCGCCGAGCGCGGTGAGAGTGCGCTGAAGGGCGTGCCGGGTCAGTGGCGGTTGTACGCGTTGGTGAGCGAGCACGCGGTCGTCAAGCGTTAACGAAACCCATATGCTCGGCGGGTCGAGGCACCCGGCCGCCGCGCGTAGTCTGCGTTGGGGGCCGACAGCGTCGCGGCTCCCGGATTTCGGCGTGCAGCTTGGTGATCGAAGGAGTACGCATGACCGACGTACACGTCTCGCTTCCTCCCGCGCTGCGCAGGGCGCTGGATCTGCTTACCGATCCGCCTGCCGAACCGGACGCCGGCAAGGGTTATCTCGATCTGCTCGGCGCCGAATCTGCGGACGTCCCGAAGAACACCGGCCCGATCCAGGCGGCGTGGGCATCGCCAATCGGCTCAATGCTTTACGACAACGCCCAGGCCTTCCTACGACGGCTGATCGCCGCGCTGCAGCACCCCGCCGAGTGGCTAGACATCCCGCCGGGCGGAACCGCGTTGGATGTCGGTTCCGGTCCGGGCACCGTCACCGCCTCGCTGGCGCGCGCCGCGGGCAAGGACGGACTCGCGCTGGGCGTGGACATTTCCGAGGCTATGCTGGCCTGCGCGGTGCGCAACGAGGCCGGCCCGCACGTCGGCTTCATACGCGCTGACGCACAACGACTTCCGCTGCGCGCCGATACGGTCGACGCGGTGGTCTCGATGGCGGTGCTGCAATTGGTTCCGGATCCGGCCGCCGCCCTGGCCGAGATGGCGCGGGTGCTGCGATCGGGTGGACGACTGGCGGTGATGGTCCCGACCGCGGGGCGTGCCGCGTGGGCTTGGCAGTTACTGCCCAACATCGGGGCGCATGCGTTCGGCGAAGACGAAATCGGCGACATCCTGGAAGACAACGGGTTCGTCAGCGTACGGGTCAAGAACATCGGCACGTTCCAGTGGGTGCGCGCCAAAAAGGGCTGAGCGTCAGTCGTGTTTGAACGCCGGGTGACCGCGCACCAGTAGCGGCAGTAACGACTCGGGCGGCGCGATCCGGAAGAACGACGACGCGAACCGGTTGACCCAGCCCGGGACGACGACGGCCTTGCCGGCCGCCAGCCCATCGATCCCGGCCTGCGCGACCTTGTCCGCGGGAATCCACATGATCCGCGGCAGGGCGGCTTCGGCTTCCTCCTTGCCGAAGCCCGCCGCTTCGCCGAATCCGGTGTCCACCGGCCCCGGACACAGCGCGGTCGCGGTCACGCCGGTGCCGCGCAGTTCACCGCGCAGGCTGTGGGTGTAGGACAACACGAACGCCTTGGCGCCGCCGTACGCCGCTTGACCCGGCAGCGGCCCGAATGCGGCCACCGACGCGACGTTCAGCACGGCGCCACGACCTCGCTCGACCATGCCGGGCAGGAACCTGCTGCACAGATCGACCACAGCGGCCACGTCGACCTCGACGAGGTTAACTTCGCTCTCGGGAACAGAATTCGCGACTAGCCCGAGGGTCGATAGCCCGGCGTTGTTGATCAGGATGTCCGGCGTGAGGCCGAGGGCGCCGCGCGGTCCGGCAGACTCGCCCGCGCGGACCGATCGGACAGGTCGGGGGGCAGCGGGTGCGCGGCGGGGCCCAGTCGTTGGGCGATCTCGTCGAGGCGGTCGGCGCTGCGAGCCACCAGCACGACCTGATAGCCGCGCCTCGACAGAATCCCAGCGAACTGTTCGCCGATGCCCGACGACGCGCCGGTGACGATCGCGGCGCGATCGTTTCCCGGTGGCGGCAGAGCCATGCCGAACTCCTACTCGAATCGCTGGGCGAGCATCGCGAGCTTGTCCATCGACTCGCGCAGCATCTCGGCAGTGGTCGAACGCGCCTTCTCCAGCCGGGTCGGGTCGGTCAGCGCGGTGAAGTCGTAGGTGTGGGTGACGTTGGTCAGGGTGGAGTTGATCTCGCTGAGTTCCCAGCGCCACAGGTGGCCGGGCGGCTTCTTGCCGGGTTCAGCTGGCTGCCAGGCGATCTTGACGCCTTCGATGAATTCGACGACGTGGTTTTCCCGCACGGCGCCGTTGGTCAGCGTCGTCTTGAATACGTCACCGACCGCACGGACCCGCTGCCCGGGACCCGACGAGGCCAGGTTGTTGTTGCCATCCCAGCTGGGCTGGCTGGAGGGTTCGGCGATCAGTTCGAAGATTCGCTCGGCGCTGGCCGAGACGAAGCGCGTGGCGCTGACAATGCCTTCCGGATCCGTATCGGCCATAGGCCAATCCAAACATGTCGCATGCAGCGATGGGGGTCGGCATCCTGCCGACCCCCATCGCGGGTCCGGATTAGTGGGCGCCGACCAGCTGGGCCGGGCGCGACAGCGCAGCCTTGGCCTGGCGGCTGTCCTCGTCGGCCAGCACCTCGACCTCACCGTCGCGGATACCGTCGACGATTTGCCGCGCAACATCGCGCGGGTCGTTTTTCGGCACGGAGAATTCGGCAGCCATATCGGTGTCGGTGTAGCTCAGGTGGGCCGACATTACCAAGGTGCCCTGCTTCTGCAGTTCGATGCGCAGCGAGTTGGTCATCGACCAGATGGCGGCCTTGGAGTCACCGTAACCGCCGAATCCGCCCACCCACGCCACAATGGAACTGATGTCGACCAGCGCCCCGCCACCGTTTTCGGCCAGGATCGGCGCGAAGGCCTGAGCCACCCGCAGTGCGCCGAAGTAGTTGGTCTCGAACACCGTGCGGGCTTCCTCGATGTCACTGGTGAGCAGTTGGGCCGCGCCGATGACGCCGGCGTTGTTCACCACGATGTCGGCGTCTGCAGCCACAACAGCAAGCGCCGCAACCGAATCCGCCTTGGTGACATCGAGCGCGACACTGACGACACGTGGGTCGTCGCTGGGCCTGGGGGAGCGGGCGGTCGCGTAGACCTTGGCCGCGCCCCTGCTCAAAAACTCGTCCACGATGGCCTTGCCGAGCCCGCGCTGTCCGCCGGTGACCACAACCGTCGCTCCCTTGATGTTGACCATGATGCACTCCTTGACTGAGGTGAAATATCTTTGCTTCTGTCACGCTAATTGCTTCGCGTGACATAGTCAAGTAGCATTTGGATATGTCTGCATGGCCTGCGTCACACCGATTCGAACTCGCGACGGCGCCCGGCGGTCTTGGGTTTGTTCACGATTTCCTCAACACGGTCCACGAGCCCGACCTGCTCGCCGACACGACTCTGACGCGCGACTGGGTGGCCCGGGCGGTGCGGACCTGGGCGGAGTTGCGTGGCGTTCCCGCCGAACCGCCCGCCGTGACAGACGCGGACCTGCCGAAGCTGCGCGCCCTGCGCGACTCGATCACGCGGCTGGTGCGCGGAGAACCGGATGGCGGCGGGGCCTCGATCTCCGCGTCGTTCGCGATGTCCGAGACCGGCGAGGTGCGGCTGGAGCCCGCCGGCAGCGGCTGGCGCTGGCTGGCCTCGGCGCTCTGGGCCGAGATCCTGCTGAGCCAGCAGGCCGGCACCTGGCGACGACTGAAGCAATGTCATAACGACCCGTGCGAATCGACTTTTTACGACCGGTCGAAGAACAACAGCGGCGTCTGGTGCAACGTCAAGACGTGCGGCAATGTCGCCAATCTGCGGGCCTCACGGGCGCGACGGCGCGAACGCCAACGCGGCGGACAGGGCACCCCGTTCAGCCCAGCGCCGGCAGCAGGTGCAGCAACACGCGAGCCGAACTGATCGAGACCTCCTCGACGAAGAGGTTGAAGTCGAGCCCGGAGTCGGTGCCGGCCAGGTCGGATAGCGCGCGGATCACCAGCCAGGAAATGCCGAATGCCTCGCAGACCTGGGCCAGCGCGCCGCCCTCCATTTCGACGGCGAGGCCGCCGAAATCGTCGCGCAACCGAGAGCGGGTGGCGTCGCAGTGCACGTACTGATCGCCGGTCAACACGGTGCCGGTGGTGATCCGAGGCGGCCGGCCCGTGCCACCCGCCTCCGGGGGCAGCGCCGCAACGGCGAATCCCTCCAAGCGGCGATTGACGCGATCGAGCAGTGCGGGTTCGACCGGATAGCCGAAGCGCTCGGTCGGGTTGATGAACGGGACATGCCCCGGCTGATAGGGCGCCAACCGCTCGTCCTGGATGACCCCGAAGTCGTGCTGCACCACCCGGTCGGCGATCACGATGTCGCCGATATGCAGCCGCGGGTCAAGGCCGCCCGCCACCCCGGTGAAAACGATTGTCTAGCAATCAAATCGGTCGGCCAGCAATGTCGCCACCAGCCCTGTGTTGACCTTGCCCATGCCGGCCGCGGCCAGCACCACCCGGTGTGCGTCGAGTTCTCCGGTATCGAAGGTCGTCCGTGCGATCTCTTTGCGCTCGGCTCCCGACAAGACGCTGCGCAGATAAGCCCACTCTTGCGGGATTGCACAAATGACCCCGATTGTCACCGTGATTCGCTCGCGCGCAACTTGGACTCCAATCGCCGAGGCTGGCACCGCCGGCGATTGTATCGACGGTCAGTCGATCAGCAGCGCTCCGCACCTCGGCGCATGACGCGCGAGCCGTCTCCCTGGCCGCGTGACTTGCTTCTACGCACAAGGTTCAGCGCCTCACAGGCGCGCGCTTTGATGGGGGCCACTACGTCGATGTTGGTAGCGCTCTGATTGATCAAGGTCTGCAGTGTTGTCACAGTCACGACCCCTCCTCCGCCGGCCTAGACAGCCGACTCATCAATTCCACCGCGGCTGTTTTACAAGTGTGCAGCGCGTGGGTAAACGCAGTGCTAATGCGCTTTGTGTCGTGGCGCACATTCCGAGGCGTTCCGCCCCGCTGGTCACAATCCGTGGATCGTCCTGACCAGCACTAATCCGGTCGAAGCCGCAAAGTCGGTTTGCCCGTCGCGCCCACGGCATCGTGGTGCGCGGCGACACGCGGTTAGATTCACGCTGGCGAAAATGATGTTGCCACAAGGGAAATCCCCTCAGCCCAACGCTGGGTAGATCCAGTCTGCCACATCCGCCGGCGGTACGTCGGCAGGCGGAATGTTAGGTTGCCTATATGTCCGACGAAATGCTCTGCATCGACCACCACCGGCTGGAATCGATCTACGGTCCGCTGGCCGAGTCGATCCGCCGGCTCGTCGACCTCAGCATCCGCAGCGAAGCCGACCCCGCGACAGTGGCGGCGGCCAAGGCCAAAATCGACAGAGCCGCAGACGAATTGAGCGTCTCGGTGCGGCCGGGGCCGTTCGGCGTACAAGTGACTCCGGACGGCCGCACGATCGCCTGGGGGAACGCGGTGATCGGTCTGCGCAACCCCATCGCCCCACCCCTGGTGATCCATCACGAACCGGACGGGTTGGTGTGGTCGGAGTTCACTCTCGGCGCGGCGTATGAAGGCCCGCAGGGGCATACGCACGGCGGGGTCTCCGCCCTGATCCTCGACCACGTGCTGGGTGCGACGGCCCACCAGCTGGATCGGCCCGTCTATACCGGCACCCTGACCGTGCGTTACCGGCGCCGTACGGAGCTGGGCCGTCCGCTGCGGGCCGAAGCCCGTATCGAACGCACCGAGGGCGTCAAGACGTTCTCCGTCGGCCACATCGCCGACGAGGACGGTGTCACCGTGGAAGCCGAGGGTATTTTCATCAGCCCGAAGACGTGAACGTCACGTCGTCATAGCGGCCCGCTCGACGTCGAGCAGCTGCTCGCCCCGTCGCTCCTCGTCATAGGCTTTGCGGCCGCCGCGCGCACCGAACAGTCGTTTGGAGACCACCAGGTAGATCACCGCGAGGATGTTGATGCTGAAGGTGACTAGGCGCGTCATCGTGATGCCCTTGGCCAGGTCATGGATCTCCAACGGCAGGAACACCGCGGTGGCGATCACCGCGAAGTACTCGCCCCAGCGCTTGAGCAACCAAAGGCCGACGGCCTCGAGCACCTCGATGAGTGCGTAGGCGGTCAGCATCAGGGTCAACAGCGCCAACGTGGAAGGCTTGGCGGCCAGCGCCTTTTCGAGCTCGTGCACGATCGTCAACTGGTCGACGTTGAACCCGGCGGCGCGGAAGATCGGCAGGTCGCGATCGAGGGTGGCCTGGATGGATCCCCGTGCGCCGCGGAAGGTCCAGACCGCATACGCCGCCAGCGCGATCACCACCGCCCGGAACACGCGTTCGACCGCGAGCGCACGAATGATGATGGCTTGTCGTAAAGCCTTGCCGCGCACAATCATCGGAGCGTCTTCGGCGTGGCCGCTGCCGTGCGGTTCGCCGATCACGAATTCCCCGCAGCGCAGGCACCGCCACACTTCGCCGAGTCCGGTGGTGCCGCTGAGCCGGTCGGCGAGTTCCTGCTCTTCCGGCGCATACGTGACGTGTCCTGCTAGCGCGCAGGTGACGAGCTCCCACCGGTTGATGCCGCGATCTTTACGCATGGCCGATCATTCAACGCGGGCAGCAAACGGCGCAAGAGGGCGCGCAGGTTTCAGAACCGCGGACGGCTGCGCGGGCGCCGCGGTTGCGGGCTCACCGCGTCCAACAGTCCGGTGAGCTCGGCGACCGCGATCTCGTCGATGCGGTCGACGGCGGTGACGATGTCGGTGCACAGCGCGTCGTCGCAGAACGGTTCGGCGAGCCAGCCGAACTTGTCCACGACCCGATCCCACGTCATCGGCCGGGTCGGCGATCCCTCGTAATCGCTTTCCTCGCGGTTGAATTCCCGTCCGTCACACGTCTGGACGTGCACCCGCGTCGCGGTGCGTTGCGGATAGTCGGCGGTCAGGTCGGCCGCGGCGACGACGTCGACCCGCGCCAGCAACTCCTGCACGTCGTCGCGCAGCACCCGTTCGTTCTCCAGCTGTTCGGGGCCCACCCCACCGTCGAGCAGCGCGACGGCGCCCAGGTACTTCAGGTTGTAGTCGGCCTGCTCCTTGGTCCGCGGACGATCCTTGTCGCCGTAGACTCCCCCGCCGGCGATGTCGTAGGCGGTCTGAAAGACCTCGATCCTCACTCGCTCGACGTCGTCGCCGCGCAGACCGTTGTCGGCCCGAATCGCTAACAGCGCGTTGATGATGGCCTGTCCGTGGATCAGTGCGCAGTACTGCTTGAGGTAGGTCTGTTCGACCGCCGCGAGTGCGCGGTCGGCGGTGTTGAAATCGATTGGCTGATCGAAGAGTTGGACCAGCCCATCCGGCCCTTCGAACAATGACTTGGGTCCGGTGATGCCGCGGCCGGCCAACATCGTCGTGTACACCGCGCGCATGCCGGTGATGGCCGGAGAGATGCCCTTCCAGTTAGACACCGGTTCGGCGTGGACCGCGGCGAGGGAGACGTTATCGGCGACGGCCGCCGCGATGGCGTGCGCGGTGCGCTCGGCGTCCAGCCCGAGCAACTTCGCAGACCCGGCCGCGACCGACATCGCTAGCTGCAGCGCATGATTGAGACCACGCGCCATCACGGGAACCCGTGCGCTAAGCCGACATTGGATCTCGTAGGCGACGGCGAGGGCGAGCAGGAAATCGGCTCCGGTGGCGCCGACGTGCTCGGCCACCGCCAGGACGGCGCCGAAGTTGTCGGCCGGGTGGCACAGGCCGCCCACGGTCAGGTAGGTGTCGAGCAGGTCGGGATAGCGCACCAGCACGGCGTTGAAGAACGCGGCCTGGTCCACCGAGGCGCGGCCGCCGCCGACGAGCGTCGCCGAGGCGCGGCTGCTGAACTGGTCGGTGTGCTCTCGGATCGTCGCAATGAGTTCGCCGTCGAGCGAGCCGACGGCACAGGCGATGCTGTCGAGCACGTTACGTTTGAGCAATGCCCGTGGGTGCTCGCTCAGATCGGCTGACTGGGCACCGACGACGAACTCGGCAAGATCGTCCACAACATAGCCGTGCCCCATGACATCTCGTCCTTCCGCTACTGAATCCCACTCAAGCGCGGCGGCGATCAACCGTCCAGAACCTATCGCCTACGTGTGTTCGGGTGAGCTTCCTACCGCTGCTCAGCAGCGTCGAGCACGCGTCTGTGGGGGTCGTCGGAAGGGATCCACCATCGGTCGGCCGGCGGCGTCCGGAAATGCCGGGTGTCCGCCAGCTTCAGCAGCGCATCCACCACCTGGAACACGCCGACCCGGTCCTCGGTTTCGCGGTGCACCAGTGACCAGGTCCAGAGTGGTACCGGATCCGCAACGGGCCGTTGACCCAGGCTGGGTGGTGTTACTGCGTTGTGCCGCTTGGGCGAAGCGAGAACCGCAGCCGCGATCCGGCGCACGTGCACGTAGAACGCGTCGCCGGTGATGCCGCCATCGTCGATCCGTACGACGCGCGCTCCGGTTGCGGCCGCGAACTGCCCCGCGAAACGGTTCCAGGAGGACCAGGCCGACTCGTCGGCGTCGAGCAGAACCGTAAGATGCCGTGCTGCAATGGGATCAGCCGAGCTTACGCTCGGCAGTACCGCGTGCAGCGGCTCCGCGCGCACCAGGTATGTCGTTAGTCCGCGCTCCTTTGCCTGCTGCGCGGTTACCCAGGTCAGCGCGACTCCAGGGTGCCCTCCGCGACGCGATCGGCCTGCACGTGTGACGGCAGCACCCATTCATCGAGTCGTAGTGACACCGCCGATCCCAGCACGGTGGCGATGTCATCGGGTAGCCAGCTGACGTAGCCGAGCCGCACCGGAACACTCTCGGCCGCCACCCGCTGCAGTCGATTCCTGGCATCATCGGCCAGGGCCAGCATCATGCGTGCATCCGGTAACAGGGTGCGTCCAGCTTCACTTAACCGGACGCTGCGCCGGTCTCGCACGAACAGGTCGGCCCCCAATTCACGTTCAAGTGCGATGATCTGCTGTGACAGAGCAGGTCCCGAAATGTGTATCCGGTTGGCCGCCCGCCCGAAGTGCAACTCCTCGGCGACCGCCACGAAGTAGCGCAGCTGCCGCAGTTCCATGCAACGAGCTTAGGTCGGTCTACCTGCAGTAGGAAGCGCAACTTAATAGTGATCGGAGTTACGTCGTGGACTCGCCGGCCCACCGGCGATTAGCTGGGCTAAACCGCCGCGATCGCTTGAGGAGCAACGACAGTGCGACTTCCCCCGTTGCCACCGACCAATTTGAGCGTCACGCAGCAAGCCCTCTACGCCGACATGCGCGCCGTAATCGACAGCGGCTTTGGCGAATTCGTCGCACGCCGTGGCGATGGCGCGCTGATCGGCCCATTCAACGGTTGGCTCCACTTTCCCCAATTCGGTTCGCCGGCTTGGGCGTTCAACAGGTCGCTGTGGGAGCACAGCGTGCTGCCCAGCAGTGTCCACCAATTGGTCATCCTGGTCACGGTTGCAAAGTTCGGGGCCCACTACGCGATCGACGGACATGAGTATTTCGCCCAACGCGCCGGGTTGTCTGAACAGAAGATCGCGACGATCACCGCCGGAGAACGCCCGGGCGATCTGACCGACGAAGAACAGGCCGCATACGACATGGCCGCCGCGCTCAACCGCGGCGGCATTCTTGCCGCGACGACGTACCGCTGCGCCGTGAGACGCTTCGGCGAAACCGGGGCTGCCGAGATCGCTTTTCTGGTGGGCTGTTTCGCCATGGTCGCGGTGACGCTCAATGCGTTCGACATTCCGGCACCCGGGTACGGGGAAACCTAGCGGGCCACTCTGGAACGGCTGCGTTCCTCGAGGTCCACTACCGGCGGATGCTGCTGTGCTTCCCTGATGGCCGTGGTTTCCGCGGTGAGCTTGTTGCCCACCACCTGGATTTGCCGGGCGCTGAGCGGCGACAACGGGTGCACGGCAAGCATCAGGGCGACGTGGCCGCGGTGGTCGAACACCGGCGCGGCGATGGTCACGACGGGCTGTTTGCGGCGGCCCGGGTTGTCGTCAGACACAAAGCCGATGGTGGTGAACTCGACGAGCAGCTGGTCCAGAATGTGGCGCACCGGGGTCGGCATTTCGTTGCTGTCCAACGTGCCGACCACCCGGACGGCCTCGGCCAGCGCGGGCGTGGTCCAGTCGACGTCGAACCCGCGCTCGCGGCTGCGGGCCAAGATGTGTTCCAGGCGCTGGATCCGGTCGGCATTGCCGCCCGTGCCGCGACGAATCCACGCACGCTGCTCTTCGTCGGTGTCCCAGGCGGCGAAGGCGACGCCGAACGGCGGCGCGTACGGGATCTGATCGCCGGGTATCCCGGCGGGCTGGGTAGCGGGATCGCCCTCAAAAGCGGTGACTACCAACGAATCGCCGAACCGCTCGACCACCGAGCCGGCGTAGCCGAACTCGCCGGAAAGTCGCACCGCCGCGGACCGTGCGGCGTGCGCCAACGGCCGGGCGGTGTCCATCCGCGCCGCCACCACGGCGAGTGCCGGTCCCAGCGAGAAGGTCTTGGCGACGGGGTCCCGGCTCGCCCAGCCGCGATCGCACAGCGTTTTGAGGGTCGCGTGCACCGTCCCCTGCGTCAGGTCGAGCTCGCGCACGATGTCGGAGAAGCGCATTCGCGTATTTGGAGACCGCGCCAGCAACTCGACAACGTCGAGTACCCGCGCAGTAGGCGCCGAGGTAGATCCGCGAATGGCTTGACTCCTTTGAGACCGGATTCCTACAGTTATAACGAACATTCGACAGAATTACTCGATTATTCGAGAAATCGGGGCAGGCGCTTTGCGTGCTGTGGTTTTGGGTGAGATCGCCATCGTCATCGGTGCAGGGCGATCGGGCTCGACTTAAGGCAGGCATGACCGAACGAGACGACCGTCAGGACATCTGCGATCTGCTGGTGCGCTACGCCACCGGGATCGACAGTCGCGACTGGCCGCTGTTCCGCACCGTGTTCACCGACGATTGCGAACTCGACTACGGCGAGATCGGCACCTGGCACGGCGTGGACGAAGTCACCGAATTCATGGACAAGACGCACGCGATGGCCGGTCACACCCTGCATCGGTTGTCCAACCAGGCGATCACGCTCGACGGCGACAAGGCAACAGCACGAACCTACATCGACGCGGTAATCATGTTCGGCGACAACCAATCCGGCGTCAATGCCTGGGGCTTCTACGACGACGTGATCGTCCGGACCGCCGACGGCTGGCGCATTGCGCGACGCCGCTTCACCCAGGTCCGCATCGCGACGTTCGGCCAGCAACGGAGCGACACATGACATTCGCAGCCAAATACGGGCCATGGGCGCTGATCGCCGGCGCGTCCGACGGCGTGGGTGCGGCGTTCGCCGCGGGACTCGCCGAGCGCGGCGTCAACGTTGTGCTGCTGGCTCGTCGGCCGAAGGTGCTCGATTCAGTTGCCGCCGAGATCGAATCCCGCACCGGTGCCCAAACCCGAACTCTCGCTATCGATCTCACGGCGCCGGACGTGGCCACCAGAGTCGCCGAAGCAACCAGCGATCTGGAGATCGGCTTCCTGGTGTACTGCGCCGGTGCGGACCCGAATTACGCGCCCTTCCTTGACAATCCGATCGGAGCGGCCGAGGCGATGGTGCAACGCAACTGCATGGTGCCGATGCAGTTGTGCCATCATTTCGCGCCGGCGATGGTGAAGCGGGGCAGTGGCGGCATCGTCATCTTCGGGTCGGGCGCGGGGTTGGCCGGGGCACCCAACATAGTGGCCTACGGCGCCACGAAGGCGTTCGACATGGTCTTCGCCGAAGCGCTCTGGGCCGAGCTGCACGACAAGGGCGTCGACGTCCTGGGCCTCATTCTGGGCAAGACCAACACGCCCGCATTACGCGAACTCGAATACCGCCGCGGCCACCTCGGTGCGCCCGACGGCCTTCCCGTGGATGCCGCGTCGGTGGACGACGTCATCGCCGAGGCATTCGCGAACCTGACCAACGGGCCGACCTGGATGGTCGGCGAAGACATGCGTGCCGCCCTGCAGATGATCGCTTCACTGACCCGTAGGCAGGTCGTCGAACTGTTCACCCAGGCCGCTGCCGCGGCTATGGGGCCGGATCGCTAGCCGCTCGGCCGACGTCGGGGACCCCGTCGGGCGTCGGGTGAGGCCGGAGCTCCAGCAATGCGTCGTAGTGGGTGTGGACATGCCTCGACTGGGTCGCCGACTCGCCCGTTGGTTGGCCGACCCCATCCCGACGCCGGCGGAGTCCCCGGAAGGCCCCTAGATTGGTTTGCCGCAATCTGAAGTTAGCTGGGCCTAACATTCGAAATTGGGTGCTCTATCCAGCAAATATAGACGTTTGAACGACGTCGCTTGGCATCGTCATAACGTTGCTGGACACGAGGAAATCGGGGTACCTTTGGCGGGCAGGTCAAGCCACGGCCGCGAGCCAAGTAGCCACTCGTGATCGGCAGAGTGAAGGATGACGATGCTCGCCACTGACAGCCCCGTCGCCACAGTGCCGACGGCGTCACACGCGCCGCGGGGCACACTCTTCCGTTCGGCACTGATCACCGCGATGCTCATCGCCCCCGCGGTGGTGGTCCGCGTCATCGGCCTGCATCCAGACCCTGTTGTCGCGCTGCTGATCTTCGGCGCCGCGGTCGTGTCGGCCAGCTTCCTGCTGGCGTGGGCCGCCGAGGCGGCGCAGATCGACGTCTCCGGCGGGCTGGCGGTCGCGGTACTCGCCCTGGTCGCGGTGCTGCCCGAATACGCCGTGGACCTGTACTACGCGTTCGTCTCGGGCCATAACGCGGAGTACACCCAGTACGCGGCGGCGAACATGACCGGCTCCAACCGCCTGTTGATGGGCCTGGGCTGGCCGGTCGTGGTGCTGATCGGCGTCGTGGCCGCGCGGCGGGCCGGCGCCGGTAAGACCACCGGACTGACGCTGCAGCCCGCCAATCGCGTCGAACTCGGCTTCCTACTGATCGCCGGCATCGTCGCCTTCGCCATACCGGCGGCCGGTGAAATCCACCTCGGCCTGGGGTTGGCGCTGCTGGCTTGGTTCGGTTTCTACCTGTACAAGGTCAGCCACGGCGACGTCGAAGAACCCGACCTGATCGGTACCGCCGCCGCCCTGGGTGAACTCTCGGACCGCAGCCGCCGCGTCGTCGTGGTCAGCCTGTTCGCGGTGTCCGGGGCGGTGATCCTGCTGTGTGCCAAGCCCTTTGCCGACAATCTGGTCGCGGCCGGCACCGAGCTGGGCATCGACCGGTTCCTACTGGTGCAGTGGCTGGCGCCGCTGGCCTCCGAAGCGCCCGAGTTCATCATCGCGACCATCTTCGCCTCCCGCGGCAAGGGCACCGCGGCCATCGCGACGCTGATCTCGTCGAAGGTCAACCAGTGGACGCTGCTGATCGGGTCGCTGCCGGTCGCCCATCTGCTGGGTGGTGGCGGCTTCTCCCTCGAGCTCGACTCTCGCCAGCTCGAGGAAGTGTTGCTCACGGCCAGCCAGACGCTGATGGGTGTCGCGCTGATCCTGGCGCTGCGCTTCCGCCGGGGTGCCGCGTGGACGCTGCTGGGACTGTTCATCATTCAGTTCCCGCTGACCTCGACCCCGGAGCGGCTGGTGCTCTGCGGGATCTACGCCATGATCGCGATCGGCGCACTGATCGTCAACCGCCACTACCTGGCCGCCACTCTGCAGGCGCCGTTCCTGGGGACAGCGGTCCGGCACGCCGGTCATCCGCACCACCTGGAAGAGGAGTCCGCGCTGCCGAGGTAGGACTCACCGACTGTTCGCCGGGCTGCGTATACCGTCCAGGTATGAATCGAGTCTCGGTGATCACCGGCGGTGCGGGCGGTATGGGTCTGGCCACGGCCAAGATCGTCGGCCGCGACCACACCCTCGTCCTGTGTGACGTCAGGCAGGAACGGCTGGACGACGCGGCCGCAACCCTGAAAGAACTCGGGATGGATCCCGCGGTCGTCAACTGCGACGTCACCGACCGGCGCGCGGTCACCGGGTTGCTCGACACCGCGAAACGTCTCGGGACGCTCGCGTCGGTCATCCACACCGCGGGGGTGAGCCCGAGCATGGGCTCTGCCGACTATGTGATGCGGACCAATGCGGTTGGCACCGTCAACGTCAACGAGGTGTTCCACGCGACGGCCGGCGAAGGCTCGGTGATCGTAAACGTGGCATCGATGGCGGCCCACATGTTGCCCGCGGAAATGATTCCGACAGCACGATTCCCGCTGGCGTTCGAGGATATCGGCGCTTTCGCGGACGCGATGGTGGCCGCCTGCGACATCGCTCCCGAGGAGGCTCGTTCGGGTCTGGCGTACGCCTTGAGCAAGAGCTTCGTGAAGTGGTACAGCCAGTCGCAGGCCGAGCGCTTCAACGCGCGCGGATTGCGCATCGTCTCGGTTTCTCCGGGGTCGATCGACACCGAGATGGGCCGGCTCGAGGAGCAGGCCGGCGCCGGCGCGATGGTGGCCAATGCCGCAGTTCCACGCTGGGGCAAGCCGGAGGAGATGGCAGAGCTGCTCGCCTTCTGCGCCAGTGCCAAGGCGGGCTACCTCACCGGCACCGATATCCTCAACGACGGCGGCGTGATCGCCTCGATGACCGAGCGGTCCAGGGTAGCCGCGGGCGGCTAGACGAGGTAGTAGAAGTTCGTGAGCTCGTGCGCGATCGGGGTCGGCTTCCTCAGTTTCAGGTCAGCGAGTTGGTTGTGGGCGTAACGCACCGCCTTCAGTGTCGCCGAGAAATCCTCGTCCTCTTCGGGGAAGACATGCGCTGCGGTGAACCAACTTTGGAATCCGACGTTGTTCAGCACCGCGAGGGTGTCGGGACGCACGCCGGCGAGTAGCACGGTCACGCCGCGTCCGGTCTCTTCTCGCAGGAAATGCTCGATTCGCTCGATGCACACGACATCGGGGTGGCGGACCCGCTTGAGCCGCAATACCACGAACTTGATGTCGTCATCCGCGATCCGCTTGCTGATCTCGGCCAGGTAGCGATCCAATTCCGGTGCGGCGCCGAAGAACAGCTCGCCTTCCAGGTCATAGATGACGACCAACGGATCGGTATCCTCGCCTGAAATGCGCTCGCGGACAACACGTTCGGGTGCGACGATGAGTTCCCGGGACTTCAGCTTGGCCGCGCGCGGCACGAATAACAGGATGGAGAGGACCACACCGAGCAAGACCGATTTGTCGAGATCGATCGCCACCCCGGTGAACGCGGTAACGATCACCAGACCCGCGTCGTAACGCGATGCCTTGACCGTGTAGATCAGGCGCTTGAAGTCGACCAGCCGTACCGCCGTCACCAGCAGCAGGCCCGCGAGTGCCGGCTGCGGCACGTAACGCAAGAGCGGAGCGAACAACAGCAGCGCGGCGGCAACCGTTGCGGCCGAGACGATCCCGGAGAATCGCGTTTTGGCACCCGCCTGAAAATTGATCGCCGACCGCGACAGCGAGCCCGAGCCCGGCAGGCTTTGGAAGAAGCCGCCGGCGAGGTTGGCGAGCCTTCGGCCATGATCTGCCGGTTGTAGTCGATCTTCTGCCGGGTTTGGTAGGCAATGGCTTTGGCGATCGACAACGCCTCGATGATGCCGACGAAGGCGATCGCCAGCGCGCCAGTGGAAAGGTGTGGCAGGAACTCGGTGTGGACTTCGGGCACATGTGCGCTGGGCAGGCTGCGCGGGATCTTGGCGGCCACCGACACCGCGGTATGTCCACCGGCCCCAGGAATCGACCACCCCGCAATGTAGGCGATCACCGAGGTGACGACCAGCACCGCAAGCATGTCGATCTGCGGCCAAACGTACCGCTGCACCAGCTTGCGCAACACAACCGCCAAAACCACTGCCGCCGTGCTCAATACCACGG
Source organism: Mycobacterium stomatepiae (assembly GCF_010731715.1). Classification (NCBI taxonomy): domain Bacteria; kingdom Bacillati; phylum Actinomycetota; class Actinomycetes; order Mycobacteriales; family Mycobacteriaceae; genus Mycobacterium; species Mycobacterium stomatepiae. Next base: position 3,806,168 of record NZ_AP022587.1, read on the forward strand.
CGCGGTAGTTGACGAGATCGCCGTGCGACAGGGTCAGCCACACCCGGTGCAACACCTGCATGTGCCCGTTGCCCTTGTCGCGCACGCCCAGGGCATTGCCCAGCTGCCCCACGGCCAGCAGAAAAGCGGCGGCCGCCATGAAACCGATGATGACCGACTCGGAAATGTAGCGGGTCAGGTTGCCGAGCTTGAACAAGCTGATCACGATCTGGAACACGCCCACCAGGACGGCCAGCAGGAACAGCCCTTCGAACAGTTGGGTGCTGTTTTCCGAATCGATGAAGGCGAGCGCGGTGAAAACCAGCAGCGATATGGCGCTGGTCGGCCCGTTGATCAGATGCGAGGACGACCCGAAAATCGAGGCGACGATCGTGACGACGATTGCCGAGTACACCCCGAACCGGGGATCGACCCCGGCGATCAGCGCATAGGCCATCGCCTGAGGAAAGGAGATGGCGGCGACGGTCAGGCCGGCAATAACGTCATGCCGACCTTTCACCGAGTCGTAATTCACGAAGCTCACTTTGGCCACGTCTTCCGCTAGGTCCCCGACACCGCGGCGGGCGGGCCCGAGATCGTGTCGAGGATTCCGTTGCTGCCGAAGAACTGCTCGCGCGCATCGCTCCAGTCCTTGGCGATCTCACCGATTCCGAAGAGCGCGAGCGGGGGCAGCCGGTCGGCATGTTTGGCGAGGATCTCCGGCTTGAACGGCCGATAGCCGAATTGCGCGGCCTGCTCCTGCCCGGCATCGGTGAACAGATACTCCAGATACGCCTTGGCATAGGCCGCGGTCTTCGGCTCGGTGAGGTTGGCGTCGACCCAGGCCACCGCCGGCTCGGCCAGGATGCTGACCGGTGGATAGACGATCTCGAGTTCGTCCTTGTTGGCCGCGACCTCACGCAGCGCCTCGTTCTCCCACGTCAGCTGCACGTCACCGATCTTGGCCAGGGTGAAGCTGTCGCCCGCACTGCGCGCTCCGGCGTGGATACCGCCACGTGTTGCAGTAGTGACTTCACGTACGCCTTCGCCTGGGCCGGGGTGCCGCCGCGAGTGGTCACTGAACCCCAAGCCGCCAGGACGCTCAGCTGCCCGTTGCCGGAGCTGCGCGGGTTCGGTGACACCACGGACACTCCGGCATTGACCAAGTCGGGCCAGTCGTGAATGCCCTTCGGGTTGCCGTTGCGGACCACGAAGACGACGGTCGACGTGTAGGGCACCGAATTGTTCGGCAGGCGCTGCCGCCAGTCGGGCGCGATCAGTCCGTGCTTGCTCAACGTCTGGATATCGCTGATCAACGCCAGCGACACCACGCTCGCCTTCTGAGTGCCATCGAGGACACTCCTGAGTTGGCGGCCCGAACCGCCGTGCGACTCCTTGATGTCCAGGGTGACGCCGGTCCGCGTCCGGTACTGCGGGATGAACGCCTTGTCGATCGCCGCATACAGCTCGCGGGTCGGGTCATATGAGACGTTCAGGATTTGGTTGGATCCTGCCTGCGGAACATTCTTGACCACCAGGGCGGTCGCCGCGAAAACGATTGCGACCACGCCAATGACGTTGAGCCAGGGAATACGCCGACGGGTACGGACGCGCTCGGGCGGAGGCGTTTCCACCATCGGTAGGCGTTCCTCTCAAAACAATCTCCAGACGATGCGCCTGGCCCCAGCATTTTCAGCGATGCTAATCAAAAGGCCACGTCATGACAGCGTTGAGAATCAGTCTGACGCTAAATGCGCGCGCTAGGTATGCTGAGCAGATGCCGCAGCGGGCATTGCGTGACCGCCTGATCGAGATCGAAGTTCCGGGTGAGGATGTGGCCCGCGGTCGGGCGCTGCGCAAGACGGTCCCGCGGCGCTCGCTCGCGCAGCTGACTCCCTCGGCGCGGTCCGCGACGGAGATTCTCGTCGCCCAAAATGCCGGGCGGCTAAGCGAACTCGTTCCCCTGCGATTCGCCCGAATGCTTGCTGACCCGTTCTCCTTCTACCGAGGTTCGGCGGCGGTAATGGCAGCCGATCTCGCCGCCAGCCCCACCAGCGGGATCGAAATCATGTGCTGCGGCGACGCGCACGTCTCCAACTTCGGCTTGTACGCCGCCCCGCACCGCTCGATCGTTTTCGACCTCAACGACTTCGACGAGGCCGCGGTGGCTCCGGCCGAGTGGGACGTCAAGCGCCTGATCACCGGTGCGGTCATCGGGGGCCGCCATGCCGGGTACCCAGCCAAGGCCATCAGCCGCTGTGTCGAGCAGGCGCTCGTGCGCTATCAGCGCAGCCTGGAGTCGATGCTCGAGGAGATGGACGTTCTGGAGCGGTACTACCTGCGAGTGGAACCCGAGCACTACACCGGGACGGTCTCCAAGGGCCTGCAGGCGGTGATCCAGAAGACGATCTCCCGAGCCCGCAGCCGCACATCGGCGCGAGTCTTCAAGCAGATCACCGAGATTGGGCCCGACGGTACTCCGCGCCTGCGGGAAGCACCCCCGGTCCTGCAGCACGTCGACGAGGACGTCGAGGCCTTCCTGGTGGCATCGATCCAGGAGTACTTGACCGCGGTGCCGGCGGATATCGCGCTGCTGCTCTCGCACTTCCGGGTCACCGATGTCGCACTACGGGTGGTCGGGGTCGGCAGCGTCGGTACGCGTTGCTACCTGGTCATCCTGGTGGGCCCGAACGACACGCCATTGATCCTGCAGATCAAGGAGGCAACCCGGTCGGTGCTCGACGAATACGGCGGCTGGCGCCAGCCGGAGAGCCTGACCGCGGCGATCGAAGCCAACGGCCAGGGGGTGCGGGTGACCGACGGCCAGCAGATCCTGCAGGCCATGTCGGATGTGTTCCTCGGATCGACTCGCAAAGACGGCCGCGACTACTACGTTCGTCAGTTCCACGACATGAAGGGCACCATCGAGACCGAAGGCATGTCGCCTTCCACCTTCTCCGACTACGTCAGCGCGTGCGCCGTGCTGCTGGCGCGGGCGCACGCCCAAAGCGCGAACGCCTCGATCCTGCGCGGGTACGTCGGAACCAGCGACGCGGTGCACGAAGCCGTCGCCGAATGGTCCTACGCGTACGCGGACAAATCCCTCGACGACTTCCATCAACTGCGCGCTGCGGCCGACGCCGGCGAGATCGAGGTCGCCGAGGATCCCGCGCGCTAGCCGCTACTGCCGAAGGTCGATCACCAGTTGCAAGTCGTCGAAACATGTTTGGACGACGGCGGTAAGCGAGGATTCGCTAGCGGCATTGCATTCACGGGCCGCGGCGACGCGCGCGCCAAGTACAGCAGCGGGCCGGTGAGCGACGCACCACGCGGCCACGGCTGCCGGGGCGATCGATCAGGTGCGGGAACTGACCCGCGGCGTGATGGCCGATGCGGTGATCGTCTCTCCCGCGATGATCGGCGCGGCCGACGTCGGGGCGTCGCTGGCGCTGACTCGCAAGGGCGGCACGTGCGTACTCACCGGACTGCCGGCGCCGGCCCTGAGTTCGATCGACCTGACACTGCAAGAGTTCATCCTGATGAACAAGTCGTTGCGCGGCACTGTGTTTGGCTCCTGCAATCCCAAGAGCGACATTCCGTTACTGGCCACACTGTACGAGTCGGGACAGCTTCTCCTCGACGAGATGATCACCAAGCGCTATGGGCTCGACGAGATCAACGATGCCTATTCCGCGCTAGCCGCCGGTGAACTGATCCGCGGGGTAATCGATTTCGGCATCTAGGCGGTCGGCCGAAGCGAATCCGGTGCGGTGCTGCCAGTCCCGGGATCGTAGCCGCCAAGTCCGGCGCGCGTATTCCAGTGCGGTGTAGGGCCATTGGGTGACGATCCGGCCGCTGGGCGACCGAAAGTAGCTATCGCATTTGGTCCAGATGGTGCGCTCCAGATCGGCGGAAAGCCGGTCGTTGTAGCTCTTTTCAGCCTCTGGGCGCACATCGAGGTAACCGCCCCGCCGCGCCAGCCGGGTCGCCGCGCTGGCTACCAGTCGCGCGCCGGCCTCCAGGATGTAGACGATCGAGTTGCCACCCTGGTTGGTGTTGGGGCCGTAGAGCATGAAGAAATTCGGGAAGCCGCTGACGGCCACGCCGAGATACGCGGTGGGATCGTCGCCCCACCGCTCGTGCAGGAGCTGCCCGCCGGCTCCGACCACGTCGATGCCCGACAGGTAGTGCGACGTCTCGAATCCCGTGGCCAGCACGATCGCGTCGACGTCGACGACGTCGCCCGCGGTGGTGACGACCGATGTCGCGGTGACCCGGTCGATGGGTTCGGTGACGAGCGCGACGTGATCTTGCTGCAACGCCCGGTAGTAGTCGTCGCCGAGCAGCACCCGCTTACACCGGAACGGGTAGTCCGGCGTGAGCGCACGGCGCAGCGTCTCATCCGCCACTGTGCGCTCCAGAAATGACGTGGCGATCTGGTTGCGGACGGTGACGACTGGGTCGTCGGCGAAGGTCGCGGTGTTGTCGTGCAGTAGCTTCCAGATCTGCCAGCGGGCGTGGCGCACCGCCAGCGGATTGCGCCGGAATTGCGCCAATTCGTGCGCACTGTAAGGGCGATCGTCCTTGGGAACCATCCATGGTGGGGTGCGCTGAAAAACCGTCACCCGCGCGGCGGCCTTCGCCAGTTCGGGAACGAGCTGTATCGCACTGGCGCCGGTGCCGATCACCGCCACCTTCTTGCCCGCCAGCGCGAGGTCGTGGTCCCACGCCGCGGAGTGCATGACGAAGCCGTCGAAATCGTTCAGGCCCGCGATATCCGGAAGCTTCAACGACCCGAACAGACCGATGGCGCAGACCACCATGTCCGCGGTCAGCGTGCTGGTGCGGCCTTGACTTTCCAGCCGGCACTCCCAGCTCCAGGTATCCGCGTTCCATACCGCGGAGCGCACCCTGGTCTCGAGGCGCAGGTGGCGGCGCAGGTCGAAATCGTCGGCCACCGACTCCAGGTAGGCGAGAATCTCGGGCTGCCGCGCATAGGTTCGGCTCCAGGATTTATTGGGCGCGAACGAGAACGAATACAGGTGACTCTGGACGTCGCACGCGGCGCCGGGATAGGTGTTGCGCCGCCAGGTGCCGCCGACGCCATCGCCGGCCTCGAGGATGACCAGGTCGTCGATGCCGGCCCGGCGCAGTGCGACCGCCGCGCCCAGCCCGCCGAAGCCCGCGCCGATGATCGCCACCCTCGGTGAGCGCTGCCGCCGGGTCGTCGCGCGGGCCCGGCCGAGCAGGTACTTCACGGCCCGGTCCGGCGAATGTCGAGGCCCGCCAGGTCTCCTTGGGCCCGCCAGGCCGCCAGGATGTCGGCGTATTCGGTCGGGGTGCCGAAGAAGAAGCTGCCCTGCCGGGTCTTGGCGTCCGCCTTGCCCTCGCGGTTGTAGTAACCGGGCGTGCAGGTCGTGGCGCGCTCGGCGGTCGCGGTCGAGCGGGCGACCACCGTGTCGACCCAGGCGGCTTCGGCGGTCGGAGAGGCCTCGACCTCGGTGGCGCCGTGTTCCAGGGCCCACGCGATGATCCACGCGGCGTGGCCGGCTTGGACGTCAAGCAGGTAGGGGAAGTTCACCGTCAAGCCCGCCTGGGAGATGCTTTCGATGAAGCAGTTCGGGAAACCGTTGGCGCACAAGCCCTGGAAGGTGCGTACGCCGTCACTCCAGCGCTGCGTCAAGCTCACGCCGTCGCGGCCGATCAGCTCGAAGCCGGTGCGACGGCTATAGTCGGTGCCGACTTCGAATCCCGTTGCGAAGATCAGGCAGTCGAGCTCGTAGGCCACGACGTCGACGACGACGCCGGACTCGATGATGCGGTCGATGCCGCGGCCGCGAGTGTCGACCAATGTCACGTTGTCGCGGTTGAAGGTTTGCAGATAGTCGTCGTGGAAGCAGGGGCGCTTGCAGAAGTAGCCGTACCAGGGTTTGAGCGCCTCGGCGGTGGCGCGGTCGGCCACGATCCCGTCGACCCGGGCCCGGATCTCCTCCATCTTCGCGAAGTCCGCGAGCTCGATGTCGCGGCCACGCTGTTCAGGGTCCACCGACCCGTCGCGGTCATGACGCATCACCGGCAGCTTGCGGGTGATACTCGTCCAGGCATCGGCGACCAGATCCTCCGAGGCGTGCCCGCCGGCGGTCAGAATCTGAAAGTTCTGGATGCGCTCGCGCTGCCATCCCGGCCGTAATGTGTTGACCCACTGCGGATCCGTGGCCGCATTGGCGCGCACATCGACCGACGAGGGCGTGCGCTGGAAGACGTAGAGATGCTGCGCGGCCGCGCCGAGATGCGGCACACACTGAACCGCGGTCGCGCCGGTGCCGATGATCCCGACGCGCAGGCCGGCCAGGTTCTCCAGCTTCTCGCCGGTGTAGCCGTAATCCCAGCGGCTGGTATGGAAGGTGTGGCCGCGAAACGATCCGAGGCCGGGAATGCCGGGCAATTTAGGTTTGGCTTGATATCCGTTTGCCATCGAGACGAACTTGGCCCGCATCTCGTCGCCCCGGTTGGTGCGGATGATCCACCGCGATTGCGTTGAATCCCAACGAATCTCCTGCACGTCGGTGCGCAGGCATGCGTCGCGGTACAAGTCGTATCGATGTGCGATGCGCTGGCAGTGGGCAAAGATCTCCGCGCCCTTGGCGTACTTCTCCACCGGCATGTAGCCGAGTTCTTCCAGTAGCGGGATGTACACGTAGGACTCGACATCGCAGGCGATGCCCGGGTAGCGATTCCAGTACCAGGTGCCGCCCACATCGGCCGCCCGGTCGATCAGCCGCACGCTCGTCACGCCGAGCTCACGCAGCCGCGCCCCGGTCAGCAGCCCGCCGAAGCCGGCCCCCACGATCGCGACGTCGACCTCGTCGGTGCGGGGCTCGCGGACGAATTCCTGGTCGACCCAGGGATCTTCGGCGAACCGCGCGAAGTCACCGGCGATCTCTACGTACTGGTCGATCCCGTCGGGCCGCAGCCGGCGCGCGCGTTCTTCGGCGTACTTGCGCCGCAGCGCATCGACGTCGAACGCGTACCCGACAGCCCCGGTCAAATCCCGACTCCGATCTTCGTGCGTCGACTCTATAATCAATCACTTGATCGTATCAAGGAGATGCCGTCGGCTGATCGAACAAAGCGCCTCTGACCAGTACTTTCGCCGAGGCCAGTGCGGCGTGGTACTCCTCGGACGGCAATGTGGCCGCCACCTCTGTCAGTCCGTAGACGAGCGCGTAGATCGCCGCGACGACGGCCCGCGAGTCCGGATGGTCACCGAGCTCGCCGCGCTGGCGGGCGTCCTCGACGACGCCCTCGATGATCCCGCGGAACGCCTCGAACCCCGGGTTCTCCGGTCGGCCGCGGGAGGTCCGTCGCGCCGCAACGGTTTCCGCCCGGATCGCGAACTCGAACGCGGCCAGGTCCGGGTACTCACGCATCAATTGGCCGGATTCCTCGAGCACGGCCTCGATCCGGTCGACGATAGTGCCGGGGCGTTGTGCGGCCCGGCACAGCCGGGGCATGGCCGTGTCGGTTCTGGCCGCGATGGCCGCCTTGATCAGCTCGGACTTGTTCGGAAAGTAGTTGTAGAGGCTGGCACTGGTCATGTTCGCCATGCGGGCGATTTCACGGATCGTCGCCTTTGCGTAGCCGACCTCGGCGACACATTTCATCGTCGCGACGATGATGCGCCGACGGGTCTGTTCACCGCTGGCGCCGACGGGGCGGCCCAGCTGTGTCTTCGCTCGCATAGTTGCCCACCCTTCGGCCGCGGGCGCAGTACATCGTCGAATATATTTGTGACCGTCCAGGTAATTCCGGAGGTGAGCGGCCGTGAACCTCGCGTTGGGGGAATTCTCGCGCGCAATCGACTTGGCCGGTGTGTTCGTCAATGCCGTGCTTGGCGGTGTCGTGGCCCGCGAATTCCGCATGGATCCAGTGGGATTCGTCGCGCTCGCGATCCTGTCCGGACTGGGCGGCGGCCTGATTCGCGACACCCTGCTGCAGCACGGGCCGCCGGTGGCATTGACGGACTCGCTCTACGTCGTGGTTGCCCTGGCGGGAGCGGCGATCGCATTTTTGATCCCGCTGCGCGCCCGGCTGTGGTCGTTGACCTATCCGGTGGTCGATGCGCTGGCGCTGGGCACCTGGGCGGTGGCCGGCGCGGAGAAGACCTTAGGCGCCGGATTGTCGTGGCTCCCAGCAATATTGCTCGGGACAATCAGCGCCGTCGGCGGCGGAGCGCTGCGCGACTTGGCGGTGAACAGCACTCCGGCGATCTTCGGCGGCAATACCCTGTACGCGACGCCCGCGGTGGCGGCAAGCGCCACCGTGGTGCTGCTCTCCCGTTACGGTCTGGCGCCGCTGGGTGAGCTGGCGGGCATTGCCGTCGGCTCAGGCCTGTGCCTGCTGGCGCGGTGGCGCGGCTGGCGGCTCGGCGAGAGTATGAGCGCTGACTACTACCTGACCCGGCGGAAGCGGACCTGGCGCATTCGGATCGGCACCCGAACACGCCGCCGCGACGACAAGTGACTCAGCTGGGCCGCCCGGTGGGGGCGGACAGCGAGGAGACCCGCCGCCGGATCATCACGGCCGCCATGCGCTGTGTGGCCGAGGTCGGCTACTCGCAGGCGAGCATTCGCGAGATCGCCCGGGCCGCCGAGATGACCAGCGGCAGCTTGTACCACTACTTTCCGAACAAGTCCGAACTGTTGCACGCGATCGGCGAGGAGATCGAGGCGATCGTGTTGCCGCGGCTGCGGGCGGCCGCCGGCCGACCCGGCGACGTCGTCGACCGGCTCGACGCGGTGCTCGACGAGTCGACACGGCTGGTCCGTGACTATCCGTACCTGACCGGGTTCTTGCGCGCCCTGCGTTCCGCCGGCACGGCGGAATCGCCGGGATCCAAGGCGCTGCACGACGTCGTCTTCGAGATCGTCGACGCTGCACGGCGACGCGGGACACTGTCGGGCGAGACCGACACCCGGTCAACGGTCGAGGCGATCTGCGCGCTGACCCGGGGGCTGACGGAGCAGGCGGACAGCCTCCCGACGCGGACCTATCAAGCCGCGCTGGGTTCAGCCAAAAGCCTTATCCGGGGCACGCTGTTCACGCAGCGCGTCACCGAGCGTCCATAGCGCAACCCCGATCAGCACCAGGTCCTTGAGCAGGAATTGGCCCGGCAGTGCCGAGAGCACGGGCAATCCGGCGGCGTGGGTCGAGACCACGCCGGGAGTGGTGAACAAAAAGCTCAGCGTCCCCAGGAACAGCACCACCGCCAGCGCGCTGCCGATCGCCGACACGCGCGGCCACACCGGGCGCACCGCAATCAGAAGGGCGGCAACGATTTCCATCGTCCCGAGCCCGTGGGCAACGGTGGTGACGCTGAAGACGTCGTACACCCAGCTCATCAGCGGATTGTGTTCGATCAGCACGCGCGATTCCATCTTCACGTACTTGCCGAACCCGATCCAGGCCAGGACGATGACCAGACCATATCGACTGATCAGATGGCCCAGGAGAGTCAGCGAATCCGACAGCGGACGCGTTGCGTTGGTAAAGGTACGACTGATCATCGAGCCGGTCATCGGGGGAAGTCCTTTGGCAGGGGGCTGGTCATCCAAAGGATTTACGAGTCATGCCGCCATTGAGTTCAGTTCTGCAATCTCTCGAGGCCGGTGACCAAGAGTTGCAATCCGAATGCGAACTCGTCGGCCAAGAGAACGGGCAGAGCGTCGGCGACGGATGCCGTCGCGGGATACCGTTGCGGTTCGAGTTTGTGGAATGCATTGGCCGACTCGGCATCTTGCTGAGTATCAGCCGCCCTGGACTGCTGGATGGCAAAGCCGAGGACGTAGCGAGCCAGAGTCGCGTAGGCGTGGGCGGCGACCCCTGGCGTGAACCCGCTGTCGAGGAGCACCGACAGACAGAGCTCGCGGTGAGCCAGCGCATTCGGTCCTATCGGGATGTAGTCGATTAGCAGGGCGGCGACATTGCCGTGCCGGCGTAGTGCGTCAAACATGTTCTGCGCGAGCGATGTACAGGCTTGCTGCCACGGCAGCGCAGCAATCTCATCCGGGTTGACATCGACCGCGCCGAGGATATGGTCGACCACCGCGGAGACTAGCTCGGATCGGCTGGCGAAGTGACGGTACAACGTTGCGGTGCCAGATCCCAGGCGCTGTGCCAGCGTTCGCATCGACAGCGCGTCGGCACCTTGTTCGTCGAGGATTTCGACGGCCGCCGCGATGATCCGCTCGACCGGCAACGCGGGACGCCCGCGGGAGCGGGCCGGCGACGGTTGGTTGACGTCGGACACATCGCCCAACTTAGGGATTCGGATGGCTTGACACCACCACTATTTATGGCCACACTGTATCTATTATTTATTGGCGGGTCAATACCCCTGACAGCAAAGGTATTTCGCCATGCTTCTTCCGTTGGCCACCGAGCCCTACACCGCACCGACGGACCGCGACATGCGTCCGTCCGAGCGACGCGAATTCGTGCGTGCGCATCGCACCTGCGTGTTCGGCTACCGCCGACGTAACGACGGCCCTGCCATGTCGATCGTCTACTACATCCCCACCGGCACCGACGAACTGCTGGTGTCCACGATGGCCGATCGCGGCAAAGCTCGCATCGTCGAACGCGACGGCAAGGTCAGCCTGTGCGTGCTCGACGAGCGATGGCCCTTCGCCTACCTGCAGGTGTACGCCGACGCCACGATCGAACGCGACCGCGATCTGGTGGTCGACGTGATGATGGCCGTCGCCGGCCGGATGTCCGGCGAGCCACTCGGCAAAGAGGCGCGGCCCTACGTAACAGAGATGTCGGAGCGAGAGAATCGCGTCGTCATCCGATGCCGGCCTTATGCCAGCTATGCGCAACCCCCGCGACATCTGTACCGCAACAACCAATCCGAGGAAGTGACTCACTGGGTATCTGGCCTGGTCGCGTGGGACGCCGACGATCCGGCCTGACCTACTTCGCGGCGTAGCGATCGCGCAGCTTGGCCAGCGTCGCTTCGATGCCCGCCGCGTTGCCCTTCGCGAACCCGAGTCGCTCGTAGTACTTCAGTTTCTTTTTCAACGCTCCCGCGTCTCGGTAGTCGAACGTCTCGGTGACTCGAGTCAGGGTCGGTGAGAGCGACTCGAATTTCCAGCGCCAGCGATGCCCCAGGGGATGGCGCCATTCGATCAGTTCGTGCGGCTTCAGCTCGGTCACCGTGCTGGTAATGCGGTACGGAACGCCCAGCATCTTCATGCTCGTGCAGAACTTCGACCCGACGGCCAATGCCTCGGGCACTTTGATGTTGCCGACAACGGTGCCCGATCCGTCCAGCTCGGAATGCCGCCGGGGATCGGCCGCCCACTCGTAGAGCTCCGCGGCCGGCGCGGCCACATCAACCGACCTGCTTACCTGATGGGGGCCCGCGTCGACGATGACGACGGTCATGATGTCTCCTGCCGCCTACCCGGCAGCGTAGCCCTGGCTGCTGCGGCTCCGGAGTATTCGGATCCACCCGGGTGAGGACGCGAAGCGCCCCGGACACAAGCCGGATTTCGAACAGACCACTCCATGGGGCAAACCCGACGACGCCGCCGGCATCACCACTTTCCTGCTCTTCGAGGCGGCCGAGTGGATACCGGCCAGGTGTGGCATGGCGGCGGTGGATCGCACCCGCGGCAATGCTGCACAACTGGAACTCTTCGAGATAATTCCCAGGTAGAGTCGCCCGCCATGGGCGTGCTGCGCTTCATCTGGCAACGGGTATTGGCATTCGACCGGATCGGCTCGCGCATTCCCCAGCTGATCCAGATTTGGCTGACAGAGTTTTTCTTCGTAATGCCGTTGACCTTCTTCGTCGGCAAAGTCATCGATATTCGCGGGGCATTCGGTGTGCCGGGCACCGGCGAGCGACTCGACGGGGTGTTCTGGGGCGCGCTGGTGGTCGCGCTGATCTTCGGCTTTTTCTTCGTCCGCTCGCTGGTCAAGCCTCGGGTCGTCGAGGGTTCGTGGACCCCGACGGTGCACGCCGACATCGGGGGAATGACCGTCTACGGCGGCAACCGCGCCTGGACCGTGACCTATCCATTCCTGACCAGCCACCCGAGTTATGCACTGCTGCTGCTGATTACGGCGCCGATTCCGGCCGTGATGTTGGCCGCGACCACCAATCAGGGCGACAGCACCTTCTACTGGCGAGTGTGCGGCATCGTCGGCCTGGTCATCCTCGCGTGCATGGCGTTGGCCCGGATCTTGGCCTGGTACGTCTTTCGCCTCGGGCGCCGGAAGCTGGATGCGCGGCTGGAGGGATTGCCGATCTCGCAACGCCGGCTCGGCTGGGAGATCGCGTGGAAGCCGGTGCTCGTCCTGCTGGTGATGATGTACGGGATCGTCTGCATCCCGTTAGGCGCAATGTGGTTTAAGGAGCAACGCACGATCGCCGAGCTGCCCGTGGTGACCGTCGCCGACACGGACCACCCGGGCGACTACCGGCGAGTGAAGGGCACGGTCGCATCCCAAGCCGTCTACTGGGCGCCGCGCGGCACCGGCCGCGGCGGCAACAACTACGCGGGCGCCGGGGTGCTGGTCACGCTGGCCTCGGGTGGTGAGGCGCTGCTCCTCGCCGAATCGCTATCGGTGCCCGACTTTAAGGGCATGATGGCCCGCGTCCGCGGCGGCCAGCTCACGGCCTCCGGCAAGGTATTCGACTCGATCACCGCCGACCAGCGCAAGTACTACGGCTTCGATCCGAGCGCCTTTCCCGAGGCATCGCCGGATGGCCGGGTGCTGCTGCTGTTGTCGCAGCCGTAACCCCGGACGCCCCGCCCCGAGCCGCACCCCGCCGACCAGGGCACAATGACGCGAGCCACAAAGTCTTGACGGCAATACCCCCAAGGGTATATAAATGGTAACGGCTTGAGTACTCCCCCGGGGTATTAGGAAGGAGCGTCATGGCCACGAGCGCGGTCAGCAACCTGGAGCTGGATATCGCCGGGATGACGTGTGCCTCCTGCGCGGCCCGCCTGGAAAAGACGCTGAACAAACTCGACGGCGTGACGGCGACCGTGAATTTCGCCCTGGAGCGGGCTTCGGTCAGCGTCCCGGTGGGATACGACCCCCAGTCGCTGCTCGCCGAGGTCGAAAAGGCCGGCTACACCGCCGTTCTGCCGCAACACACGGATGAACCCGCCATGGCGGACGACCCGGAGCTGGCCGGACTGCGTAACCGCCTGATCACCGCGATAGTGCTCGCCACCCCGGTGATCGCGATGGCGATGATCCCCGCACTGCAATTGCGCAACTGGCAGTGGGCATCGCTGGCCCTGGCCGCGCCGGTGGTGCTGTGGGCGGGCTGGCCGTTCCACTCCGCCGCGTGGGCCAACCTCAAGCACGGCGCCGCAACGATGGACACCCTGGTGTCGATCGGGACGCTGTCGGCGTTCCTGTGGTCGCTGTATGCCCTGTTCTTCGGCACGGCCGGCCACCACCACCTGCACCACGGCTTCGCGCTGACCGTCACGCCCGGCGGCGGCGCCGACAGCATCTACCTCGAAGTCGCCGCCGGTGTCACCCTGTTCGTCCTGGCCGGCCGCTACTTCGAGACGCGCTCCAAACGGCGCGCCGGGGCAGCCCTGCGCGCCCTGCTGGAGCTCGGCGCCAAGGACGTCGCGGTGCTGCGCCCCGACCTGCTGCGTCCGGACCACCCGGGCACCGAGACCCGGATCCCGATCGAGCAGCTCAAGGTCGGCGACCAGTTCGTCGTGCGCCCCGGCGAGAAGATCGCGACCGACGGAATAGTCGTCTCCGGCTCGTCGGCCGTGGACGCCTCGATGCTCACCGGCGAGTCCGTGCCGATCGAGGTCGGCGAGGGTGACGCGGTCACCGGCGCCACCGTTAACGCCGGCGGGCGTCTCGTCGTCCGCGCCACCCGGATCGGCGCGGACACGCAACTGGCCCAGATGGGCAAGCTGGTCGAGGCCGCGCAATCGGGCAAGGCGACGGTCCAGCGGCTCGCGGACCGGGTATCGGGAGTGTTCGTTCCGATCGTGATCGCGATCGCCGTGGTCACCCTGGCCGGGTGGCTTCTCGCCGGATTCTCGACCGCCGCGGCGTTCACGGCCGCGGTCGCGGTGCTGATCATCGCCTGCCCGTGCGCACTGGGCCTGGCCACTCCGACCGCACTGTTGGTCGGCACCGGGCGCGCGGCCCAGCTCGGCGTGCTGATCAAGGGACCCGAGGTGCTGGAGTCGACTCGCAAGGTCGACACGATCGTGCTCGACAAGACCGGCACCGTGACCACCGGCAGGATGACGCTCGTCGAGGTCATCACCGCACCGGGCACCGACCGCGCCTCGCTGCTGCGCCACGCGGGAGCGCTGGAGGATGCCTCCGAACACCCGGTCGCCCAAGCGATCGCCAATGCCGCCCGCACGGAACTCGGCGCACTGCCGGCGCCCGAGGACTTCGTCAACGTGCAAGGCAAAGGCGTGCAAGGCGTCGTCGACGGCCACGCCGTCGTCGTCGGCCGCGAGAGCTTGCTGGCCGAAAGGTCGGTGTACTTGGACCCCGAACTCGCGAAGGCCAAATCCCGTGCCGAGGGTGAGGGCAAGACCGCCGTGGCGGTGGGCTGGGACGGCAGCGTCCGCGGCATCCTGGTGATCGCCGACACCGTCAAGCCCACCAGCGCCGAGGCCATCCGGCAGTTCAAGCAGCTTGGGCTGACGCCGGTCCTGCTGACCGGTGACAACGCGACGGTGGCCGACCGCATCGCCGGCGAGCTCAGGATCGCGCACGTCATCGCCGAGGTGCTGCCCGCCGACAAGGTCGCCGTAGTTCAGCGTTTGCAGTCCGACGGCAAGGTCGTCGCGATGGTCGGCGACGGGGTCAACGACGCCGCCGCCCTGGCCACCGCCGATCTCGGCATCGCGATGGGCACCGGCACGGACGTGGCGATCGAGGCCGCCGACCTGACCCTGGTCCGCGGCGACCTGCGCGCTGCCGTCGACGCGATCCGGCTCTCCCGCAAGACGCTGGCCACGATCAAAATGAACCTGTTCTGGGCGTTCGGGTACAACCTGGCCGCGATCCCGCTGGCCGCGCTGGGCCTGCTGAATCCCATGCTCGCTGGCGCGGCGATGGCGTTTTCCAGCGTTCTTGTCGTCGGAAACAGCCTGCGACTGCGCTCCTTCACGAGCACGATCCGTTCGGGCGATATGCGATAGTTGGTCTGGCCAACCGGGTTCCATAGCTTCTAAGGTCTGCACGTTTGCCCCGATTCCTCGGACAACTGTCCCTGCTGCATGGCTGGTTGCCACTCACGACGCAAGCACTCGCGCTGCTCGTCGCGCTGCTCGTGATCGACTGGCGCAACCGGAGCTGGTGGAAGATTGCGCTCCCGGTGGCACTGATCGCGGCCGCCGCGGCCACCGCGCTGGCGTATTGGTACATCGCCTCGCTCGGAGTCGCCGGCGATCCGGCGCCGAAGTCCCTGTGGCTGTGGATCGCGATGAGTGGACTGACCGTCGCGGTGCTGGTGCTGGGCTGGAAAGGCGCCCGCTGGTGGCGTCGCGGGCTCACGTTCCTCTCAGTCCCGCTGTGTGTGTTGTGCGCGGGGCTGTCCTTGAACCTGTGGGTCGGCTATTTCCCCACCGTGTTCGCCGCATGGAACCAGCTGACGTCCGCGCCGCTGCCCGATCAGATCGACCGGCTGCAGGTGACCGCGATGCAGGTCGCCGGGACCCGGCCGGACAAGGGCGTCGTCGTGCCGGTCAACATCGACTCCGACGCATCGCACTTTCCGCACCGCCAGGAACTCGTCTATCTGCCCCCGGCGTGGTTCAACACCAACCCGCCGCCTCGGCTGCCGACGGTCATGATGCTCGGCTCGGCGTTCAACCTCCCGTCCGACTGGCTGGGGCCCGGCGGCGCTTTCACCGCCATCGACGGCTTCGCCGCCCGCCATCACGGTTTCGCCCCGGTTTTCGTCTTTCCCGATCCCACCGGCTCGTTCGACAACGACACCGAATGCGTGAACGGAAGCCGCGGCAACGCCGCCGACCATCTGACCAAGGACGTGGTGCCGTTCATCGTCTCGAACTTCGGCGTCAGCTCCGACCGGGCGAATTGGGGTGTCGCCGGGTGGTCGATGGGCGGTACCTGTGCTGTCACCCTGGCCGCCATGCATCCGGAGCTGTTCAGCGCCTTCGTGGACATCGCCGGCGACTTCCGGCCCAACATCGGCAGCAAGGAACAGACCATCGCCGAGTTGTTCGGCGGCAACACCGCCGCCTGGGCGGAGTACGACCCGCTCACCGTGATGACCAGGCACGGCCGCTACACCGGGTTGTCGGGCTGGTTCGACATCCCCACCCCGCCCGGCGCACACAGCGTCGCGCAGGCGGCCAACCCCGCCCTCGGCAGCACCGCCGCGGCCAACCCGGAGGGTCAAGACGCGGCCGCCCACGCGCTGTGCACGATCGCCGAAGCCAACGGGATCAGTTGCGCCGTGGTAACCCAGCCGGGCAAACATGACTGGCCGTTCGCCGCCCAGGCATTCGATGCGGCGTTGCCCTGGCTCGCTTCGACGCTGGGGACCCCGAATGTCGAGCCCGCGCAGTTGCCGCAACGGGGCAGCGGGGAACCACACTGATCCGATAGCGCGCCGTGACCGCGTCGTGACCGCGTCGTGACCTCCGCAGGTCTACGCCTTTTTCGTCGGGAATTCACAGCTGACCCTCCCGTAACGAAACCGACATATTAGGGCTGGCAGTGGTACGGTTCGCTGCTGTGGCCGCGAAGTTTGACAAGGTAGGCAACCCGTACGCGGGACCGCCTGTCAGCAACCGCACCGCAAACCAGTTGCCTGGCCGCTCGATCGAGGCCGTGCCATGGAAGAGATGAAGCGCCGTCGATTCCTCGGCTCGCTGGCCGCGGCCACGGTCGCGGCCGTGGGC
This sequence comes from Mycobacterium stomatepiae, assembly GCF_010731715.1. Lineage (NCBI taxonomy): Bacteria > Bacillati > Actinomycetota > Actinomycetes > Mycobacteriales > Mycobacteriaceae > Mycobacterium > Mycobacterium stomatepiae. The sequence goes on from NZ_AP022587.1 coordinate 3,823,099, forward strand.
GCTGGACGCCTGATTGTCGACCCGCAACCGCGAACCTTTGCTCAGGTGCCCCTCGACGCGGCCCCGACATCCGGCCCCGTCGCGCCGTCGCCGGTCGGTTTGTTGCCGCCCCCGCCACTGAGTGCTCGGATCTCGCTACCGGGTGGCGGGGCACTGATGACGATTCCCGGAGACGGCGACCTGCTCGCGCTGACCCTCGATGACGGGGTGAACAGCGACGTGGTGCGGGCCTACACGCAGCTCGCCAAGGACACCGGCGCGCGGATGACGTTTTTCGTCAACGGGATCTACAACTCCTGGACCGACAACCTGGACCTGTTGCGACCGCTGGTGGAGTCCGGGCAGATCCAGCTCGGCAACCACACCTGGTCGCACCCGGACCTGACGAGTGTGCCGCAGAGCAGGGTCGAAGAGGAGCTCAAGCGCAACGACGAGTTCCTGAAGAAGACATACGGTGTCGGCGCCAAACCGTACTACCGCCCGCCCTACGGAAAGCACAACGGTGCCGTCGACTCGGTGGCGAACGAACTCGGCTACACCGTCCCGACCCTGTGGTCCGGGTCGTTATCGGACTCGACCTTGATCACCGAGGAATACATCCTCAAGATGATCGACGAGTACTTCACTCCGCAGAACATCGTGATCGGCCACCTCAACCACCTGCCCGTCACGCACGTCTATCCGCAACTCATCGACACCATCCGTGACCGCAACCTGCGTACCGTCACGCTCAACGACGTGTTCTTGAGAACGCCTTAGCGGCAACACCATTGGCCGCGAATACGCCTGATCCACAGCGGCTCGGCGGGCTCGGTTGGGCACGTCGCACCGGCGGGCGGCTCTCCCGCACCGAGCGGCGGCGGCTGCTCCTCGCAACGGCGGTGGGGCAATGGACGAACGCAGTGGGACGGGTCAAGCTCGCGGTGGGCCGGATCCCGGCGGCGGCCGAGCGCGTCGACCTGGACACGTTGCGGGTGCCGGATTCGAGGTTCGCGCGCGAGGCCGAGGAGGCGTGTGCGGAATTGCCGCCGGCCCTGCTGGGGCACTCCTACCGCACCTGGCTCTTCGGGCATGCCCTGGCGGCCGTCGACGGGTGCGAGCTGGATGAGGAACTGTTCTACTGCGGGGCGCTGCTCCACGACTACGGCATCGTAAAACCTACGCCCGAGCGCGATTTCACGCTCGGCAGTGCCGAGCGTATGCTCGCTTGCGCGCAGGTGGCAGGCGTGGATGACCAACGAGCGGACCTGCTGGCCGACGGCATCTGCGTACATACGACACCGGGAATCACGGTCGACGCCGACGGCGCGACGGGCTGCTATCTGCAATGGGGAGCGATGGTCGACGGCGCCGGACTGCGCGTCTGGGACATCGCTCCGCGCAACGTCACCGAGGTGCTGCGGCGTTATCCGCGAGGCGATTTCAAGCGCGAATTGGTCAACATGATCCGCGCGGAGGCCGCGGCGGTACCGGCGGGACGGTTCGGACTGCTCGTCCGCTGTGGAATGCCGCTGGCCGTGCGACTCGCGCCGTTCGACTCCTGACGTCAGTCGCTACGTGCCGCGAGCTCGGCATCGGCTTTGATCGTGGTGAGCGTGGCGCGCATGATGTGAGCCACGAAGGGTCGGATCACCCGCCAGTACCGCAGGAACCGGCGGCGTGACTCCAATCGGTTGTCGCGGTTCGGCATTGATAGCTGAGCAGCGTGTGGCTTTCGCCGTAGGGCGCGACCGAGAAGTTGGCGGCGATCTTTCCCCAACCCGGTTCGGCGAAGGCAGCGAAATCCGCAGACGCGACATCGCGCCATTCGATCACCGGCTGCCAAATCTTCCCCACGGCGCCGAAAGCGATTTCCTGATTCGGTCGCTCGCCGAGCAGCAGCCAGCCCGGCAGGCCGACACCGTCGGCGACAACCAGCCGGGGCGGTGGCGGGGCGGCCGCGCCCCGCAATCGCGCCGGCAAGCCGCGAAGCCACATTGACGCCAGCAGCAGCGGTGTGCGCACCGAAAGGAAGTCCAGGGACCTGGCGGCCCGAAACGTGACCTGCGGGTCCGCAGCCACCACCGCATGCTCGACGAGCATCGCATCGAACATCGGAACGGACGCCTCGATGACCATGCGTTCGGCGCCAACCGTTGTCATGCCGCAATTCTCGATGCCGGCCTCACCCAGAGCTAGGGTCACTAGTCCTTAGCTCGACGGGCCATCGTCACCGGATTCCGCCGATAGCAGCAACACCAACGTCTCGCGAAATTCTCCCAGCCGCTGCTCCCCCAGCAACTGCTGCCATCGCTTCTCCAATTCGATTGCGTTGGAACGCATTACCCACAGGGCCTGCCGACCGCGTGAGGTCAGCTCGATGATGCGGGCGCGGGCGTCGACAGGGTCGGGCACGCGGGTCACGTATCCGTGCCGCTCCAGGGCGGCCGCGGCCTGGGCCACCGCCTGCCGGCTCACCCTGAGCCGATCGGCCAGCGCCGACGCGTGCAGTCCGCCGACCGCCAGTGGTACCAATGCGACCGCTTGCGCGGGCCGGATCCCGTCCAGCCCCGCCGCGGCGAACGCCGCCCTCAACCGCGGTGCACCCGATGCGGCAACCAGATTCACCAGCGCCGGAACGGTGGGCTTCCACTCGCCATCTGCAACACGTCGCATGAGCACAGAGTGTGCCATCCGCGTCCAGATTGACAAGTTACTTGTCAAATTGCGCCGTGAGTGCCACGATGGCGTCATGCGATCCGGTTACCTCCGCGTGCTCAGCGCGTGCGTTCTCGCAACTCTGGTCGTTGTGCTCGGCGGATGCGTGGGCGGCGGACATGCCCTGGGAACACCCGGTTCTCAACCGATCCCGGTCGGGCAATCCAGCCAGAGCATCGAGTCGGGCGGGGTCGCGAGGACCTTCCATCTGTACCGGCCGCAAGGTCTGAACGATGCCGTCCCGCTGGTGGTGATGCTGCACGGCGGCTTCGGCAACGGCGCCCAGGCCGAGCGGTCCTACCACTGGGACGAGGCGGCCGACGGTGGCCGTTTCCTGGTGGCCTACCCCGACGGCCTCAACCGCGCCTGGAATGCCGGCACGTGCTGCGGTCAACCGCAGCGCGACAACGTCGACGACGTCGGATTCCTCAACGCGATGGTCGCCGCGATCGAACAGGAGATCCCCATCGATCGGGCCCGCGTCTACGTCACCGGCATGTCCAACGGGGCGATGATGGCGCTACGGCTGGGCTGCCAGAGCGATACATTCGCCGCGATCGCTCCGGTCGCGGGAACCCTGCTGACGGACTGCGCAGCGGCACGGCCCGCGTCGGTTCTGCAAATTCACGGCACGGCCGACGAACTGGTCCCTTACCACGGCGGCCCCGGTAAAACGTTCGGCGCCAACGGCATTCCGCGGGTGAACGGCCCCTCGGCGGAAGCGGTCAATGCCACCTGGCGCTCGATCGATGGGTGTGGCGAGCCGACCTCGACGACGGCCGGAGACGTGACGACCCAACTCGCCGGCTGCGCAGATGGGCGCACCGTGGAGTTGATCTCGGTGGCCGGCGCGGGACATCAATGGCCCGGCGGCGAGCCGAGTCCACTTGCGGAACGAGTCGGCCGCATTCCCGCGCCGTCCACCGCGCTCGATGCCACCGGCACGATCTGGCAGTTCTTCACGCAGAGCCACCGCTAACGCGTCGGGTTGTGCAACATCCCGTCGATCAATCGATGCAGCACTTGCCGGGTCTCGCGGCGGGCGCGCTTCGGGTCGTCGGAGGTGGCGATCAACATCGCCGCCTCGTCGAGCGCACCGATCAGCACATGCGCCAACGGTCGCAGCGGTTGCTTGGCCAGCTGGCCGGCCTTGATCGCCTCGGTGAGCATCTGTTCGGTCATCCCCAGGCTGTACCGCTGAGCGACGTCACGGAAACCCGCCCAGCCCAGCACGCTCGGCGCGTCCAGCAGGATCAGCTGTCGCACCTCGGGATCACCGGAAACCTCGAGCCAGGCATCGACGGCGGCGCGCAGCAAGTCGGCCGGTGTGGCTGCTCCAGACGTCGAAACGATGGTCGCCATCCGGGCCATCACGTCCTGTTCCACCACCTCGACGACCTCTGCGAATAGTGCTGCCTTGTCGGCGAATTGGTGATACATCGCCCCTCGGGTGACCCCGGCGGTCGCGGCGATCTCCGGCGTGCCCACCTCCGCGTAGCCGCGTTCGCCCCACAGCCGACGCGCAGCCGAGATCAGCGCGTCGCGGGTCGCCGCGGAGCGCTCCTCCTGAGTTCGTCTCTTGCTTTCCATACAACCTGTTGGTAACTTACGAACAGACGGCCTGTTTGTAAATGCGTATCTTTGAGTAGGGGTCATCCATGTCGACGATCGACATTAGTGCCGGGACCATCCATTACGAAGCAACCGGACCCGAAAACGGCAGGCCGGTTGTATTCGTACACGGCTACATGATGGGCCGAGAACTCTGGCGCCGCGTCGGCGAAAAGCTCGGCGCCTGTGGGCTGCGATGCATCGCCCCCACCTGGCCGCTCGGCGCGCATCCGGAGCCGCTGCGCCCCGGGGCCGATCGGACCATCCAGGGCGTGGCCCGTATCGTCGCCGACGTGCTGGCCGCCCTCGACCTCGAGGACGTGGTGCTGGTCGGCAACGACACCGGCGGAGTGGTCACGCAACTCGTCGCGGTGCATTACCCGGAGCGGCTCGGGGCGCTGGTGCTGACGAGTTGCGACGCGTTCGAACACTTTCCGCCACCTATTCTCAAGCCGGTGATCCTGGCAGCCAAGTCGAAGGCGACGTTCAAGGCGGTGGCCCAGGCCATGCGGGTGCCGGCGGCACGCAAGCGCGCGTTCGACGGTCTGGCGCACCGCAACATCGACGATCTCACCGCGATCTGGGTGCGCCCGGGGCTATCCGATCCGGCCATCGTCGAAGACCTGCGCCGGTGGTCACTTCGCTGTCGATGCGCACCGAAGTGACCACCGGCGTCGCAGCCCGGTTGCCCGAATTCGACAAGCCCACGCTGATCGCCTGGTCGGGCGACGACACCTTCTTCGAACTCGCGGACGGTGAAAAACTGGCCGCCACCATCCCGAACGCCCGCCTCGAGGTCATCGACGGTGCGCGGACATTCTCGATGGTGGACCAACCGGATCGGCTCGCCGACCTGCTGTCGACGATCGCGGTGCGCGCCTGACGCACGGCCGCATAAGGCGGTGTCGGAGCCGCGGCGCTGGCCGTATAGCGTTTCGGCCATGTCAGAGTCGACACAGGTACTCAAGGGCCGCCGAATTCTGGTGACCGGCGGAGCCACCGGCATCGGCGCGGCCGCCGTCGAGGTTCTCACCGCGGCGGGGGCTGACGTCGCGGCCACCTACCATCGGACGCCACCTTCGGACGGTCTCACGGCCAGCTGGCTGCAATGCGATGTGCGCGGCGCCGATGCCGTCGCGGCGATGGTCCAACAGACCGCCGCGCAGCTCGGCGGACTCGATGTCCTGGTCAACGCCGCGGGGCTCTGGCAAGCCGGGATACCGGGTTATGTCGGGGCCGACGACATTTCGTTCCTGCTGGACACGAACGTGAAGGCGACCATCCTGACCAACCAGGCGGTGTATGCCGTCATGAAAGATCAGGATCCCAAGGGCGGCAGGATCATCAACTTCGGATCGTCGGAAGCGATTATGGGCAGCCCGATTTCGGCCGTCTATGCCGCGACCAAGGGAGCGGTGCAGGCGTGGACGCGATCGGCCGCCAAGGCATGGGCGCCGGACAACATCACCGTCAACGCGCTGGCACCCGCGGTACAGACACCGGCTGCCGATCGGCTGCGAGATTTCCTCGGGCCGGACGCCGCCGCGCTGATCGACCAGCAGATGCAGATGATGATACCGCTCGGTGGCACCCTGGGAGACCCGGCGCGCGATGTCGGCCCGATGCTGGTTTTCCTGGCCGGCCCGGGGTCGGGCTTCATCACCGGACAGCTGCTGGCCGTGGACGGCGGCCTAATGATGGTCGGCGGGTAGGACGCAGCGGCGTCTTCGCCGAGATCGACGTCAGCGCGCGCCCTTCTCGAGCCTTCCGGCGCTGGTGCCGATCTCGATGGCCAGCGCACATCACGGCCCGCTAAGATAAGACGGACCGTCTCGTCTCGTGCGAGGGAAGGAAATCTCGTGGCTGACGACACCATGCAGGCGTTCCTGCGACGGCGCCTGTCGGATCCCAACATCGCCGTGAAACACCGTGACTTGCAATGGAGTTGGAGTGAGCACCTGGAGCAGGCCACCACGCGGGCCGCGGCCCTGATCGGTGCCGCCGATCCGCAACGACCGCTGCACGTCGGCGCCCTGCTCGGCAACACCCCCGAGATGCTCAACCAGATGGCGGCAGCAGGGCTGGGCGGCTACGTGCTCTGCGGCCTGAACAACACCCGGCGCGCCGACGCGCTGGCCGCCGACATCCGGCGCGCCGATTGCCAGTTCGTGGTGACCGACGCCGAACACCGGCCGCTATTGGACGGGCTGGCCCTCGAGGACACCCAGATCTTCGACATCTCGACTCCGCAGTGGGCCGAATTCGTCGGTGCTGCGGGCGAACTGGTTCCGCATCGGGAAGTCGATGCGACCGACGCGTTCATGATGATCTTCACCTCGGGTACCAGCGGAAACCCCAAGGCGGTTCAGGTCTCTCACCTGATGGCGATGGTCGCCGGCACCAACCTGGTCCAGCGTTTCGCCCTCACCGAAAAAGACACCTGCTACGTGTCCATGCCGCTGTTTCATTCCAATGCCGTGGTCGCCGGGTGGGCGCCCGCGGTGTGCTCCGGCGCCGCGATCGTGCCGGCGAAGTTCTCGGCGACCAACTTCCTCGACGAGGTCCGCCGCCACGGCGCGACCTACATGAACTATGTCGGCAAGCCGCTCGCCTACATCCTGGCCACCCCCGCACGCGACGACGACGCGGATAACCCGCTGCGGGTGGCGTTCGGTAATGAGGCCAACGACAAGGACATCGGAGAATTCGGGCGCCGGTTCGGCGTCCGGGTCGAGGACGGCTTCGGCTCGACGGAGAACGCGGTCATCGTGATCCGGGAAGAAGGCACCCCGAAGGGCTCGATCGGCAAAGGCATCGATGGGATCGCGATCTACCACAGCGACACCATCACCGAGTGTGCCGTGGCCCGCTTCGATGCCAGCGGCGCACTTGCCAACGCCGACGAGGCGGTGGGTGAGCTGGTCAACACCGCGGGATCGGGCTTCTTCACCGGCTATTACAACGATCCCGCCGCCAACGCCGAACGCATGCGCCACGGCATGTACTGGTCTGGGGACCTCGCCTACCGCGACGCCGACGGCTGGATCTACCTGGCCGGCCGCACCGCGGATTGGATGCGGGTGGACGGCGAAAACATGGCAGCCGCGCCGATCGAACGAATCCTACTGCGCCACAACGCGATCAATCGTGTCGCAGTGTACGCCGTGCCGGACGGCCATGTCGGCGATCAGGTGATGGCCGCACTGGTGCTGAACGAGGGCCAGACCCTAGAGCCCGACGAATTCGAAAAGTTTCTGGGTGAACAGTCCGACCTGTCCCCCAAGGCTCGGCCACGCTACGTGCGTATCGCCACCGAACTGCCCAGCACCGCCACCCACAAGGTCCTCAAGCGTGAGTTGATCGCCCAGGCAACGTCCATCGGCGAGGGTGAAATCCTGTGGGTGCGTGAACCTCGCGGTACCGCTTACACGGATGCGGCTAGTTCCGTGGTGCCCGACGGCGGATCTGCCCCTTCGCCCGTGTGACCCGCTTGACGGGGTCTCTGGTTGTGCCGCTGGCGATCTCGTCGCGCAGTTGCGCGATGTTGGAGATCTCCGCGTACAGCCCGCGGATCGCGTAGTCCAGCACGGCGAACGAGGACCGCTGGTCCGGATCGTCGGAGATGCCGAGGTCGCGGGACCGCTGCCGCGACCACAGCGCCTCGTCGAGCCGGGCCCGGATGGCGTCGAGATGCCGATCCAGGGTGTCGACGATCCGTTCGGGATCCTCGCCCCGCGAAAGCCAGGTTCGCAGAATGACGGGGTGTTTGATAACGACCTGATCGTCGCCCGGAAAGTGGTGGACCCAGCGGCGAAGCGCGTCGAGCCCAGCATCGGTGGTCTCGTACAACGTGATCGCCCGCTTTCCGGATTGGGCGGCGATTTCCCTGACCATCCCCCACTGCAGCAGCCGGGTCAGTTCGCGGCGCACGTGACTGACCGACGGCGACCAGTAGAAGTGGCCCACGGTCAGCTCGGCGCGCGACTTGATCTCGCCGGCGGTCAGTTGTTCGTCGTTGGCCGCCAGCACACCCAGCACCAGGTAGGCCGTCACCGGTAGGCCGTTGGTGCTGCGCCGGGGACTCATGACCGGCTACTTCGCACCGGTGAAATATGGCAGCGTGACGTCCGGGCCGATATCGCGGAACTGCACCTGCACCCGCATCCCGATCGCCAGTTCCTCGGGTGCCACCCCGACGATGTTGGTGAGCATCTGATAGCCCTCGTCCAGGGTGATGATCGCGGGCGCGTAGGGCGGTTCGAACTCCGGGGTGACGGGACGGTAAACCACTGTCCAGCTGTAGATTTCGCCGACCCCGGCGCTTTTCGCCCACTGCAGCTCGGTCGAGAGGCATTGGCGGCAGTGCTCGGTCGGCGGGAAGTTTGCCTGCCCGCATGCCTCACAGCGCTGATAGCGCAGCTCCCGCGATTGACACCCCTGCCAGAACGGCACGCTGAGGGGAGCGCTCGCGTGCGGCAGCGGACCGGTCTGCGGTTGCAACGCGGTCACCGCGGCTCGTCTCCGACGATCAGTACCGTGGTGAACAACGCGCCCGCTCCCCCGTTGCTGCAGAGCGCGATATGCGCGTCGGGTACCTGCAGCGCTCCCGCCTCGCCACGCAATTGTTGCACGGCGCGGATAGCGCGTTGCATCATTTGCGGATTGGCCCCGGCGCGGCTGAACGACATGGTTCCTCCATCGGTGGTGATCGGATGACTGCCGCCAATAGCGATGTGGCCGTCGGCGACGAACGGTCCGCCCTCGCCCTCGCCGCAGAAACCGAAAGCCTCGAGCTGACGGATGATCTCGAATGAGAACGGGTCGTAGAGTTCCAGCACATCGACGTCGTCGGGCCGGATTCCGGCGTGGCGGAACGCACCTCGAGCGGCGCGCGCACCAACCTGACCGTTGACAAAGTCTCCGCGGCGCCCAGCGAGATCCCAGGCAGGCGGGTGCTGATACGACGGGCCGTGAAAGTCCGCGCCGCTGCCCAGCACATAGATCGGCCGGCTGGCCGCCACCCCCTTGTCCAAGACTTTGTCGAGGTTCGCCACCACCAGTGCGCAGCCCCCTTCGGAGGTGGTGGCGCAGTCGAGCAGGTGAAACGGGTCGGCGATCGGCCGGGACGCGGTGGTGTCGTCCGGGGTGAACGGACCGCGCTGGTAGTAAACGGCTTCGGGGTTCTGCGATCCGTTGTTGCGGATGGTCGACGCGACGATGGACAGCTGTTCGCGCGTGGTGCCGTAAACATGCATGTGCCGCCGGGCGATCAGCGCGAACTCGGCGGTAGTGAACATTCCCCACGGCGCCACGAATTCGTTCTCGGGCCTGGTCCACGGCGCCGTCGCCTCGTGGTCGCGGTATTCGCCGGCCTGGGCGGCGACCAGGACCACGACGTCGGCCATGCCGTGCTCGATCGCCGTCACCGCCTCGGTGATCAAGCCGACGCCGAAGGCCAGGCCCTGCCAGGCCGGGCCGATCCGCAGGTCGTAGATCAACGAGGTCGAGTGTGGGCTCGCACTGATGCCGTCGACGTCGTCGAGACTCAGCCCGGCATCGTCGAGTGCACCCTGTATCGCCTTGATCGCCAGCCCGCGCGACGTTTCGCCGTCCAGGCGCCGTCCCTGCCGGGTGTTGTGCACCCCGACGATCGCCGCGGTGCGCTTCGTCGCGCTCACCCTTGCTCCATCCGTTGCGGTTCTCCAGTTTTCATCCGCCACTACCCCGAGATAGGTTCCCAGGACGTCGTATCGGCGCCCGTCGCGCAGCACCGTGCCGATCGCTCGGGTGCGCGCGTCGGAGGGCGGCGTTCCGGCAACGACCACGTCGATGCGCACGTCGACCGGCCGCGCGGTCTGCGGGTCGGTGATCTCGACGACCATTGCCACCGCCCGCTCGTATTCGTCCCACTCGACGCTGGTGATCCGGTGCCGCGCGGTCAGTTCCATCACGATCGAGTCCTGGCGCACCAGAAAGCGCACCGGCGCGCAGAGCTCTCCGGCCCGCGGCGGCACGCACAGCGTGACGGCCATGTCACAGCCCCGCCGGCCGGGCGCTCGTCGCGCCCGCCGCGCGCAATTCCGCTAGCTCTTCTTCGCTGCGACCCAGAACGCCGGTCAGCACCTCGCTGGTGTGCTGCCCGTACAACGGCGATCCGTGCCGGATCCACCGCCTGGGCTTCCCGACGAAGGCGAAGGGCATACCGACGCAGCGGAATGAGCCGGCGACGGGATGATCGACAGTTTCCCAGAAACCTCGGGCGAGCAGTTGCGGGTCGCTCAGCAACGCGGCCGCCTCCGTGACCCGTGCCGCGGGCACCCGCGCGGCACGCAGCGCGGCGACCGCGTCGCCCACCGTGCGTCGCCCGGTCCAGTCCGTGAGCAGCTTGTCGATCTCGTCGGCACGCTCCCGCCACCTGGCCTCCTCGGTTTCGAGTTCGGGTTTGTCGAGGAGGGTGGCCAGCGCGGCGCGCGCGGCGTCGGTCGTCGCGGCGAGGGCGACCCATTCGTCGTCGCCCTGGCAGCGATACACGCCCTGCGGAATCGCGCCGGGGCCCCGATTTCCCGCTCGGCGCATCTCAATTCCATTGCGCGAGTGCTCGAGCACCATTTCGGCGGCGACATTGAGCGCCGACTCCACCATCGTGGACTCGACATGCATGCCGGCCCCGTTCCGGTCGCGGATCACCAGCGCGGCTATGGCCGCGAAGGCGGAGTGCAAGCCCGCGATCGGATCGCACACACCACGCGGAATCACCGGCGGCCCGTCGGCGTGCCCGGTCATCCACGCCATGCCCGTCGCCTGTTCCATCGTCTGGGCGAAGCCGACGCGGTCGCGCCACGGGCCGTCGAGGCCGAACGCCGGCATCCGGACCATGATGGCACGCGGATTGGCCGCGTGCACCGAATCCCATTGCAGTCCAAAGTTTTCTATCACTCGCGGGGAGAAGTTCTCGATGACCAGATCACTCGCTGCGATGAGCTCCAGCGCCAGCGCCCGGCCGGCATCGGTGCTCAGTTCGACGCTGATGCCGCGCTTGTTGTTGTTGCTGCACAGGAAGACGGGGCCCCACTCCCACCACTGATCCCAGTCCGGTGGGCGGCCTGCTGAGAACCGCATGCCGTCGGGGCGGCGCACGCCCTCGAGCTTGATCACGTCGGCGCCCAGCGTGCCCAGGAATTGACTGGCGACCGGCCCTGCCCAAAACGCCGTGAAATCAGTGATTCGGATGTCGGACAACGGAAGTGATTCTGGGTCGGCGAGTTTCGGCTGGACAGGCCGCGGCGACCAGTGCACCCGGCCGTTGTCGGCGCCCAGCCGTGGCGGCAGTCCCGGCGGGCGCGTCGTGATGGCGTCGCTGCGATACGGCACCCGTGGCTGCAGCACCCCGATCTCGGATTCGACGAACACACCCCGCTCGACGAAATGGTCGACCGTCGGCAGGGTGGCGGGGGCACCGATGGGTGCCACCGGGATGCGGAACGCCACCGCGAGATCGACGATCTCCTGTGTGGTCCGGGCCTGGGTCCACTGGGTCACCATGTCGAGGAACTCGTCGCGGCGCTCGACTCGACCGACGAACGACGCCAGCTCGGCGTCGTCGACCAACTCCGCGCGATCGATCATGATCAAAAAGTCCTGGAACTGTTGCGCGGTGATCGTGCAGAAGCCGACATTGCCGTCGGCCGTCGGGACGATCGACGGCAGCTCCAGACTGCGTTGGTGTATCAGGGAATCCGCGCCCAGGACGCTGGCCGACATGGCGGACAGCCCGCCCATCGCGATCGCCATCGCCTCGTACGTCGAGACGTCGATGACTGCGCCGCCGCCACCCCGGGCGGCATGCCGGGCCGCGGCCGCCGCGGCCGGGGCGGCGAATGAGGCCGCCAACCACTCCCCGAGCCGCCCGCCCGCCTGGACCGGTTCGTCGCCCGGCCAGCCCCGGCCGGAGATCGAGCCGCACAACGCCTGCAGGATGAACTCGTTGGCGACCAGTTGGTCGTCGACGTAGGGCCCCGTCGTGCCGAACGGCGTCACCGAGACCACCACCGCCACGGCGCCGGTCTGCGCCGTGATGTCGTCGAGTTTCCACCCGTCGGTCAGGTCGGTGAGGACCACGTCGGCACCGGCCAATAGCGCGGCAATCTCGGCGTCGTCGTCCCGGACCACTGACTTCTTGCTCGCCGCCAGGTAGCCGAACAGCGCCCCGGGCGGCCCGCCGGCCGACCAGCCTCGCATCGAATCACCTTGCGGAGACTCGATCTTCACGACCTCGGCGCCGGCGTCGGCGAACATCTTGGCACAGTAGGACGCCGCGATCCCGTTGGACAGCTCCAGCACACGCCGATCGGTGAACGGTGCCTGGGCCGCCACGCTCAATTGCCCAGCGTGGTAGCGCGGCCGGCGATGCCGGTCGCCTCGGCCGTCACCGGTATCTGCGCCGATGCCTGTGCCTGCAGCGCGAACTGCGTCATCCGCGTCCACGCGTCACGGTCGTGCTGGCTGGCCTGGCGTCCGACGTGGGTGACCACGTCCACATCCGTCGCCTGCGCGCGTAGCCGGCCGGCCCGGGCATGCTCCTTCGGTATGTACCGGAACGGGTCGAAAGAGTATGCGGCCATGGCATTTTCGTGGGTTATCTTGTCGATGACCGAATCTTGCAGATGCCCCATCGTCTCGATGATGTCCTCGGGCGCGAACGGCCAGTTGCTGTCGGAGTGGGGGAAGTCGGATTCCCAGCACAGCATGTCCTCGTTGAACCAATCCATATTGCGCACACCGACTTTGTCGCTGATGAAGCACGTATAGAAGTGCCGCCGGAACACGTCGCTGGGTCCCTCGTAGCCCGGCGGGAAAGTCGCCAGCGTCCAGCCCGAGTGCCGGTTGTAGACATGCTCGGCCCGCCACAGGAAGTACGGGATCCAGCCGACATCGCCCTCGGTGAGCGAGAACTTCAGCTGCGGGAAGTCGGCCCAGAATTCGGCCCAGATCAGCTCGGTGAAGGTGAACATGCTCATCATCGACGACGCCGTCATCTGCACACTGGGCGGAGCGTCGGTCGACACCTGCGGGGAGCGGGACGCAGAGCCAACGTGCGTGCACGACACCGTCTTGTTCTCGCAAACGGCCTCGAACAGCGGATACCAGTACTTGGTGTGAATGCTAGGCATTTGCAATGCTTCTGGGTTCTCCGAGAATGTCACCGCGTGACATCCCTTGTCCGCCAGGCGCTTGACCTCCTTGGCCGCCTCGTTCACGTCGTAGAGCGGCAGAATGCCGCAGGGGATGAACCGTCCCGGGTAGGCCGCACACCACTCGTCCACGTGCCAGTCGTTGTAGGCCTTGATCATCACCAGGTTGACGTCGCGGTCGGGGCCCTGGTTGAGGAGCTGACCCGAGAAGCCGGTGAAATTAGGGAAGTTCAAACCCGCCAGCTGCCCGCCGGCGTTCATGTCGCGGACCCGCTCGTCCACGTTGAAGCAGCCCGGCCGCATCTCGTCGTAGCGCGAGGCGTCGATGTTGTACATCTCGCGGGGTTTGCCCGCGACGGCGTTCAGGCCCATGTTCCGCCCGCGCACCTCGCCGTAGTACCACTGCTGGACCCCATCGGGCTCCATCACCACCCGCGGCGCGCGATCCTTGTACTTCGCCGGCACGTGCGCGTCGAACATGTCCGCGGGCTCGGCGATGTGATCATCCACGCTGATCAGGATCAGATCGTCTTTGTTCATGTCACACTCCTTGAATATAAGGACTATTAGACAATGATTTCAGTCACAGAGCCAACGTCAGTCGTTGTTGCGGCTGGGGTTAGCCTGGCTATAACAGCAGTATTATGCGGCTGGGTCGGAGACCGCCCACCCATCTGATCCTTTCGGCATCTAGTAACTAATAGTTCGTGTATACCGCACGTGTGCCCGGGCCCGGGATTCGCGGATCGTGACTACGGGTCGCCACCGCATGCCACCATGAATCATGGCTGGACCCGAGTTGAACGCGAGCAAGGTGGTGCGACCCACCAATGCCGATGTGGCCCGTTTGGCCAGCGTGTCGACAGCGACAGTCAGCTATGTGCTGAACAACGCGGCGGGCCGCAGAATCTCGGAGCAAACACGCGAGGCCGTCCACCGCGCCGCCGAGCTGCCGGGCTATCGGCCCAATCCCGCCGCGCGCAACCTTGCCCGAGGAAAGAGTGGCGTGGTTTTGTACGTGGTGCCGCACGTGGCGGTCGGCGAGATGCCGATGATCGCCGGCAGCCGAATGACCACCGAGCTCGCCCGGCTGGGGCTGCTTCAGGTGCAGATCTTCGAGACCGACGATGACCAGCACGTCGTCGATGCGATCGAGAACCTCGACCCGATCGCGGTCACCAGCCTGTTCCCGCTCAGCGCTGCCGCCTCGAACACGGTGCGGGCCGCGGGCATACCGAACATCGAGATCGGGACGCTGCCCGCACTCGGCGATCCGCACCTCTCGATTGGAGAGCTACGAGTCGAACATCTCGTCTCGCGCGGTCACCGGCAGCTCGCATTCGCCTACACCGGAATTCCCAGATGGCGCACCCTGGGCGACTACTGGTTCGAGGGCGTCGCGCGGGCGGCGAAGTCGCGCGATCTGCCACCGCTGGCCGTCGCCGAGGTGACCGTCGACAACGTCGCGGAGGTGGTCAGCGAATGGGTGCGCGACGGCGTGACGGCCGTGTGTGCGCAAAGTGACGAGATCGCCTGCCTCGTCCTGCACGGCATTCATGAAGCGGGGCTGCGGTGCCCGCGCGACCTCGCCGTCATGGGTGTCGACGCCACCCCGATGGGTGTGGTGAGCAGCCCGCCGCTGACCACCGTGCAATTCGTTTCGCGCGCCGTCGCCGATATCGCTCTCGCTGCGTTGCTCGAACGGTTGGGGTACCCGGCCCCGCCATCGAGTGGGCCGAGCGAGATCGCACATCTGATCGTGCGTTCGTCGACCTAACCGTGGGGCGGTAAACCGTTGGCGGACAGAGCCTTTAACTGCGTGTCAGCATCAGGTCCCGGTCGCAGATGCCGCCACCAACACGCGATGTACAGCAGCATCGAGATCACCAGGGCGGCCAGCACCCACAAGACAATTGTCATGTCGATCCAGCTTCCGAACGCCGGCGAGCCGGGGAGGGCATTTCTCAGCGGGACCACCGCGAACAGCATCGCGGCGTACCAGGTCGTCATCGGCGACTGGAACTTTCGTCGATCCCGCAGCGTCTGAACCGCGACGAATACCGCCGCACCCGCTATCGCGACCAGAATGCACAAGAGAACGATCGCGAACGCCATGGTGCTCGCCGCGCGTCGCATGTCCACCTCGTAAACCCCAGGTCTGGCGTTATCGGGTCTGGACGCCTGAAGTTTCCAGCCGGCCAACCGATCGATGATGACGACGTTGGCGCGTTCCGGTTTCTGGGCATCGCCGACACGGAGCTCGACCGTGATCGGTCCGGTGTAGTAGCGATCGAAGGGCCAGCGTTCGACGTCGCGCGACAGGGTCAGCGGAACGGGGACAACGCCGGGGAGCATGCCCTTGGACCAAGTCCGCTTGACCGGCGTCGCGACAGACGTGACTTCGACGGTGAGGTCTTGCTTGAGACCGTCGGTGGCGGGATCGAGCAACGCGGATCCCGGCGAAATCGCAAGGTTGCCCATCAGGACGCTGTAGTTGGATTCGACACTTTCGATGTTCAGCGTCACGGCGGTCGCATTGCCGGTCCGCGGTGTATCGCCGGAGACGCGCCGCGGACCGGCACCGTCGATGTACAGCACCACCGATGTGATCATCACGCTGGCAATGACGGCCAGCAAGACGACGAGTCCGGCCCTCATGTGCAACCTGCCCCCGGAGACCGCGACTTCGGGGGCGGAGAGGTCGTCCGACCAGGCTCGCACTGTTCGCCCCCTGTTCAACGACTTCGGCCCGATGATAATCGGACAGATGCGGGGTGAACCGCGCTGACAGCGCCTTCCAAGCAGTTCGACAGACTAGCTACGACAGAGGTCTGCCTCCTGAGCGCCTGCCAACCGCGTCCGCGCGCAGTTAATCGGCGCTGGCATACCGCCGAATAGGAGCAATTGCAGCATCCGCGACTCGAGGTCGCTGTCGGAGGACGAGACGGTCTCGATTCTCGGCGAAACGGCCCGACAGATTCTGAAATGGCCAGCGCCGCAGGCTAGCTCGTAGTCCGTCAGGCGATCGTAATCGCCGCCAGACCGTGACGTACCCGATCGGGCAGCGATCCTCCCTCGCTGAGCCAGTCGTCCAGGGCGATGCGCACCGCCGCCATCGCCAGCGCGCCGATCAGCCGGTGCTGGGGATCTTGGGGCGCCAGCTCGGGTAACCGGGGCGCGATAAGTTCGGCGATCGCCGCTTCGTAGCGAACGTAGATGTGCAGGTTCCACGCCTCCAGCGTCTCCGAAGACCTTGTCAGCGTGCCCAATTCACGCACCTGGTCCTCGATCTCGGAGAATCCGAGGGCGAGGTCGCCGAAGGCCGCGGCGACAGCCTCGAGGGCGGTGAGGTGGTCCGGCTGGGCGGCCAGTGCACTGGTGATCCGGTTCAGCCAATGGACATTCATCCCCTCGGCGACGGCGTCTTCCTTGGAGTTGAAGTAGCGAAAGAAGGTTGCCCGGCCGATACCGGCCGCATCGGCGATGCGGTCCACGGTGGCCCCGGCCAGCCCGACATCGGCGACCAGCTTTGCCGCGGCCGCCGCGATGCGCTGGCGCGTCGCGGTGCGCTTTTGTTCCGCGAGGGACATCGACGCAGCTGTCGCAGGCATCCACCCACCCTATCCTTGCCAATCGGCCCCGAGCCCAACTCAGCAGCGCGCGGCTGAGCCGACATCCCGGACCGGAACTTTCGCGACGTTGGACGAAAGTCGTTGTGCAACATCGTTATCAAGGCGAACGGAGCTCGCCGTGAATATCCGTCGGGCCTCAATTATCCGTGGCTTCGGCGGTGACGCACCATCGGTGCCTTCCCAGGAGACAGTCCTTCGTCCTATTATGAGACTATGTCTCACGCACCGGCAACGACGCCGATCGATCAGGCGGCCGTCATCGCGGCTTCGTCGTGCTGCGCTGGCTGGACAACCCGACCGCACCCGACGTGAGGGTTTCGGTGCGCGAGAGCGGGGAGCGGGCATGACGCTACGGGAGCGGTTCAACCCGGACAACCTCATCGCCAGCGCCTGTGAACAGGTGGGCAGTGACGACTTCGGCGACGACGGTTGGCAACCCGGGCTGGAGCGCGTCGCCGACGGGCTGGTCAACGATGCGCGGCTCTCGGCAATCGGCGTGGAGGTCGCCCACCTCGATCTGATGCGAGCCCTGAAGAACCGGCTCGGCGTGACCGCCTGGCGCAAACAACATCCCGAGATCGCGGACAAGCCGATCACCGCGCCGATCTTCATCGTGGGGCAACCGCGCACCGGGACCACCATCTTGCACGACCTGCTCGCGCAGGATCCCGAGCTGCGGGCACCGTTGACCTGGGAGGTCGACGAGCCCTGTCCGGTTCCGCAACCCGAGACGTACCACAGCGATCCGCGAATCGCGCAGGCGCAGGCCAGCATCGACATGTCCGAGCAGATCGTTCCCGGCTTCCTGGCATTTCACCCGATGGCGCGCTGCTCGCACAGGAGTGTGTTCGCATCACGGGCAGCGAGTTCACCAGCATGATCTACACGGCGCAGTACCGGTTGCCGAGTTACTACCGCTGGTTGCTCTACGAGGCGGATCACACCGGAGCCTACCGCTATCATCGAATCTTCCTGCAGCACCTACAGTCTGGTGTTCCCGGCCAGTGGCTGTAGAAGTCGCCGGCACACCTGTGGCAGCTCGACAAGCTCCTCGCCGAATACCCCGACGCGCTGATCGTGCAGACGCACCGGGATCCGCTCAACGTCATCTCGTCGATCGCCGCGCTGACCAATCACTTGCGGCGGATGGGCAGCGACGAGACGAACATCGCCGAGTGCGCGGCACAGTCGTACGAGGAGATCACCGTCGGTCTCGACCGCGGGATGGCGATGCGTGACAAGGGCGTTGTACCGGACGGCCGCGTGATCGACGTCCAGTTCACTGATTTCGTGAAGGACCCCTGGACGACGATCAAAGATATCTATGCCGCGCTCGGCCGCGAGCTGAAACCCGAGGCCGAACAAAAGATGCGCGAGTTCCTGGCCGCCAATCCCGGCGACGGCGGGCGCGGGCGCTACACCTGGTCGGACACCGGCCTGGACGCCGGCGAGGTCCGTGAGCGGGTGCGCGCGTATCAGGAGCGCTACAACGTGCCGACCGAGGAGTTGCGTTAACCCAGCCGAACCGCCAATGTGAAACTAACTTCACGTTCGGCGCTGTGAGGTTACTCCTCAGCCGGCTCGTAACGCAGCATGGTGACCTCGTGCTCGGGATAGTCGAAGAACACCGGGCGCACCCGCATGCCGACGCTGAGATCGCCTTGCTCGACGTTGACCATCTCGGTGGAAAACCTTGGGCCCTCATCCCATTCGACGATCGCCAGCAGCTGCGGTACGGCATCGGCGAAATGCGGGCTGACGGGACGATGCGCCACGGTGAAGGAATACAACGTCCCCATGCCGGATATCTCACGCCATTCCAGGTCGTCGGCCAGGGTGCGCGGGGCGCGTACCCGCGGATAGAACACGTAGGCGTCCGACGACGGCGAGTACTGGATGACGATGCGGTGCTGGGTCAGCGCATCCCAAAACGGCGCGGTGGTAGGCGTTTTGACGGGCATCGGCCGTTCGAAAGTCATGTCAATCCCCTTGCAGGATGAGCGTCGTCTGCTCGGAAAGAATTCCGCCATTGCCGGACACGAAAGCACGGTTGCAGTCGGCGACTTGCGCCGCGCCCGCCCGACCCATGATCTGGCGGGTGGCGTCGCAGACATGGTGCATACCGCCAGCCAATCCCGCCTGGCCGAAGCCGAGCTGACCACCGGAGGTGTTGAGCGGGAAGTCGCCCCGGAAGGTCAGGTCGTGGTTGGCGACGAACTCCATCCCCGTGCCCTTCTCGCAGAAGCCCGCGTCCTCCAGCGACAGCAGCACGGTGATCGTGTAGCAGTCGTAGATCGAGACCATGTCCATCTGGTCGCGAGTCAGATCGGTCATGGCGAACGCGGTGTCGGCGGCTTCCGCGATCGGCGTATGCAATAGGTCCACGGCATAGGTCGGGGTCTTGAACGGCACGTGTTCGCCAAATCCTTTGATCCACACGGGGCGATTGCGCGAACGCCTGGCCACGTCGGCGTTGGCGACGACCACCGCGGCACCCCCGACACACGGCATCACGATCTCCAGCATGTGCAGCGGGTCGGCGATGATCGGGCTGGCCAGCACGTCCTCGACGGTGAGCGGCTTGTCCTTCCAGATCGCACCCTCGGTGTGATTGGCGTTAACCCGCGTGTCGACGACGAGCTTGGCCATGGCCCGCTCGTCATAGCCGTAGACTGCCGCGTAGCGCTGCGCCACCTGACCGTACGGCCCGTTCTGGCCGAGGTTGCCGTACGGAATCTCGAATTCCGCTTGTGGAGAGCCATATTGGTTACTCGACGAGCCAAAGTACAAGGCGTCGCCGTAGGTCTTGGGCTTCTTCGGTGACATCGGGGTGATGTACCGGGCCGGCAGTGCGCACAGCACCGCCTGGCAGATCCCGAGTTCGACGGCCGCGGCCGCCCGCCATACCATGGCGGCGGCACTGGCTCCGCCGAGGTCCACGTGTTCGGCGAATCGTGCTCCCACACCTAGGTATTCGGCGATCGTGGAGGGGACGAAGATCTCGGACTCGGACAGGTGCGAGGCGACGATGCCGTCGACGATTTCGAAGGGCACCCCCGCATCTGCCAGCGCGGCGGCGCCGAGCTCCGCCCATTGTTCGAGGGCGAACGGCGCGGGCGAGGCCTTGGTCATGCGTTCCGGCGCCAGCTCGACGTATCCGACGATCGCGGCCTCTCCGCGTAATCCCATGCTGCGTCCTTATTTCCGGCGTTTACTTGCGCGGTAGGCCGAGGATCATCTGCGCGATGATATTCAGCTGAATCTCCCGCGTGCCACCACCGATCAGCTCCGCCGGCAGATGAAGATAGGGCTGCACGACAGCGGGTTCGGAGTCGGTGACCATGACCGTCTGTCCGGTCAGGCGCAACGTCGCCTCGAATGTGCGGCGCAGCAACACATTCATCGCCACCTTCGCGATGCTGGACGCCGGACCGGATGCCTGACCATCGAGCAGTCGGATGGTTTCCCGCACGCCGAGCGCCCGGATCGCGTTGGTGTAGGCGTCGAGTTCGCCCAACGCCCGCTCGGCGTCGTCGCGTTCGGGCCCGGGCTCAGCCGCCAACTGACGCAGGGCGACAGCCCGGTCGAACTTGACGTATCCGCTGATCGCGGAACGCTCTTCGGCCATCGTGGCGATCGCCAGGTTCCAGCCGTCGGTGGGACCGCCGAGCAGCATCTCGTCGGCGACGAACACATCGTTGAGGAAGACCTCGTTGAAATGCGCCTCCCGGGTCGCCGTCTTGATCGGCTGGACCTCTACCCCCGGCGACCGCATGTCGAGGATGAAATACCCGATGCCGCGGTGCTTGCTGGCCTCGGGGTCGGTGCGCGCCAGCAGCGCGCCCAGATCGGCGTACTGCGCCAACGACGTCCAGATCTTGTGGCCGTTGATCCGCCAACCGCCGTCGACCTTGGTCGCCCGGGTTGTCAACGACGCGAGGTCGGAGCCCGCCGCCGGCTCACTGAATAGCTGGCACCAGTGAATGTCGCCGCGTTGTGTCGCTGGGATCAGGGTCTCCTGCAACTCTTTTGGTGCCGCAGCAATGACCGAAGGCAGGATCCACTCGGCGATGTTCAGCGACGGTCGCACCAGCCCGGGCCGCTTGGCGAACTCCTCGTCGATGATGAGTTGTTTGAGGGGCCCGGCATCGACGCCCCATGGCGCCGGCCAATGCGGCGCCATCAGACCGGCGTCCGCGATCAGCGTGCGCTGCGGCCCCATGGCCTGATCCTCGTAGTCCCCGTGCGGTGCGGGTTTGTCGTTGCGTAACTGCATGGCGGCATCGAGCTTTTCGGCGACCCAGGACCGGAACTCCGACTCGGCGTCACCCAGGTTGACCGACATGTCGCGCTGCTGGGCGCAGCCCAGCTGTCCCAGTAGCCGGGCCCAACGACTGGCCGGGCCGACCGATCCCGCCAGGCTGATGGCCCGCCGCCAGTACAGGTGCACGTCGTGTTCCCAGGTGAAACCGATGGCCCCGAGCATCGTCAGCGCGTCGAGCACCAGGTCGGGGACTGGCGCGATCGCGATCGTCGCCGCTCCGGCCGCCGCGAGCCGGTGCTGGTCGGTCGACTCGTCCGCGGCGCGCACCGCGTCCCACGCCGCCGCAGTGGCCAACTCGCTATTGACCAACAGCATCGCCGCGCTGTGCTGCAACGCCTGGAAGGTCCCGATCACCTTGCCGAACTGCTCGCGGGTGCGCAGGTGTGCGGTGACGGCCTCGACGCACCACTGGGTGATACCGGCCGTCGTGCTGGCGACCAGCGCCACGACCAGACATGCCGCGCGATCGTCGTCAATCCCGGTCAGAGCCTCGGATGCGCGATACTCGTTGAGCCGCACCACCCCGACGTCGACGACCAGATCGGTTCCGGGCGCGGATTCGATTGTCGCCGTGGGCTGTTCGGTGTCAACCACCACCCAGACGACCTCGTCACCATCGGTGCGGGCGCCGACCAGGATCACCGTGGCCGAACACGCACCGGCGGTGACCTTGGAGCTCCCGCTGACCAGCCAGCCCTGGCCGTCGGCGCGGGCCCGGAAATCCGCGTCGTCGGGCAGGACGACCGCCGCGGCTGCGCCGGACGCGAGGTCGCGGATCAACGATTCGGCGACCGGGGCCGGATCGGCCAGCAGCGCAACGGCTCCCGTGATCACGGTCGGGAGCAGCGGGCCAGGTAGCAGGGCCTTGCCCGCCGACTCCAGCACGCACGCCGCATCGATCAGGCGCCCACCCTGTCCGCCAAGGTCTTCCGGCAGGTGAACGGCGTGAAAGCCGTTGGCCACCAGCGCGTCCCACCAGTCGGGTAGTCGCCCGGCCGCCAGGGCGTCGAACTTGTCTCGGGTGGCGGCGATCGGGGCGTGCCGGCTGGCGAACTGGCCGACGGCGTCGCTGAGATCCTGCTGCTCGGGGGTCAGCCCCAGGCTCATGATCGCGGCCGCGCTGTGGCGAACGTGGGCTTCGGCCGCACCGGCTGATATCCTTCCGTCTTACAAGACGAACCGTCTCGTCTTGTGGAAGATTACCGGGGCCGGTCGAGGTCTGTAAAGCGACCCCGGGCCCCGCGGCCGGCGGCGCGGACTGCGAGGGGCCTGACAGACGAGGATCACCAGATGCCAACCGATCTCACTCAGGCGAATACGCCAAGGCGACGCAGCGAGAAGTCGCGGACGGCGATCGTCACCGCCACTCGTGAGCTACTGCTGGAGCGTGGGTTCGACGGGTTGACGATCGAGGCGGTCGCCGCACGCGCCGGCGTGGGAAAGCAGACGATCTATCGCTGGTGGCCCAGCCGTCCGGCGCTCGTGGCCGATGTCATGCTCGAAGACGCCGACAAGATTCTCGCGTCGGTTGAGCACACCGACGATCTGGCCGCCGACCTGCTGGGGTGGGTGCGCAAGCTGACTTCGACGCTGACGACGGAGCGTGGCGCGGCGATGTTGCGGACGCTGACCGTCGCCTGCATGGAGCACGAGGAAACCGCGGCTAAGCTACGCGCTGGATTCAGTTTGCCGCTGCACGACAGCGTCCGCACCAGGCTGTTGGCCGATGGCGTCGATGCCGCTACCGCCGAGTCCGCAGCCGATGCCATCGTCGGCGGCGTCGTATATCCGATCCTGTCTGACGCGCGTCAGTATTCACGGCGGCGGGCCGAATTGACCACGCAAATCATCGTCGAATCCTTGCGGCGTAAACGCTGAACTCGGCGGATTACGCGATAGGGGATCGGGGCCGAAATGCGGCCTGGGCAACGTGGGAAATAGTTAGATTAGCGAGGCATCCCACGGCCGATCCGTGAAATTAACGGGGTCGCATAAACGTTCCGCCCGCGCGGCCCTGATGCCACGAAAATGGCTGGCCTACACGATCATCAACACGGATTGTCGGTATCACGAATTCGGATTGGACCTCGATCCCACCGGATGTCAAGATTCCGTTCATACGTCGACCGGACGACAATCCAGGAGCCCAGCAATGGATCTGTCTGTTGAGCGAGTGTGGAACTCGCAAACCGCTACGCCGAGCAACTGCTTCGGGGATTGCGGCGACACGCAGGGTGGTAGTCGTTCGGCTACCCGAAAACGAGCACAAGCGAATTAGGCTCGGCGATTATGAGCAACCGGCCGAGTCCGTGGGGCAATGAGCGAGCGAAACTCTCGCATCAGCTGGACATGCACGGCGAAGTTCTCGGGCGTCGGCACGCGCGGCGGCTTTGCCACCGCTTCGCGCGGGTCGGCGTCGATACTTCGCCGGCCCGGCTCAGAGCGATGCTGGCAGGGGCACCCTGCCCCGTGAGCGAAGAGACCAACGTCCGATTCGCGTTGATCGCGGCTGAACTCGATCGGGAAGCCCGCACCGCGAAGTACCGGCAGATGCGTCGCGACGGCGCGCGCTCGCTGTTGATCGCGGGCATGACGCTACTCGCCTTGAACTTCCTACTCTGCGCTGCCTACGCACTGTTGAACCTGGCCCAACAGTCCTCGCCGTACTGACCGGGACGCCTGCGTCGAGCGGGCGGTCGCGTGCGAAGAACGCGAATATCGCTGGACCAGCCGAAGTTAACTAGCGCACACACGAATCGGCGGGTCCGTGTTGCCACTTCCGCGCACCAGAACGCGACGAATTCGCAGCGCCAGTGACAGTCGGTGCGCAACATCAGGAATGACAGCCGGTGCGCGTCATCGGACGTGTCATCTGTTGGCGTGGAGTGATTTACGCAAACTATCAAACTTTTTTCGCGTCGCTATTTTGCTACTCCCATTGTATGACAACGCTATTCACGCTGTCGATTGCGCTGTGATTGAGTGTTAATACGCCAGTTACGGCCGGTACCGGTGTCGTAACACGCGAAAAATATTGTTAGCGAATAATATTGGTCGCTTCAAGCTCCTGCGGCAACGTACGGCCGAGGGGAAGCGTCGGCGGCCCGCGAACACATCCACGCCGTTCAATGCACCGCCGCGAACCCATCCGTCCGGGAGGCGTCGCGGTCACCCGGGCTGCTGCCACCAGGAGCGGCGCGAGCGTCCAATCTGGACTCTCAGCCGTGCCTACCCAACGCAATTCGAAACGGAGAACCACATTGAGTACCCGCACGTACACATTGGACGGCGCAGTCGCACCCATGGCATCGCCCGTCGCACGGACTCGCTGGGTTCAGCTTGGTCTTGGCCTTGTTTGCATGATGGCCATATCGAGTCCGCAGTATGTGTGGACGCTGATGACCAAGCCGCTTGCCGCCAAGCTCGGCATTGGCCTGCCCGAATTACAAGTTACGTTACCGAGCTTTGCTGAAACGGTCTGGGTGAGCCTTGGCGCGGCGGCTGCGGGACGGTGTACGAAAGGTGAACGTTGACGGCCGATTTCGTCGCAGTTGTCCGAACAACTCGCAGATCGTGAGCCTCTGGCAAAGCAGGGGAATCCGGTCGGCGTTAGGGTGCGCGGCGCCGGGAATCTTCGCCAGTCACCGCATTGACTGCCCGATCGATGCGGAACGCGCGCCCGTCAGCAGCCGGGTCAGTCGCTAGCCAACGGGTGTTGGCCGATCAATTCACCGATCCCGGTCGCACCGAGCCGCTCCCGGAATGCCTGCGCCGTGTACCCGACGGCCGTCGCATCGGTTCGGGCGCGCACGGTCGCGGAGCGCGGCATGTGAAACAACACGCCGATTTCGCCGAAGTAGGCCCCGGGCCCGGCCACCTTGACCAATTCCTCACCACCGTCGGTTAATTCGCGCACAATGTCGAATTCGCCCTCGGATACCACGTAGATCAGGTCGCCCATCGTGCATTGTTCGAAGAGCATCTCACCAGCGCTCAAATGCACGGTTTCGGGTGGCCGATTCGTCGAGGCGAGCGCGGGCGCAAGCTCGACGACGTGATCGGCAATCGGCAGGATCCGGCTGTCGTGGGTGTCGACCACCAGCACACGTTCACCCTCCGCGAGGGAGCGGATCAACCGCAGCACCTCCTCCACCTGGATGAAGTCGAGGTGGGCGGTCGGTTCGTCCGCCAGGATCAACGGGGGATCGAGTGCGATTGCGCGCGCGATCGCGACACGTTGCTGCTGCCCGCCGCTCAGGTCTCCCGGTCGGTGCTTCATTCGTTCGGCAAGATTGACGCGCGTCAGCAACTCCTCGGCACGGCGACGCGAGACCGCACGTGGCGTCCCCGCCGCGCGCAGCGGAACCATCACGTTCTCCAGGGCACTGAGGCTGGGCACCAGGTTGAACGCCTGAAAGACGATGCCCACCTTGTCGCGCCGATAGTGTGCCAGGGCGGTGTGCTCGAGCGCCGTGACGTCGACGCCGTCGAACTTGATGGTGCCATACTTCGGACTCAGAATGCCGCCGAGGCACGACAGCAAAGTCGTCTTGCCGCAGCCGCTCGGCCCGAGCAGGATCACCAGCGACCCCGTCGCGACCTCAAGATTCAAGCCGTTGATCGGCCGCACCGCGTATCCGCCGCTGGAGTACTCGACGACTAGGTCCTCGATGCTCAGATCGCCCATCGCTCAGGGACCTCCGAACGCGATCGCCGGATCGACGGCCACCGCACGCCTGAATCCGGCAAGGCTAGCCAGCAGCCCGACGACGATGGCGACCAGCGGCAGCCAGATGTAGGCGCTCGTAGGCACCACGATGAGCAACGGGAACAACGGTGCCAGCAGCTGCGAAAGGATCGCACCCAACACCGCCGCGAGCAGCGCGACGACGACCGCCTGCAGCGCCAGCCCGCCCAGAATCGACCGCGCCGGCACCCCAATCGCTTTGAACACCGCGAAGTCGCGCAGACGCTCCAGCGCGGATAGACAACCGAGCCGACGATCAACACCGCCACGATCCAGAGCAAAACCGCCACGATCGTGATGGAACCTCCCGCGACCTTCACCGCACGAATCAGATCGGCGACACCGGCCGCTCGATCGACGGTCTGGTAGCCGTCCGGCAGCTGCCGCGGCGCGCCCTGAATCCCGATGGACGAGATGATCGGCTGACCGTTGTACGCCAGTTGCTGAAGGCCCTTGGTGGGGTCAGAAAGACGTTGGGCATCTTCGCCAGCGAGGTGGAGTTGGGCACGATACCGACGACCTGCAGGGTGCGCGCACCGACCTGGATTCCGTCGCCCACGTGCCGACCAAGCGTGCTCGACACGGCGACCTCGTCCGGGGTTCACGGTGTTCGCCCCTCCGAAACACGCGGCATTCCGGGTCCATCCGTCGGCGCCCCAAACACCGTGACATTACGTGCCGACGTGCCATCCCTGACCGTTGACGGCGCACAGGCCAATGGAGCCGCGGCCGCGACGCCCGGCTTGGCGGCTACCCGAGGCAGTTCAGCTTCGGCGAACGGCGTTGCGCCCAGGAATGGTCCGGCCGCCCCGGCCTTGACGACGAACGCATCTACGCCAATGGAATCGACGGTTCGCTGGGCCTCGACGTGAAAGCCGTTCGCGAGCCCCGTCAGACGCGCGTCATCGCGAACACCAGTCCGGTGCTTACCACCGCGATTACGAGGCGTCTGCTTCGCCATTGCATGTCGCGCAAGGCCGCGAACAGCATGTTCAGACGCTACCGCCACCCCTGGCCGGTTGACCAGGCCTCGCCGCCGCGGGGATTGCCGGCTAGCCCAGCGCCGAAATCGTGGCGACGACTTCGTCGGTGGTGAGAATCGCACTGGCGTAGTTCGGGATATTGACGTCGAGGGCCGCGTGCATCTCCACGTCGGAGTAGCTCGCCGTCGCGTCCTTGACCACCGTGACGTCGTAGCCGAGCTCCGCGGCGAATCGAACGGTTGCCTCGACACAGGTGTGGGCGATCAGGCCCACGACGATCAGCCGATAGATGCCGTGCTTCTTGAGCAGCAGGTCTAGATCGGTGTTGGCGAACCCACTGGAGCACCAATGTTCTTGGGCCACAATGTCGCCCGGTTGCGGCTCGAAGTCGGGATGAAGCTCGCCACCCCAGGTTCCATACTCGAACGTCTTGCGTGACCAAGCGGCCCGCTGGATCGGCGCCACGTACTTCCAGGTCTCGTAGTCGCCCGGACGGTACCGGCGGTGCAGTGCATAGAAGACACGGATCTCCGCAGCCCTTGCGGCGTCGAGGGTTTGACGCATGTGCGGGATGCATCCGTTGGCTTCGGCGACACCCTTCAGGCGATCCCACACCTTGCCGCCGTCGGAGATGAAGTCGTTGTACGGATCGATTACCAGCAGGCCGGTGAGGTCCTTTTCCTGCGCCACGGTGCTATGGTCGCATGCCGGCGGTGCTCCCGTCTCAGCCCGAACGTTCGGCGGTCAGGATTTCCGCGGCCCGTTCACCGATGATCACGCACGGGGGCCATCGTGTTGCCGGGGGTGACTCGCGTGTCACCGGTTCGCCTCGACGACCGCCGGGGCGGTGTCGCAGCCGCCAGCCTCCAGCAGCATGCTGGCATCTGGATTCTCGGCGAGTCGGCGCGCTACCACCGAGCCCGCTCAACCGGCCCCGCAGACGATGAAGTCATACCGCGGGTGCAGTGCCGCGCCGAGCCGCTCTTGGTTAGCGGAAACCAGCCGCGGAAATTCGGGTTGGGCTTGTGAATCACGTTGCGCCGCTGTGATCATCGACCGCTTCTTTGCCAGACACGCTCGGGCCCAGCATTTCTCGTACCGCAAACTCGATCCAGACCGAAGCATTCCTGGTAGCTGCGCGGTCAGTTACGCGTGAAGATCAATCCGACGGCGCCGGGCTGGCGAGGCTGGACAGCAACCGGAGCCGCTCCTCCGCGGTGGTGCCGGATTCGGCGTAATAGGTGACGAGCACCTGCCTGGTATCGGGAAGCACGAAGGTGCGATAGCGCAGCTCCAACAGGCCCACCTGGGGGTGGTCGATCACAGCGGGGCCGGTGGTCTTCTGCCTGACCTCCTGGCGAGCCCACAGGGTGCGGAACCGCTGGCTGGCGATGCTGAGTTCACCGATCAGTGACTGCAATTCGGGGTCGGCGGAATTGTCTTCGGCGATGTTGTAGCGCAGCCAAGAGGTCAGAATCGCGGTGACATCGTCCCAGTTTTTGATCCAGTCGCGCAGGCCGGGCTCCAGAAACACCGCCCGCATGTGGTTGATGCCCGGGACGAAAAAAGGCGACAGCGCGCGCGCCATCGCGTTGGCGGCCAGGATGGTCATCTGCCGGTTCTGGATATATGCGGGAGTCTGGTGCCAGTCGTCGATCAGCGTCTGCAGCCCGGGCTCGAATTTTTCGGGTGAGACGGAGCCGCGCCGCCGCCGGCGAGGCGCCGGGTGGGCCAGGTTGCGCATGTACTGCGTGGCATCGTCATTCAGCTGCAGCGCGCTGGCCAAGCCCTCCAATACCTGATCGGACGGCTGGCGTTCCCGGCCTTGCTCGAGTCTCAAGTAGTACTCGGCACTGATGCCGGCCAACATCGCTACTTCCTCGCGACGCAAGCCCGCTACCCGCCGGCGCTCACCCTCGGCAAGCCCGACATCGGCGGGCTTCAGCAAATCGCGGCGCGCTCTCAGAAACGTCGCCAACGACTGCGGATCGGGCATGTTTCGAAGATAGCTCTGACGCGCACGGCTAGGGTAACCGCATTTCTACCAGGAATTGCCCGGTCATGACTTACCTTGCCGGCCAACGGAATCCCATCCATGGCTCAGGAGCCACTTTGTGTGTCCTGCGCTGGCGCACCGAACTTGTTGGGCCACAGTGCCATTCGATCGAGCACTTGTCCCGCAACACGAGCGTGTGAAACAGAACCGCGCACATGTGGGCGGTAAACGCGGCGAATAACAAGAAGGCGAAAACCCCGTGGCACTCGCGCAGCACCGCGTAGAGATCGAGGTTCTGCGGTGCGATGCCCGGCAGACGGAGCGGCCCGGCCAGGGTGACCGGGAGCTTGGCGGCCGACAGCGTGGCCCATCCGATCACGGGCTGTATCAGAAGTAAGGCATAAAGCGCATATTCCGACCAGGTCGCGATGCGCCGCTCGAGGCGGCTCATCGTGGCCAAGAATGCCGGAGGGCGATGCGTGAGCCGATTCGCGAGCCGCACTACCGCGAAGACCAGGATCGCCACACCCAACGGCCGGTGGATGGCCAACAGCAACGGGTAATAACTTAGCGACGCGATCATGGTCACACCGATAAGCAGCTGCACGATGACCATTGGTGCCATCAGCCAGTGCAGAATCCGGGACGGGATCGTGAAACGTGCTGCCGTTTCGGCATTCTCGCCGCTCATGAGCGCACCCCGCTGACGTTGACCGCGCTGGGCGATTTGGGTTCCTCGGCACGGCGGGTGAACGGGCGCGCGTAAACGGCCGACCGCGCGGCCAGCAACGGATCGTCGGACACGGTGATGCCGTCGGGCAGCACGGTCGGGTCGAAGTTGATGTCGCGGGCGTTGCCGGCTTCCTCGGTCTGCACCGCATTGATGGTGATGGTGCCGGCGTCGATCGACCGCCGTGACTGCGGCCAGGGCTTGGTGGCGTCGTTGGTCGGGTCGCCCGGTTCACCGATGGTGAGAACGAGTTTCCACGTCAGCGGCCGCCGCCCCACCGCGACGATGAGGTCGTCGAACAGGTAGTCCTTGCCGGCCGAAGGCGCCGGGAGCGCCCCTTTGTCCTGCTGCGCAACCGCCGACCAGCGCACCGGGACGGTCGCGCCGGCGCTATTAGTGAAGTAGAACGCATTCAGACCGTGAAATGTGCTGTCCGCGAACCCCACACTCGGCGGTGTCTGCTTGATGATTTTCAGCGCCGCAACCGTCTCGGGGTGGCGGTCCAAGAAGGCGGCCATCTTCTGCGGATCGGGCTTGCCCGTGGCGGGAACGGGTTTGGACGCGAGCAGCCGCTCGTAAAAGCCCTCCGGGGTGCGATCGGTGAAGACCGGGAAATTGACCATCGCGGTGCGCCACTGCCGCCCGTTGGGCACCTGGAACACCAGCCCCAGACCGCGGACTGTGTCGGGCTTGTCGCTTTGGTCCGGCAGTCCGCCGCCCAGCGAAAACCGGCCGACCACCCCAACGCTGCCCGCTTGGAAGACCGCCGCCCGACAGATGGCCGCGCCCGCCCCATTACTCGCGAACGATCCCGTCGCGCTCAGCCCTTTGGCGTGATTGCGGCGAAACCCTTCGTGACGGCCGAAGACGTGCTCGAACCGATCGGCGAAGCGCGGCGGGGTCAAGTCGTCGGGCCGCAACCAACCGCCCGCGTAGGCGAACCCGCCCACGTCCACGGCGGCAACGCCGGCGACTGCACCCATCCCGAGCAGCGCGCCGCGCCGGGTGAATGCACCGAATCGACGTTGGCTGGGCTGCGTTTCAGCGGGCCGATCCTCCGGCTGCTGATCGCGATCAGCGGGCTCCATGGCCCACCGTCCTTTCCGTACTGCCGCGCAGCGTGGAACTAAGTCGCTGAAGGCAATTCAATCCAGGGGCTGATGTCGTGCGCAACTCTTAGGGCTACCGGTGCCCACATCCGGACCACGACGGAGCGGGAGAATTCGTTCAACTCTCGCCCAAGACCTTCACTATTTACGCTCCGAGGCGTAGCGTAATGGGCGGCCGAGGCCGGGCGTTCCCCGGTCTCGTGTCCACCATCTGCGGCCAGCCACCCATGGCGACCACGAACATACTCGAAGGAGACTCGTGTTCGACCTCAAGATCACCGGTGGAACTGTTGTCGACGGCACGGGCGCCGAGCGCTACCGAGCCGACGTTGGCATCAAGGATGGTCAGATCGTCGACGTCGTCCGACGGGGCGCTGAGGACGCGGAGATAGGCGGCTTGGCAACAGCCCCCGCGGCCGAAACTATCGACGCGACGGGTCAAGTGGTGGCCCCCGGCTTCGTCGACATCCACACCCACTACGACGGTCAGGTCACCTGGGACAGTTTGCTGGAGCCGTCCAGCGGCCACGGTGTCACGACGCTGGTGACGGGCAACTGCGGTGTGGGCTTCGCACCCGTGCGGCCCGGCAGCGAGCAGTGGCTCATCGAGTTGATGGAAGGCGTCGAGGACATTCCCGGCACCGCACTCACCGAGGGCATCACCTGGGGCTGGGAGACCTACCCCGAATACCTCGACGCGATCGGCAAGCAGAAGTTCGCAGTAGACGTGGGCAGTCAGGTCGCGCACGGCGCCATTCGCGCCTACGCGATGGGCGAGCGGGGCGCCCGCAACGAGCCGGCCACGCCCGAGGACATCGCGGCGATGGGCCGGCTGGTGACCGAGGCGATCGAGGCCGGGGCGCTTGGGTTTTCGACGTCGCGCACGATGGGACACCGCGCAATGGACGGCGAGCCCGTACCCGGCACGTTTGCCACCGAGGACGAGTTGTTCGGTCTCGGCCGAGCCATGGCGGCCGCGGGCCAGGCGGTGTTCGAGCTCGCCCCGCAGGGATCCGCGGGCGAGGACATCGTCGCTCCGAAGAAAGAACTCGACTGGATGCGTCGGTTGAGCGGCGAGATCGACCGACCGGTGTCGTTCGCGCTGATCCAGGTCGACGCCGACCCGAACCTCTGGCGCGAGATGCTGGACCTGTCCGCCGATGCGCACGCGGCCGGCGCCCGGCTGTACCCGCAGGCCGCGGCGCGCCCGTTCGGCATGATGATCGGCTTCCAGGGCCACCACGGCTTCACCCACCGGCCCACCTACCGGCGCCTGAAGGCCGAGTGCAGCCGTGAAGAGCTCACGCATCGGCTGACCGACCCCGCGGTGAAGGCCGCGATCTTGTCCGAGGACGACCTGCCCGCCGACCCCACGCTGTTGTTCGACGGGATGTTCGCCCTGGTGCAGCACTCCCTGAAACGGCTCTACGCGCTTGGCAACCCGCCCGACTACGAACCCACCCCGGATCGCGCCGTGGCCGCCATCGCGAAAGCGCGCGGCGAAGACCCGCTGGCGACGCTGTACGACCTGATGCTCGAACAGAACGCGACGGCCATGCTGATGCTGCCGCTGTTCAACTACGCCGACGGCAACCACGACGCGATCCGCGAGATGATGCTGCACCCCGCCGGCGTGCTCGGGCTGTCCGACGGGGGCGCGCACTGCGGAATGATCTGTGACGCTTCCTATCCCACCTTCCTGCTCACGCACTGGGCCCGGGACCGGCACCGGGGCGAGAAGTTGTCCCTGGAACACGTGATCCGCAAGCAGTCCCGCGACACTGCCCACCTGTTCGGTCTCACCGATCGCGGCACGATCGAGCGGGGCAAGAAGGCCGACATCAACGTCATCGACATGAACGCGCTGACCCTGCATCCTGCGGCGATGGCCTGGGACCTACCGGCCGGTGGCAACCGGATTCTGCAGGGGGCCAGCGGCTACGCCGCGACCATCGTCAGCGGAACGGTGACCCGCCGCAAGGACGTCGACACCGGAGCCCGGCCCGGCCGCCTGGTACGCGGAGCGCGCTGAGGACTTCGTCGGTGACCGCGGCTGCCGGCAACCCGGCACGCACCCGAGACGAGGACGCGATCGGCACCCCGCCCGACGGCCCGACGCTGGTGCCGGCTGAGCGCTACTACTCCCCGGTCTTCGCGCGACTCGAGATCGAACGTATGTGGCCGAAGGTGTGGCAGATCGCCTGCATGGTCGACCATGTCGCCGAACCGGGCGACTACTTCGAATACCGGTGCGGCCCATACGGGATGCTGATCGTTCGCGGCGACGACGGCGTGTTGCGAGCGTTTCAGAATGCGTGTCGCCATCGCGGCAACTCGCTGTGCACCGGCTCGGGTTCGGCACTGCGCGAGCTCAAATGCGGTTATCACGGTTGGACGTGGGACCTGGCCGGCGTCCTCGAGCGGGTGCCCAACCGCAAGGGTTTCGGTGCCCTGCATATGTCCGATTTCCCGTTGGTCGCGGCCAAGGTCGAGAGCTGGGAAGGGCTCGTCTTCGTCAATCTCGACGTCAACGCGATGCCGCTGGACGAATACCTCGAGGCGATTCCCGATGACATCGCGTGGTGTCGTTTGGCAGATTTCCGTTGCTACGCGACTCTCACCGTCGAGGTCGAGGCAAACTGGAAGACGATCGCCGACGGGTACAGCGAGAGCTACCACATCCAGACCCTGCATCCGGAGTTACTGCGGTGCGTCGACGACATCCATGCGCCACAACAGATCTGGGGCCATACGGGTAAGTCCGACCAGCCCTACGGCGTGCCGAGTCCACGCTTCGACGGCGCGCTGAGCGACGAGCAGGTTTGGGACGCCTACGTATACACCCAAGGTGCGCTGATGGGCGCGGCCGAAGGCACCCCGTTCCCCGCCGACCAGCGGCGGCCCGGACAGACGGTCCAGGAGCTGATCGCCGATCGCACCCGGGATTTTGCTGCCAGCCGAGGGGTGAATCTGGACTGGGCCGACACCGACCGGATCACCCGGCTGCACCAGTACAACGTGTTCCCGAACATGACGCTGTTGGCCAACGCCGACCACCTGACGATCATGTGCTCGCGTCCCGGACCCGACCCGGACAAGGGTGAATTGGTTATGTTCTTGATGACCCGGATGTCGCCCGGCGCGGCCCGCAACAAGCCAACGGACGTTCGCGTGGGTGCCGAGGATGCCGAGCCCGGCCTGGTGCTGACCCAGGACATTCGGGTGCTCCCGGGCGTGCAGCGCGGCATGCACCAGCCCGGATTCACTCACGTCGTGCTGTCCGGCGAGGAACGGCGGGTGATCAACATGCACCGCAATCTCGAGCGCTACCTCGACCTGCCGGAATCCGATCGGATGACCGGGGGCATATCGGAACCCGGCACATTCGCGCCGACAACTTAATCGGCGCCCACCCCCCGAAAAACCCGCCACGGGTCTAGACTTCCGGCTTGTGACGACCGCGTCGAATCCGTGTGGTGATGAACGAGGACAGCTGCCATACCGACTGCACATGGGGTATCAGATCGTCGGCCAGCGGCGCGCGCGGCGGATGTGCCGATCGTTCGCGGACGTGGGCGTCGACACCGGGCCCGTTCGTCTGCAGCAGATGCTCGCGGGCATGCCGGTCTCCGACGAAGAAATCACCGACGTCAATTTCGCCCTCATCGCGACCCAGATCAAGCGCGACGAGCGCAACGCGAAGCGCAAGGAGTTGCAGCGTCAGGGCACCCGCTCGCTGATGTTCGCCGGGATGATTCTGCTGGTGCTGAACTTCCTGTTCTGCCTCGCCTACCTGATGCTCAATCTGACGGACCAGGCCCCACTCTAGCGCCGGGCAGTTGGGTTACCGCCACCGAAACGGCCCGGGGCAAGGTGATCGTCCGTTGTGCGGGGCGATACCAGCCCTGGGCGGCATGCTGGCCGGTGTGTTTTTCGCCATGACGTCGAGTGTGCGTCCCGGGCTTTGCGTGTGCTTTCTGGGCGGCGACACGCAGATAGAGCCCGCCGAGACGTGCACCCAAAACCGCAGTCGCACAGCAGAAGCGACGAGTCCAGCCCGTTGATGCCTAATCGGACCGGCGAAAGCGCACGATGTCGTGCCATCGATTGCCGGTCGATCGCACGAATTCGAAGTTCTCGGGCTCGACGAGATCGCGCAATTCTTGGACACTCATCCGGTCCGGATCGGGAAACGCCTCGGCGAACACGAGGTACCCGCCCGGCTTCAGCACCCGGCCCAGCGAACGGATACACGCTGGCTTGTCGGGCACCTCGCCGATCACCGCCGCCAGGAACGCGACATCGAAAGTGCCTTCGGGGTAAGGAAATCCGTTGCTTGCCTCGCCCGTGGTGAAGCCGACGTCGTGGAACCCGGCCAGCTCGAGTTGGCGCCGCGCCTTGTCCAGCATCTCGGGCTGAAGGTCGAAAAGGTCCAGCCGGCCGTAGGTGAGCTGACGGGCGATCTGCACGCTGTAGAAGCCCGGGCCGGGTCCGACTTCCAGCACGTGCTCAGAACCGGTGAGACCGATGCCGTCGACCTTGCGCGCCGGGTTGGACAGCGCCCGGCGTACCGGATTGTTCAGCAGGAACGCCGCCTGATGCGGATAGGGAGCGGCACCCTTATTGCGCCTCTTGTTGAGCAGGGCATCCATCCAGGTCGTCGACATCGCGCCTCCTAACTTGTCGGTCCAAGTTAGGTTACCCTAAGTAAATGCGTCGGCGCTAGGCCTGCTCCGGAACCCCGCGGGCCGGCATCGAACGGCCAACCTCCACCGCACCGTGGATCTCGACCGTTCCGCCCGTCGCGTGATGTTGCTGCTGCCAGTCGTTAATCGCTTGGTGCGCAGCATGATCCAAGTAGCTTGTCAGCAGATGCACCGCGACCGTAGTGCGCTCCGGGATGGACGCCAACACGCGCGTGAGCCTGGGCAGGGCGAGAAACGTGCAGGCCCCCTCGATGACGACCCGCCATTCGTCGCCCACGGGCGTGGCTTCGATCTTGGTCCGGATCACCCGCCAGGCGGTCAAGACGATGGCCAGGGCGAGTCCGATCATCACGCCGTGCAGCAGATTGAGGAACACGACCGCGACGATGGTCACCAGGTAGACGGTTAAATCGCCTGTTTTCATAACGGTTTCGATGTGCGCCGGCTGCAGTAGCTGTATTCCGATGACAATGAGCAGACCGGCCAGCGCCGCGGTCGGGATCTGCTCCACCAGTTCTGCGAACGGGATCGCGAACAGCAGGATCCAAAAGCCGTGCATGATCGTCGAGGCACGGGTTTTCGCGCCCGCGTGGACGTTGGCCGCGCTTCGCACGATCACACCGGCAATGGGAAGGCCGCCGATTGCCCCCGACACGATGTTGGAGGCGCCCTGTCCGATCAACTCGCGGTTGAAGTCGGTGCGTGGTCCGTGGTGCATCCGGTCGATCGATACCGCCGTCAACAGGCTCTGCACGCTGGTGATGAGCGTCACGGTGACGATCCCGACGACGACGGCGCCCCAATTTCCGTGCGGGATGGCCGGCAGTTGCAGCGCTTGCAGCACCGATCCGTCGAGCTCGATCCGCGATACGTGGAACGGGAACACCAGCGACACGACCGTCACCGCCACGATCGCGACCAGCGGACCGGGAATGGGCGCCACTTTGGCGGGAGCCCAGCGCCAGCCGATCATGATGCCGATCACGAGCAGGCCCAACAGGACTCCGGGCCGGTGTGCATTCACGATCTGGTGTGGCAGCTCAATGACGTTGCGCCAGGCTGTGCTCTTGGATTCCCCGCCCAGGAGTACATGCATTTGCTGAAGCGCGATGGTGACGCCGATCCCGGCCAGCATCGCGTGCACGACGACGGGCGAGATCGCTAGGGCGGCCCGGGCAACCCGGCTGAATCCCAGCAGCACCTGCATGAGACCCGCCATGGCGGTGATAAAACATGTTATTCCCCAACCGAATTCACCGATCAGATCGGCCACCACCACCGTCAGGCCGGCGGCGGGACCACTCACCTGCAGTGGCGAGCCGCCGACCGCTCCGCCCACGACTCCACCGACGATCGCAGCGATCAGACCGGCGAGCACCGGCGCGTCGGAGGCGATTGCGATTCCGAGTGACAACGGCAGAGCGACCAAGAAGACCACCAGCGACGCCGACAGGTCATGCCGAAACACCGGCCGCAACCGGTCTTTCAGGGACGCTGATCGATGCTCGATAGTTCGCGCTTCGTGCTGTTCGATGAGTTGCATCGGCGCCTCGCTCGTTGGGTTGCGTGAGAGACGTGGCATCACCCTCACCTGCGATAGCTCACGTTCGACGTAACATGCTGGTATACAGGCGATTACGCTATTTCACCAACTCCGTTGTTCGGCTGGGATCGCCTGGCTTCATTCGAAGGTAGGTGGGCGCCCAACGCGGGTCAACCAGACCAGCCGTGCGCATATGGAATGCAAATCTTTGTGCTCGCACCGTTACGAAGTCGCAATGCACCGCAACAATAGACCTCAGTTTGCGCTAAACGGCTTGGCCTGCCGAATATTTCACCTGTATTTGCTCAGGCGGGGCCGCGACCGTCACCCGCCAGCTTGAGCAGAAGGCGTGTTCCGCCCAACGGGCTGGCGTGCAGGGATGCGTTCCCCCCGTGTAGTTCTGCCTGTTGGGCGACCAGCGCCAGGCCCAGCCCGGACCCCGATCGCGATGCCGTCGACCCGCGGGAAAAGCGTTCGAACACGGAGGTGCGTTCGGATTCGGGGACGCCGGTGCCGTTGTCGTCGATCGCGATTTCCACTCCCTCACCCGAACTGCCCACGGTGAGTTGAATCTTGGACGCACCACCGTGTTTGACGGCGTTGGCGATCGCGTTGTCGATGACCAGCCGCAAACCGGTGGGCAATCCCACCATCAAGACGGTGGGCGACGGTACCAGGAAGACCTCCACGTCGGGGTAGACGCGAAGCGCGTCGTGCGCGGCGCGATCCAGAAGTTCGGTGATGTCGAACGGGACGAAGTCGTCGACGGTGGTGAGCTGGCCCTGCGCGAGTCGCTCCAGCGCCGTCAGCGTGGCTTCGATGCGGCTCTGGGTGCGGATGACGTCGCCGATGACCTCCTCGCGCTGCTCGGCGGCCAATTCGAGCGTGGACAGCACCTCGAGGTTGGTGCGCATCGCGGTCAGCGGGGTGCGGAGCTCGTGCGAGGCGACGGCGGCGAAGTCGCGGGCCGACTCGAGTGCCGCCTTGGTGCGTTGCTGCTCGTTGCCGATGCGGGCCAGCATCTGCTCGACCGCTTCGGCGATCTCGACGGCCTCCCGCACCCCGCGGACCTGCACCTCGTCGGGGCTGGACTGGGCGTTGATGGCGCGAGCCTGCCGGGCCAACAGCAGGAACGGGTTGACCATGATCAACGAGATCACCCAGCCGACCAGGATCGTGCCGGTGATCACGCCCGCGCAGATCAACAACACCCGCAGGTGCAGTTCGTTGATCCGGTGCTGAGCCTCGGCCAGCGGGGCGGCGAGCGCAATCGAAACCGGACCCGCGTTAAAGGTGCGGACGCGATATTGCACGCCGTTGATCGTGGTATTCGCGTAGCCGTTGGCGACTTTGGGCAAGACGATGTTGCTGGGCACCGACACCGTCAACTCCCCGATTCGGGCGGTGCGCAACAGGTTACCGTCCGGCGACGGCCGATCCGGGGAGCTCTGGTGCGCGCTGTTGAGCAATGTGTTGATGTCGCCGAGGCTGCTCACGGAGTCCAGGCGGCGGTCGAGCTGGCTGTATTGATCGTTGGTGACGCCGACCCACACCCATACACCCAGCGTCACGACGAGGGCGATCACTCCCAATTGCGCGACGATGACGATGGTGCGCAGAGACAAGACACGCATCGGCAGTCGAATTTTTCTCAACGCACGAATATTGGACTCCCTCATTGAGCTACTGCTGCTTCGGGACCATCATGGCCCATTGACCGGCTACCGAATCGCTCAACCGCGTAACGCCTGAGACGTGTTGCCGCGTGCAACTGAAATGGTGTGCGGTGCAATGACTCTCGATTCACGCCAAAGTCAATTCGCTGGGCAGCCCGTCACCGCACGCGGCCTGCGCGAGGAGTTCGCCGAGCAACGGCCCGAACTTCATCAGGTTGCTGCCGACGAAGCCAACCACCCGGCCCCGGCGCACCACCTGCCAGCCGTCCCCGCCCGCGTCCAGCCACGGAGCGTGCACCGAGACGCAGTCCACCTGGCCCATCGGCGACAGCGACGGGAACAGCGCACGGACAGCGTCCGGCTCGGGTATCTGCTGGCCGAACGCCCAGCGGCCCGTGCTGCCGAGTGGCAGCCCGTAGCCCTCTGGCGCCGACAGGCAGGCGGCACCGGTCGCGTCGGCGCCCGCGTAGGTGAACCGTGTATGCGGGGTGAACTCGACATCGAGCGGGCCCAACAAGTCCGGTGTCTGGGCTCCCACACACACCAGAACTTGGTCGGCGCGCATCACGCTGCCGTCCGCCAGACGGACCGAGCC
Source organism: Mycobacterium stomatepiae (assembly GCF_010731715.1). NCBI lineage: Bacteria > Bacillati > Actinomycetota > Actinomycetes > Mycobacteriales > Mycobacteriaceae > Mycobacterium > Mycobacterium stomatepiae. The sequence continues at coordinate 3,862,639 of NZ_AP022587.1, forward strand.
GTCGTGACCGAGCGAGACGACCTGGCCACGCCGGATCTCCACCCGGGCCGCCAACGCGGTCAGAGCACGGCGAATACGCAGGCTGCCGCCGAGCGGATCAAAGATCCCGGCCTCCCAGGGCGCCGCGACGAAGGGGATCCGGGCCTGGATCTCGCGGCGGTCAAGCCAGCGGAATTCGGCGCCGGCCTCCGTCATCGCCATTGCGGTCTCCTCGGGTGGGGCAGCCGCGATAAAGCCCTCGGCGCCGAGCAGCCGCCCCACCGCGAGCTCGCTCTCCCAGCGCAGCCATCCGTCGCGGGCCTGCATGGCCAGCCGGCATAGCGCCGGGCGCTGGTGTGCGATGCGGAAGATACGCGCCAGGCCCGCGGACTGTTCGGCGAACGGCTCGCCGCGCTCGAACACCACCGCGGACTCTCCGCGACGCGACAACTCGTAGGCGGCGGCCAGCCCGCATATTCCCGCGCCGACGACGGCGATCACGGAACACCTTCCCCTACAACAAAATTCATCGCACCACTTCCCGGTGTCCGGCGTCCAGCCGTCGGGTCCAGCCGCGCGAGTCGAGGTGCTCCAGCAACGGAATCGCCACCCGGCGCGTGGTGCCGAGCGCCTGCCGCGCTTGGCTCGTGGTGAACGGCTGGTCGAGCCGGGCCAACTCGCGCATCGCCAGGGCCGGTGCGGTGGGCAACAGCACGACACCGTCGTGCAGCCGCAGCACCCGACCCAGGCGCTCGGCCGCGGCCAACTCACGCCCACCGAGCTTCAGCGCCGACAGGTCGTCGGCCTCCTGCGCGCGGAAAGGCTCGGCCTGCAGTCGTGCTTCCAACTCGCTGACCCCGGCCTCGGCGTCACCGAGGTCGTCGCGCACGCCGGGTATCCGAAGGTGGCCGCCGTGCTGCTCGAGTCCGGCGTCGCGGGCCACCGCGTCGAGCAGCGACTCGTCCGGCAGGGCCAGCAGGTCGCGGGCGGCACCGCGAGATAGCCCCTCGGCCAAGGGGTCTCGCGCATGAAGTTCCTCGACCGCGGCCCGCAGGCGTCGCTGCCAGGCGTCGTACGTCGCGCCGTGCACCCACCAGCCGTCGAGCACTCGCACTTGCGCGGGGACCTCCGGCGGCAGCAGCCCGAGTCGGCGCAGATGGCTCTCCCGCACCGCACCACGCCGGGCCACCTCGGCGCCGACGTCGCCGGCCCCGTCCATCTCGCCCAGTGTCGCGGATCGGCGGGTCCCGTCGCCGCGTCGCCGCAACACCGGCGGGTCGGCATCGAGCACCAGGGCGCCACCCAGCACCCACTGACCGCCCGGGTCGCGCAGCACCAGTCGGTCGCCGAGCACGAGCGGCAATCGCCGGTCGAGCGTGAGCCGGCCATGGTCGTCGTCGAACGGCCGCAGCCGGGCGGGCACGGCGGCGGTGCCGACGTGCACGACGAGTTTGGCCGCGGCCTCGGTCAAGCGACCGCCGGACATGCGGCGGATGTCGAGCGTGCCGGTGCTCGGCCACGCCCCGGGGGTGACCAGCGCGTGGCCGCGGTGGATCACGTCGCGCGAGACGCCGCGCAGGTTGAGCGCGACCCGCGCCACCGGGCCCACCGTCGGGTAGGGCTCACCCCGGCTCTGCAGGCCGCGGATCACCACCGACTGCGGCTGCTCGGCGCCGAGCACGTCAAGCCGGTCGCCGCGCGCCACCGTGCCGGCCGCGAGCGTCCCGGTCACGACGGTGCCCGCGCCGGTGATCGTGAAGGAGCGGTCGACCCACAGCCGCACCCGGGCGGTGGTTTCCGGAGCGGGCAGTTGCTGAAGGACGCGATCGAGAGTGGCCCGCAATTCCGTCAACCCGGTCCCCTCGACCGCCGACACCACGACCCCGGGCGCATCCGCCAGCCCGGCGCCGGCCAGCTCGTCGCGGGCCTGCGCCAGCACTGCGGTGGCACGCTCCGGCGCCCGGTCGGCGCGGGTGATCACGATCAGGCCGTGCCGGATTCCGAGCGCCGCGAGCGCGTCGCGATGGTCGCCGGACTGCGCCTGCCAGCCCTCGTCCGCGGCAACGACGAAGCAGACCACCGGCACGGGGCCGAGACCGGCCAACGTGTTGGCCAGGAAGCGCTGGTGTCCGGGCACGTCGACGAAGGCCACCTCGCGGCCCGACGGCAGGGTGGTCCAGGCGAAGCCGAGGTCGATCGTCAGGCCGCGGCGTCGCTCCTCCTCCCACCGGTCGGGTTCCATGCCTGTCAGCGCGCGGATCAGGGTGCTCTTACCGTGATCGACGTGGCCGGCGGTGGCCACGACATTCGAGACGTGAGTGCTCAGCGGTCCGCCTCGGGTATTGCGGCCAACGCCGCTCGGACCGCGGCCAGCAGCCGGCCATCGTCGGACTCCGGGATGCAGCGCAGGTCCACCAGGCAGGAGCCGTCGTGCACCCGCGGCAGGACCGCCGGGTCACCCGCCCGCAGGGCGGCCGCCGCGGGCTCGGGTAGGCGGACCGCCCATCCCGGCAACGGGACGCCCGGCGCCCCACCGCCACCGACTCGGCCGTCGTGCGCGACGACGGACGCACCGACCGCCTCGGCCAGGAGTACGGCCCGCGCCCGCAGTCCCTCGGGATCGGCGTGCAGGGCCTGGGTCACCGGTGAGGTGCCGGCCCGGACCGTGGCCTCCAGAGCGGCGAGGGTGAGCTTGTCGGCACGAACCGCTCGCGCCAGCGGATGCCGTGCCATCCGCGTGACCACGTCGCCGCAGCCGAGCACGATGCCCGCCTGCGGCCCCCCGAGCAGCTTGTCGCCGCTGGCGGTGATCACGTCGGCGCCGTCGGCCAGGGTGGTGGCGGCGTCGGGTTCGTCGGGCAGCAGCGGGTCGGGCGCCAACAGGCCGCTGCCGAGGTCGACGACCAAGGGCACCCGCTTTTCCGCGGTTAGTTCCCGAAGCTCCGACACCGCGACCGCGGAGGTGAATCCCTCGACCCGGAAATTGCTCTGGTGCACCTTCAGCACGCATCCGGTGTGCGGCCCGATCGCGTCGGCGTAGTCCTTCAAGTGGGTGCGGTTGGTGGTTCCGATCTCGCGCAGGCGGGCCCCGGTGGAGGCGATCAGGTCGGGCAGCCGGAAGCCGGCACCGATCTCGATCAGTTCCCCGCGGCTCACCACGACTTCGCCGCCGGACGCGAGCGCCGTGGTCGCCAGCACCAGCGCGGCGGCGCCGTTGTTTACCACCAGCGCGTCCTCGGCTTCAGGGCAGGCATCCAGCAGCGCTCGGCGAAGGGCGATCGCGCGCTTCGAGCGGGTGCCGGTGTCGAGGTCGAGTTCCACGTCGACGTAACCGCTTGCCGACACCAGCGCGTCGACCGCGCTCGTCGCCAACGGCGCACGACCCAGATTGGTATGCACGACGACGCCGGTGGCGTTGAGCACCGGCCGCAACCGGGTGTTCCGGTGCGCGGCCAGCGACGCCAGGACCGCGTCGCGCACCCGCTCGGGGGCCAGGTCGCCGCAGCGGGCCCGCTCCTGGACATCTCGCACCACGGCCCTGACCGCCTGCTCACCCAGCCGGCTTCGCGCCTCCTGCACCGGCGGAAGCGAGAGCAACTGATCCGTGCGCGGAATCAGGCGGCGTGGGTCGACCTGCGTCACGTGCCTCCTCCGTCCGCGTCTGGCGGAGGCGGACGGGAATCGAACCCGCCAGACCGAGATACTCGATCTCACCGGTTTTGAAGACCGGGGGGACCACCAGGAACCCAAACGCCTCCCTGCACAAACTAGCGTGGTCAGCACCGATGCCGCCGGGCCCCGTCCGAGTCTGCGACCGTGGCGTCCAGTCTGCGGGTGCGATGGCCTCACCCGGCGTGTCGCCGCCGTGGGCGCAGACTCAAAGCCCACGACGCGCACGCTAACGCGTGTGACGATATTGACGGTGGTCGCGCTGAGGCGGGCAGGTTGTCAGCCTGCCCGTTACTCGTAGGCTCGTGACATGACCCAGACGCAGACCCGGTTGACCGGCTATGCGCACGGCGGTGGCTGTGCTTGCAAGATTCCGCCCGGCGAGCTGGAAGAGGCGGTCCGCGGGCTGGCCGGGCAGACCAGCGGCGACGTCCTGGTCGGGCTCGACGACGGCGACGACGCGGCCGCGGTGCGGGTGGGCGACTTCGCGGTGCTGTCCACGGCGGACTTCTTCACGCCCGTCGCCGACGACGCCTACGACTGGGGCCGGATCGCCGCGGCCAACGCGCTTTCCGATGTCTACGCGATGGGCGGACGCCCGGTGGTCGCGATCAACCTGGTCGGCTGGCCGCGCGATGTGCTTCCCCTGGAACTGATGACCGAGGTGCTGCGCGGCGGGCTGGCGGTGGCATCGGAAGCCGGCTGCCCGGTGATCGGGGGCCACTCCATCGACGACCCGGAGCCGAAGTACGGCATGGCGGTGACCGGCGTGGCAGACCCGAATCGGCTGCTGCGCAACGACGCCGCCCAACCCGGGCTGCCGCTGACCCTCACCAAGCCGCTCGGCGTGGGACTGCTCAACAACCGGCACAAGCAGACCGGCGAGGTGTTCGTGGAAGCGGTCGCGACGATGACCCGGCTCAACCGCGACGCCGCCGAGGCCGCGGTCGCTAACGGGGTGCGGGCGGCCACGGATGTCACCGGCTTCGGACTGCTCGGCCACCTGTACAAGATGTGCCGGGCCTCGAAGGTCGGCGCGGTCATCGACCGCGCCGCGGTGCCGGTCCTCGATGCGGGACGCGCGGCGCTGCGCGACGGCTTCGTCTCCGGCGGGACTCGGCGCAACCTCGATTGGGTTCGACCGCAGCTACGTCCCGGCCCCGGCGTCACCGAGGACGAGCTGCTGCTGCTGGCCGACGCGCAAACCTCGGGCGGCCTGCTCGTGGTGGGCGAGCTGCCCGGTCACCCGGTGATCGGGCACACCGTGGCCGGCGCGGGCATCGAGGTCCGCTAGCCGGCTTCAATCCGCGGTGGTGATCGAGTCGTAGGTGATGCCCGCCGCGCGACGCGCCGCCAACCGGCGTCTCTGCGGCTCCATCGTGTAGCGAGGATCGCGGGCGGATTCCTTGCCCGCCTCGAAGAAGCCGAACCGCAGCATCGCCGACGCCGTCAGTAGCGCCAGTCCCGACAACGCGGCGACATCGCGGCGATGTCCCCCGAGCAATGCGCCCAAACCGCCTGCGGCGGCGAGCCTTTCACTCCACGCCAACAACCGGCCGGGCGTGCCATGGTGCAGCGGTTCCCTGGTCACCGGGTCCATCCGGTACTCGGTGAACCTCGCGGAGATCAGATCACTGATCGCGCCGATGACGGCGAGGCTGCGTGCGGGCCCGGCCTCGGCGACCGGGGTGGTGATCATCGCCAATCCCGAGGCGGCCAGGCTCGCCGAGCTCGCGAACACGAACGGCAGGTCTCGATACGCGGCGTTCCACGTCGGGGTCGCGGTGTCGGTGAGCAGCACCGCGGTGTAGACGGCCAGCGGCGGCGCCAGCACCCCCGCCCCCAGGCCCGCCGGTCCCTCCACGGCGCGCAATACAGGACGCAACGGGCCCAACGGAATTCGCTCGCCGGTCATCCGGTCGACCTCGGACACCGCCGCGATCCCAATGGCGGCACTGAACGAGCTGAGGATCCACGAGCCGATGCTCATCGGGGAGGTCAGCTTGACCGTACGCATCATGTTGACGAAACGCTCGGGCCGGCCCAAGTCCTTCACCAGCGCGACCGCGCCCAGCGACACCGCGATCAGCGCCGAGATCCTGGTGTTGCGGCGCAACGTTTTTCGCCCGGTCAGCTGGGCGCCGGCCGCGAGCAGACCCGACCCGCCGGCGACGCCACCCAAGAACAAATACGCCGCCACCTCGTGGCCCCAGGGCGGGGGCTTGACCACCGGACGCCCGTAGTACGAAGTGAATTCGGCGTCGGGGACCATCGGCATCTCGCGCGAACCGTCTCCGCCGCCACGTAAGCCCGCACGCTTCCCTTTGCGGCGCCTACCGCCCTTGGGCTCCGGCGGACGGAAGCTGTCGAATTCCGAGGTACTCATATCTTGTTCCTAGGGCCGCTCCAGAACGCCAGTGCGGCCGCCCCGACCATGCCTGCCGCTGCCATCGCGGCCCGCTTGAACATCGTCGGCAGGTCGGCCGTGCACACCCGCGGATCGGGCGGCAGACCGTAGACCTCCGGTTCGTCCAGCAACAAGAAGATCGACCCGGTACCACCGACGCCGTCGTTCTCGTTAGCGCCGTAAAGCCTTGCCTCGGTGCGCCCTTCGGCGTGCAGCTGAGCTACCCGCGCGCGCGCCCGGTCCACCAGGTCGTCGTGATTGCCGAACTTGATCGACGTCGTCGGGCAGGTCTGTGCGCAGGCCGGTGTCTGGTCCTCGAGCAGGCGGTCGTAGCACAGGGTGCATTTCTGCGCGACGCCGGTGACGTACTCGTGGGCCAGCTGGTCGGACTGTCGCTCCGGGGTGGCGTACGTGCCGTCGCTGCGACGCTCGACAACGCCGAACGGGCACCCCGCCACGCACGTTCCGCAGCCGTTGCACACGTCGTGCTGCACCACCACCGTGCCGAACTCGGTGCGAAACAACGCCCCCGTCGGGCAGACGTCGAGGCAACCCGCGTGCGTGCAGTGCTTGCAGACATCCGAGGACATCAGCCAGCGAAACTCCGGGGTGTCCGGCGGCTTCGAATCGGCCTGGCTGTCGGTGCTGTCCTGGGCACCCGGAAAAGCGGGCATACCCAAGCCGATCAACGCCCGGCCGGATTCGCGAGCCTCCTCGATGCGGTCGCGTCCCTGCTCGATGAATGCCACGTGCCGCCAGGTGCTCGCTCCCAGTGAACCGGTGTTGTCGTAGGACGAGCCCAGCAGTTCGAGATCGCCGTCACGCGGGTTGCGATTCCACTCCTTGCAGGCGACTTCGCATGCCTTGCAACCGATGCAGATCGAGGTGTCGGTGAAAAAACCCTTGCGCGGCTTGACATCTGCCCAGCCGGCATCGGCGGCGGGGTCGGTCGGCCCGGTCAGCTGCCCCATCAGCTTCCCTCCCTGTTCTGCCCGTGTGGCGGGGCCTCGTCCTCCAGCACGTCCCAGACGGCCTCGGTCACTCGTACATTGTCCGTCTCGACCGTGGCACCCGCGCGAGACTGGTACTCCTCGATCAACCGCAGCAGATCCGCGCCTTGCGGCCGCCGGCCCGGTCGAATGTCGCAGGACCCGGCCTTGGACTCCTGGATCTGCACGTTGGGATCCAGCGTCACACCCAGCAGGTCGTTGGCGGCGTCCCCGCTCACCACCGCGTCGCTGCCCACACCCCAGTGATACGGCAACCCGATCTGATGCACGGTGTGCCCGCCGATGACCAGCGGATTCATCCGCTCGGTGACCAGCACGCGCGCCTCGATCGCGGCGCGCGGCGAGATGAGGGTGGCCCAGCCGTAGGGTTCGAGCCCGCGTTCGGCGGCCAGCTCCGGGGAGACCTCGCAGAACATCTCCGGCTGCAACTCGGACAGGTACGGCAGCCACCGGCTCATGCCGCCCGCGGTGTGGTGCTCGGTGAGCCGGTAGGTGGTGAACACGTATGGGTACACATCGGCGCCGGGGTCACCCGCGCTCGGCGCACTCAGATTGTCCTTGCGCGGGAAGATGATTCGCGACGGATTCTGCTGTTGGGGGTACAACGCGTTGGTGACCGGCGATTCTTGCGGCTCATAGTGCGTGGGCAGCGGCCCGTCGACCACACCCGTGGGTGCGAACAGCCATCCCTTACCGTCGGCCTGCATGACGAACGGGTCGTCACCGGCTAGCGCGGCCGGTCCGCCGAGCGCGGGGTCGGGTCGGCTTCCCGGCGCGCGGTCGACGGGGAAGTCGGGCACATCGTCGCCGACCCAGCGCCCCTGCTCGGGGTCCCACCAGATGTAGCGCTTGCGCTCGCTCCACGGCTTGCCGTCGGGGTCGGCCGAGGCGCGGTTGTACAGAATCCTGCGGTCGGCCGGCCACGCCCATCCCCACTCCGACTGGCTCGGACCGTCGCCGCCGTGCGGGACGCGGCGGGCGGCCTGGTTGACGCCGTGCGCGTATACCCCGGCATAGATCCAGCACCCGGCCGCGGTCGACCCGTCGGCACGCAGCTCGGTGAACGACGACACCGGCTTGCCGGCATCGGAGCCGGTGAGGTGGCGACCGTTGTATTCGGCGAGCACCGCCTCGCCGTCGATGTCACCGTGCTCGTCGGTCGGGTAGTCCCACGTCAGGTCCAGCAACGGGCGGTCGCGCTCATCGGTCGAACCCGCCAGGCGTGCCCTGATCCGTTTGCCCAGCTCGTAGAAGAACTCGCATTCGCTTTGGCACTGGCCGGGCGGCTCGAGTGCCTTGTGCCGCCACTGAATCAGCCGCTGCGTCTGGGTGAAGGTGCCCGCCTTCTCGACGTGCGTGGCCGCCGGGAAGAAGAACACCTCCGTCTCGATGTCCTCGGTCTTGAGTTCGCCCGAGGCGATTTCGGGGCCGTCCTTCCACCAGGTGGCCGACTCGATCATGTTGATGTCTCGCACCACGAGCCATTTCAGGTGCGCCATGCCGAGCCGCTGCATCCGGCCGTGGGCCGATCCGACTGCCGGGTTCTGGCCCAGCAGGAAGTAGCCCTCCACCTCGTCGTCGAGCATGCCCATCACGGTCTGGTAGGTCCCGTGCGGTCCGGACAGCCGCGGCAGGTAGTCGAAGGCCCAGTCGTTGTCCTCGCGGGCGGCATCACCCCACCAGGCCTTGAGCAGGCTGACGGTGTAGGCATCGGCGTTGGCCCAGAAGCCTTTCTGTTTCTTGGACCCGACCGCGTCGAGGTAGTCGGCAAGGGTGTCGTGGGTACCCGCCTTGGGCATCGGCAGGTAGCCGGGCAGCAGGTTGAACAACGTGGGAATGTCGGTGGAGCCCTGGATGCTGGCGTGGCCGCGCAGCGCCATGATGCCGCTGCCCGGGCGTCCCACGTTACCCATCAACAACTGCAAAATTGTTGCGGTGCGGATGAATTGGGCACCCAGGGTGTGCTGGGTCCATCCGACGGCGTAGGCGAAGCAGGTGGTGCGCTCACGACCGGAGTTCTCGACGATGGAGCGGGCGAGATAGTCGAAATCGGCGAGGCTGATACCGCAAAGATCGCGCACCATCTCCGGCGTGTAGCGCGCGTAGTGCCGCTTGAGGATCTGGAAGACCGTCCGCGGGTGTTGCAGCGTTTCGTCGCGCTGCACCCTCGCGTGCGCCAGCGGCGGGCCGCCCATCCCGTGCTGATCGCCTGCCGCCCGGGCCGAGGCGTCGGCACCGTGCTCGGGATCCGAGTCCCCGTGTTCGGCATACGCCCACGACGACGGGTCGTACTGCCCGGTCTCGGGATCGAGGCCGGAGAAGAGGCCGCCGAGATCTTCGGCGTCCCGGAAGTTCTCGTTGATCAGCGTGGCCGCGTTGGTGTAGGCGACGACGTACTCCTTGAACCACAGGTCGTTTGTGATCACGTGGTTGATCAGGGCACCCAGCAGCACGACATCCGAGCCCGCCCGGATCGGGACGTGCTTGTCGGCCACCGCCGAGGTCCGGGTGAAGCGCGGATCGACGTGAATCAGCCGCGCCCCACGGGCTTTGGCCTCCTCGACCCACTGGAATCCCACCGGATGGCACTCGGCCATGTTGGAACCCTGGATGATGATGCAATCCGCGTTGGCCATGTCTTGCAGTGATTGGGTGGCGCCGCCGCGCCCGAAGGAAGCTCCCAGACCGGGAACCGTGGAGCTGTGTCAAATACGAGCTTGGTTCTCGATCTGGATCGCGCCCGCGGCCGTGAAAAGCTTCTTGATGAGGTAGTTCTCTTCGTTGTCCAGGGTCGCACCGCCCAGCGCCGCGATGCCCATGGTGCGGCGCAGCAGGTTGCCCTTCTTGTCGATGTCCTGCCAGGTATTGCGGCGCGACTCGAGGAAGCGATCGGCCACCATGTCGATGGCGGTGTTCAGGTCGAGGCGCTCCCATTCGGCCGCCCGCGGGGCGCGGTAGAGCACCTCGAGCTGGCGGCCCGGCGAGTTGACCAGTTGCTCGCTCGCCGACCCCTTGGGGCATAACCGGCCCCGCGAGATCGGCGAGTCGGGATCGCCCTCGATCTGAACGACCTTCTCGTCCTTGACGAACACCTTTTGGCCGCAGCCGACCGCGCAGTACGGGCACACGCTTTGCACGACCCGGTCGGCGGTCGTGGTGCGCGGTGCGATCGCACGGGTCTGCTTGGAAGTCACCGCCGGCCCGCGACCGAATGCGTCTCCCGATCGCAGCTGACGGAGCACGGGCCATTCGAGGAAGATCTTGGGCGAGGGCAGCTTCGGAGCCATGGCTCGAAGCCTAGTGGGATGCGTTTACCGGTGCGCGCCGGTCACCGGCCGGCAGAGCCGGCCCATTGGCCGCCCATTGGCCGCCGGGCCTCTTACCATGTTTGCTGTGGTCAGCGACAATCTCCGGGCTACCGACGACGATCGCAACAACACCTGCGAGGCACTCGACGCAGCCCTCGGCGACGGCCAACTGTCGACCGAAGAACACCGCGAGCGAGTGAGCGCCGCAACCAAGGCAACCACCCTCGGCGAATTGCAGTCGCTGGTCTCGGATTTGCAGGTGCATCCCCTCCCGGTCTCGGCTCCGGGCGCACCGTCAAGCACCCGCATCCGGGCTCTTTGGATCGTGGTCACGGCGGCCTTGACGCTTACGCTGCTGGGCGCCGGTATCGCCTGGACATTCCAGCGCGGCGCATCTTCGCCCTCCGCGGTGAATCCCGCCCCGGCACCGAGCAGCACCGCCGACAGCACAGGCTCGGCGGCCACCAGCAGCACAAGTACCCCGCCCACCCCACTGCTGACATTCAGCGGGGTGACGGGCGTATTGGCGCAGATGCGCACCCAGTTCGGCGACACGCTCGGCTATCAGCTGAACATCTACCAAGAACAGGTGGTCGTCATCCGTCCGGACACCGCCAACGCGCACAAGATCGTGACCTGGGTCTACCGCGACGGCAGTTGGATGAGCCTCGGCCCGACCCCTTCCCCCTTACCGGGCTCGGCAGTCGGTGACCTCGGCAAATTCGACGTGCAGGCGGTACTCGGTGTGGTGCAGCAAGCACCCCAGAGTCTGCGCATCTACGACGCCAACAGAATCTTCCTCACCATCGAGTCCCATAAGGATGGTTCGCTGGGCTTGCGCATCCACGTCTCCGATGGGTCGCTGAGCGGGTCCATCGCACTCGACACGGACGGCCGCGTCACACAAATTTCGCCTCCGGCGCGCTGAGCCAGGCTCCGCTACGTGATCGACGCGGCGTAGATCTGGTCGATATTCGAGCCGAGCTTCGCGTCGAATTCCGCGTCGCTTTGCTGTGCGGTCAATCCCTCGGTCAGGGCGCGCGAGAAACTGGCGATCAGACCATGATTGCGGTCCAGGATTCGGCAGCTCTCCGCCAGGCTGTAGCCGCCGGACAGCGCGACCACCCGCAGCACCCGGGGATGACCGATCAGCGGCGCGTAAAGATTTTCTTCGTCCGGCAACGTCAGCTTGAGCATGACCCGCTGGGCGCCGGGCAGCTCATCGAGCTTGGCGCTGATCGCCGACACCAGCAGGCTGTCCGCCTTGGCTTTGTCGGGACTCTTGATGCTGACCTCGGGCTCGATAATCGGCATCAGTCCGGCCGCGGCGATTTTGTCCGCGTACTCGAATTGCTGGTCGACGATGGCCTTGATACCCGCCTCGTTGGGCTCCTGGATGAACGAGCGCATCTTGGTGCCAAAAATGCCCTTCTCGACGGCCCGCTCCAACAGGCCGTCGAGCTTGGTCATCTCCTTCATCAGCTGCACCCCGTTTTCGGCGTCCGCCAGCCCCTGGTCGACCTTCACGAACGGCACGATGTGCTTTTGCTTCCACAAAAACGCCGCGGAGTCCTCGCCGTTGATAGCCCGGTCCATGGTCTGCTCGAACAGGATGGTCGCGATGACCTTCTCGCCGGTGAAGCTGGGGCTCGTGATCAACCGCGAGCGCATCTGGTGGATCAGGTCGAACATCTGCTTGTCGCTGTGGTAGGCATTGTCTTCAATCCCGTACAGCTTCAAGGCTTTTGGCGTGCTGCCGCCGCTTTGGTCCAGCGCCGCGATAAAGCCGTGGCCCGTGGCCATCACGTCGTGCTGTTCTTCGTTCACTGCGGTCCCTCCGTCGTGGCTCGATCCGGGCACCGCGGGCCCGGTGCTGGGCACCCCTGGTCCCAGCATTGCGCACCGGCAGCCTTGTGCCTACAGCAACTTCGACTATCGCCGGAATGCCGCGCCGCCGACGACTCGGCCGCGCCTATTGACTGAGGGTATCGGCATATGTGACGATTTTGTCAGGCTCTGTTCGCTATGCGGAGAAACGGCTCAGCCGGGCAGCTAAGAGATTCCTCATGAGCAACGGGCCCAAGGGTGTAGCCGCCTACCGGCACAGCATCTACAGCCGCGCCGCGCTGCTCGACCCCTACCCGCACTATCGGCGACTGCGCGACGCCGGCCCGGTGGTCTGGCTGCACGGCCACCGGGTCTACGCACTGCCGCGCTACGCCGAGTGCAAAGCCACGCTGCGCAACGACGCGGCATTCATCTCCGGACGCGGTGTCGCGCTCAACCCGTTCAGCAACCGACTCTCTCGCGGCACCACGCTCAACAGTGCCGGCACCGAACACGATCGACGCCGCAAGCTGCTCGCTCACCGGCTGCTGGCCCGGGCGCTGCGCTCCGTCGGTGAGGCCATCGAAAAGCAGGCAGATGCCGTCGTCGACGCCGCCGTACGACGCGCCCACGTCGACGCTGTCGCCGATTTGGCGACGGCCCTGCCGCTGGCCATTGTCCCCGACCTCGTGGGCTGGCCGCGCGATCAACGTAAGCACCTGATCGACTGGGCCGGCGCCACGTTCGACATCCTCGGACCACTCAATTGGCAAGCCATCAAAGCGACTCCACGCAGCATGCAGATGCTGCTGTTCGCCCGTCGTGTGGTGCGGCAACGCACCGTCCTGGACGGAAGCATGGCCCACGAATTGCTCTGCGCCGCCGACGCCGGGCAGCTGAGCTACGACGATTGCTCGGCCCTGATGATTGATTACATCGCCCCGTCCCTGGACACGACGATCAGTGCCATCTCCAACGCCCTGTATCTGCTGGCTACGCACCCCGAACAGTGGCGCCTACTCAAAGAGGAACCCGGACTGATCCCCAATGCCGTCAACGAAGTAATCCGCTACGAATCGCCGCTGCGCGCCTTCGCCCGCCAGGTATGCCGCGACACCGAGATCGCCGGCACGCAGATACCTGCCGGGTCACGGGTTGTGGTCATGTACGCGTCGGCCAACCGTGACGAAAACGAGTGGGACAGACCCGAAATCTTTGACATCCGCCGCGACGCAGGCCGCCATATCGGTTTCGGCCACGGCACGCACGCCTGCGCCGGTCAGGGACTATCCAGAATGGAAACCGCCGCGATTTTGCGTGCGGTGGTGGAACAAGTGGACCGTATCGATGTGGTCGGGCAACCGGTCTGGGCCGTGAACAACATCATCCGCCGACATCGATACCTTCCCCTCAAGCTGACTCCGGCCTGAAAATTGCCCGCCAGATCGATACCCGCGCCGGGTAGAGGTCATGGATGAATACGCGCGACGACTATTTGCCAACCCTACGGTGAGTGAGTACTCTCTCACCATGCCCGACTCGGGACGCGATCGACTGCTGGCGGAGGCGTTGAAGCTTTTCGCCGCCAAGGGCTATGCGGCGACGTCGGTCGCCGACATCCAGCGGGCGTCCGGTCTAGCGCCCGGATCGGGCGCGTTGTACAAGCACTTCGCCTCCAAGCGAGAACTGCTGGAGGCGGCGGTCACCCAACGGATCGACAGCATTGTGGCCGCGCGAGAGCAGTTCGACGCCGGGCAGCCGGGCAGTGTCGAGCAGGCGGTGCGCACCGCGGGTCAGCTGATCTGGAGCAACCTGCACCAGAGCGAGGATTTGCTCAAGGTCATGCTGCGCGAACCCGAAGAGCTCGGCGATCTCGACGAGAAGACCTGGCAGGTGATCACCGACAACGCCTATCAGCGATTCGCCGACGAGCTAGCCGCCGCCAATCGGTCGGGCCGCACGAACATTCCCGATCCCGAGGCCGCCGCGGCCGTGGCGATCGCTTCCTTGTCCCACGCGGCCACGCTGCGGGCGCTGTCCGGTCGGTTACCGGGCAACGTCGATCAGGATCGCTATTTCGAGGCCTGGGTCACCCAGACGGTCAGCTTTCTCGCGCAGCACACCATCCCAAGAAACCCCTAGAAGTTCAAGCGCATCAACCTATTCCAGGAGTAGAGCCATGACTTTTTCCATGCAACTGAGCGACGACGTCATCGAGGTACGCGATTGGGTGCACCAGTTCGCGGCCGAGACCATCCGGCCAGCGGCGGCCGAATGGGATGAACGAGAAGAGACGCCCTGGCCGGTGATCCAGGAGGCCGCGAAGGTGGGCCTCTACTCCCCCGACTTCTTCGCGCAGCAGGCCGCCGAGCCGACGGGCCTGGGCTTTCTGACCGCGTTCGAGGAGATGTTCTGGGGCGACGCGGGCATCGCGCTGTCCATCATGGGGACCGGGCTGGCCGCAGCGGCGTTGGCGGGCAACGGAACTCCCGAACAGCTCGGTGAGTACTTACCCGAGATGTTCGGCACACCGGGCGACCCCAAACTCGGCGCGTTCTGCTCGTCGGAGCCCGACGCGGGTTCTGACGTCGGCGCCATCCGCACCCGCGCTCGTTTCGACGAGGCGACGCGTGAGTGGGTGCTGAACGGCACGAAAACCTGGGCGACCAACGGCGGCATCGCCAATGTGCACATCGTGGTGGCGTCGGTCTATCCGGAGCTGGGTACCCGCGGTCAGGTGTCGTTCGTCATTCCGCCCGAGACCAAGGGTCTGTCGCAGGGACAGAAATTCAAGAAGCACGGGATCCGCGCGTCGCACACCGCCGCGGTGGTGCTCGACAACGTGCGGCTACCCGAGGACTGCATTCTCGGCGGTCACGAGAAATTCGAAGCCCGCATTGCCCGGCTCAAGTCCGGCGCCTCGGCGGGTGGTCAGGCGGCACTGAAGACCTTCGAGCGCACCCGGCCCACCGTCGGCGCGATGGCCGTGGGCGTGGCCCGGGCCGCCTACGAGTACGCGCTCGAATACGCCTGCCAGCGCGAGCAATTCGGCCGCAAGATCGGCGAGTTCCAAGCGGTGGTGTTCAAGCTCGCCGACATGAAGAGCCGCGTCGATGCCGCGCGGCTGCTGGTGTGGCGGGCCGGCTGGATGGCACGCAACAACCAGACTTCGACTCCGCCGAGGGCTCGATGGCCAAGCTGGTCGCCAGCGAGGCCGCCGTCTATGTGACCGACGAGGCCATCCAGATCCTGGGCGGCAACGGCTATACCCGCGACTACCCGGTGGAGCGGATGCACCGCGACGCGAAGATCTTCACCATCTTCGAGGGCACCAGCGAGATCCAGCGCCTGGTGATATCCCGGGCGCTCACCGGGCTGCCTATCCGTTAGGTTTAACGCCATGAAACGAGCGGTCGTCGCGGCAATCCTTTTCGGTGGCTGCTATACGGGAATGCCGGCGGCCACCGCGGACAAACCCGCGTGTTCGGCGACGGAGTGCACGTTCTTGTCTCCGTCCCGCAACATCAGCTGCGAAGTGAACTACCAGCGGGCTGGACTCTCCGACGACGCCTATTGCCAAACGATGAACCCGCCGCAATCCGTCCAACTGTCCGCCACCGGCGTCGTCACCCCATGTAAGGGGACGTCCTGTCTGGGCAACCCAGCGGAAGACACCCCCACCCTCGGCTACGACCAAACCGCCGGCGTCGGACCCTTCACCTGCACATCGAAGCCCGACGGCGTGACCTGCACCGTGTCCTCGGGCAAGGGGTTCACCATCTCCAACGCGGGGATTACCCCCGTCGGGTGATCCGGGCTTCGCTTTTCGTCCCTTTCTCGCCCTAAATCGTCCTAACCTGAACGACTCTCAGCGCTAGCGTCGAAATCCTTCGGGAAAGAGTTAGCGGCGGAAGGGCCACGTCATGCCCCGTGCGGTGTCGACCAGAGTCGGAGTTTATTTCGGGCTGCTACAGCTCGTCTTCGGGCTGGCGTGGGTCGGATACGTCATCTATCTCCCGCAACTCGCGGCGCAGGCCGGCATCAGCGCGGCCGTGGTGGGCTGGCTTCTGGTGGCCGATCAGATCATCTTCGCGTGCTGCGACTGGGCAGCCGGCGCCGCCGTCGACCGGGTGGCCCGGCTGGTTGGCCGGGTGGGCGCGATCATCGCGGCGACGACGACGGTCTCCACGCTGGCGTTCCTGCTGCTGCCCCTCGTATCGCGTTCCGGCACTTACCTCTTCGTGGCCCTGATTGTGGTGTGGGCGATCACCTCCTCGGCCCTGCGCGCACCGCCGCTGGCCCTGCTCGGCCGCTACACGCCCGAGGGCCGGCAACCGTGGGTCTCGTCGCTGTACGTGGTCGGAGTCGGTATGGCCACCGCGTCGACGCCCTTTCTGACCGGACGGCTCGCGGCATACGACCCGCGGATCCTCTTCGGCGCATCGGCGGTGTCCGTGTTCGCGGCGACCTTGTCGATCGTCTGGGCCGAGAAGGCCCTCTGCCGCGCCGCACCGCGCGAACGCCAGGCACCCCAAGAATTCCGGGTCGGCACCTTGCTCGTGTTCCTCGCGGCGGCTTTGCTCGCACAGCTGGGATTCCAGGTGCACTCCTCGATCAATGCCCAGCGGCTCTTCGCCAAATACGCTGACGCGAAAGAACTTCCGGCACTGTTAGCGCTGTTCTGGATCGGATTCGCACTGGTGACGCCGCTGGCATCGGTGCTGGCGAAGCGCCTCGGCGGCGTGGTCGCGATGATGGTGGGCGCGGTGGTAGCCGCCGCATCGGCGTGGGCCGCGGCACTGGCCACCGATGTCGTCTCGCTCGCCGCAGCCCAATTCGTCTGTGGCGCAGCCTGGGGCGCCGTGATGGTCAGCGCGGTGGTCGCGGCATTGGCGATCGGCCGCCACGGTCGCGAGGGCACCGCGGCCGGCGCCCTGTTCTCGGTGATTGCGGTGGCGACGATCGCGCGCATCGCGCTGGTGACCGCCCATGGTGATCGGGTTCCGGCGATCGCGTCCGCCTTGCCGTGGGTGCCTACCGTGTCATGGCTGGCGGCGGCGACGCTGCTGCTTATCGGCGTGCCCACTCTTCAGCGAGCAGCTGATACGACCGCACCCGGTCCCGGTGGTCGTGGGTGATCGTGGTGACGATCAGCTCATCGGCCTCGATGGCGTCGCGCAGCAGCTGCAGCTGGTCGGCGACTTGGGTCGCGGATCCCACGAATTGAGTGTCGACGCGATCGGCGACGAGCTCGCGCTCGGCATCGGTCCAGTTGTGCGCGCGAGCTTCGTCGTGAGTCGGAAACGCAATCGCGCCTTCACCGGTCCGGATGCTGCGCACCCATAGCCCGTAACCCGTGGCCAGTTCCCGGGCGGTGGGCTCGTCCTGGGCGACGACGACGTCCGCCGAGACCGCGACGTAGGGCCGGTCCAGCTCGGCTGACGGCCGAAAGGCCGCGCGGTACGCGTCGGCCGCCTCGAGGACGCTGGCGGGCGCGACGTGGTAATTGGTGGCGAACCGTAGACCCCGGCGACCGGCGGCGACGGCGCTCTCGCCACCGCTGCTGCCCAGAATCCAAATCTGTAGGTCAGCACCTGCTCCGGGTACCACGTGGGCCACTTCGCCGTCGGCCGAGTAGGTGTCGGCGATCAACGCGAGAATGTCGTCGACCTGCTCGGTGTAGTTCTGCGATTCGGCGCCAGGTAGCTGCAGCAGCGCCTTCTGCAACGCGAAGCGCGGCGATTTCAGCAGCGGCCTCGGGTCGAAGTGCGCCGGTATCAACAATCCGTTGGACGTGCGTGCGTTGCTCAACGTCCGCGCGGTGGCTGGCACGGGGGAACTCGCGTCACGCGGCTTGCCGCTGGAACGGCCGAGGCCGAGGTCGAATCGCCCGGGATGCACGGCGTCCAGCAGGCCGAACTCTTCCACCGTGGCCAGCGCGGTCCGATGTCCCATCTGCACCGCGCCCGAGCCGAGCCGGATCGTCGTGGTTTCGGCGGCGGTCAACGCGAGCAACACCGCGGGCGAAGTGCCGGCGACCCCCGGATTGAGATGGTGTTCGGCAAACCAGTACCGCGTGTAGCCCAGTCGCTCGGCGTGCTGGGCGAGGTCGATGCTGTTGCGCAAGGCGGCACGCGCGGTGGAACCCGATGAGATCGGGACTAGATCGAGCACCCCTAACGGAGTGGTCATGGCGCACAACGCTTCACGATGCCACACCCGTCGAGGCGGCTCGGGCGCCGGAATGCTGCGGCGTCGGTAAGGGGGCGAGGCCCAGGTGGTCGCGCAGCGTGGTGCCGGCGTAGTCCGTGCGGAACACTCCGCGTTCCTGCAGCAGCGGCACGACCTTGTCCACGAACGGATCGAGCCCACCGGGGGTGATGTGCGGGACCAGGATGAACCCATCGCTGGCGTCCGCTTGGACAAGGTCGTTGATCGTGGCGGCGACGGTCTGCGGTGAGCCGATGAAGGATTGGCGCCCAGTGACTTCGACGATCAGCTCCCGGCTGGTCAGGTTCTCCGCCTCGGCCTTGGCCCGCCACTCGTTGGCGATCGCGATCGGATCGCGGAACATGCGAACACTGGCCCGGCCGCGCGAGATGCTGTTCTCCCCCACGACGGGGTCCACGCTGGGCAACGGCCCGTCGGGGTCGTGGTCGGACAGGTCGCGATTCCACAGTTGTTCGAGAAACTTGATCGCGGTCTGGGCGGACACCTGCGCCAGCCGCACCTCGTGGCCTATGTCGGCGGCCTCGGCGTCGGTATCGCCGATCACGAAGGTCGCGGCCGGAAGGATGAGCAGCTCGTCGCGGCTACGGCCGTACCGGGCGAGCCGGCCCTTGACGTCTTCGTAGAACTCTTGCCCGGCATCCAAGGTGCTGTGTCTGGAGAAGATCGCGTCGGCTTGTGCGGCGGCGAAATCGCGGCCCCCGTCGGAATCGCCGGCCTGGAAGATCACCGGCCGACCCTGGGGGCTTCTCGGCACGTTGAACCGGCCATGGATATCGAAATGGGCGTCTGAATGCGTGAATGCGCCCGCGTTCGGATCGGACAGGAAGACGCCAGTTGCCTTGTCCGCCAATATCTCGTCGCCGCGCCACGAGTCGAAAAGCTCCTGTGTCGTTTGCAGGAATATCTTTGCCCGCTCGTAGCGCTGATCCTCCGCCAAGAAGCCGCCGCGCCGAAAGTTCTCGCCGGTGAAGGCATCCCACGAGGTGACGACGTTCCAGGCGGAGCGGCCACCGGAGAGGTGGTCCAGCGAGGCGAATTGTCGTGCGACTTCGTAGGGCTCGTTGAAGGTCGAGTTGATCGTGCCGGTGAGGCCGATGCGATCGGTGACCGCTGCGAGCGCGGCGAGGACCGTGAAGGTGTCGGGCCGGCCGACGACATCGAGGTCGTAGATCTGTCCGTTCTGCTCGCGCAGCCGCAGTCCCTCGGCCAGGAACAAGAAGTCGAACTTTCCCCGTTCGGCGGTCTGGGCGAACTGCGCGAACGAACTGAACTCGATGTGACTGCCGGCCGCGGGATCGCTCCACACCGTGGTGTTGTTGACGCCGGGGAAGTGCGCGGCCAGGTGAATTTGCTTGATCGGCTTACTCATTGGGAAACCTTCGGTGTCGATGTGTTATGCGACCGCGTAGCGGTTGGCGGGACGGGGCAATCCGAGTAACCCGCGTAGCGTGTCCGCTTCGTAGGCGGTCCGGAACACTCCGCGGCGGCGCAATTCGGGCACCAGCCCATCGGTGATCTGAGCCAGGTCGTAGGGAAGGGTGGCGGGACGCAGGCGGAATCCGGACAGTCCGGCGGCATGCCACTCCTGCAGCACGTCGGCCAGCTGTACCGGCGTGCCGACGAAAACCTCGGCATCACTTCGATATTCGTGCCCAGCAACATCATCGAGGCGGCGCCGCCGATCCTGCGCCGCCTGTGTCGTGCGATCCAGGAACACCACCAGGTCGCCGAAGAGGTGCACGGCGTCCTGGCCGCGCCCGACGGCGCGGCGCAGTGAGCCGATCTCGAGGGCAGCGTCACTGGCCTGCGTCGCATCGTGCGGGGTGACGAATCCGATATCGGCACCCTCGGCGATCAGCTGGTAGGACACACCGCCGTGGCCCAGGGCCGCCACGATCGGCTGGCCCTGCGGTGGGCGAGGTGTGATCGACGGCCCCTTGACGGAAAACCAGCGTCCCTCGAAATCGATGCAGTGCAACTTCTGGCGGTCGACGAACCGTCCGGTGCGGGCATCGCGGATCTCGGCGTCGTCCTCCCAGCTGTCCCACAAACGACGCAGCACTTCAACGTAATCCGCGGCCTCGGCGAAATAGTCACCAATCTGCTGCTGGCTGGCCTCGTCGTCGATGCCGTCGACGGACAGGCGAGGCGATTCGCGGCGCCCGAAATGTGCCGCCGCATCGGGCCGCGCCGAGACCTGAACCCGCACACCGGCTCGGCCGGTGCTGACGTAGTCGAGCGTAGCGATCGACTTCGACAGGTGGAACGGCTCGGTATGCGTGACGTTCACCGACGGGACGAATCCAATGCCCTTAGTGCGCGGCGCAATTCGGGCGGCGATGAGAACCGCGTCCAATCGGCCGCGCACGCGGTCGGTCCGATCGTCGGGCTTGAATGGATGATCGGACTGCAGTGTCAGCGAATCCTCGATCGTCACGAAATCCAGCAGTCCGCGTTCGGCTTCGGCGATCAGATCGGCCCAGTAACCCGCTTCGAACAAGTGGTCCGGGCGGGCGTCGGCCTCGCGCCACGCGGCCGGGTGCCACCCGGCGCCGTCCAATGCCACCGCGAGGTGGAGAAGATTCTGCGGGTCAGGCATTGGACCTGCCTTCCTAACAAGTACCGCCGTGCTAAGGATGTCGCGGGGTCACAACCCGCTAACCCTGTCTAACCAGAAGAGTCGCCCGACGATTCCGGGCCGGCCGCCGCACCCCCGTCAGATGCCGGCGGGTGAGGACACGTACAGCGATACGCAGGCCCTGTTGATTGCATATCGTCCCCTGCCCAGCTCAACGTCGCGCGCCCCAAACTCTAGCTGCGCTAATCGGATTGCGCGCAGCAGAACAGCCGCACCCAAGGGCGTTCGGCTCGCGTGTTAGGCGGCGGCGGCCTTCAAATCATCTCGATTGCAAGTCGGCCTTGGCCATCAGTGGGAGCACGCCCTCGGCAAACCAGTACGCCTCCTCGAGATGCGGATAACCCGACAGGATGAACTCGTCGAAACCCAGCGCGTGGTATTCGCTGATCAGGTTTGCGACTTCCTGATGACTGCCCACCAGCGCCGTGCCCGCACCGCCACGAACCAGGCCCACTCCGGCCCATAGATTCGGGTAGATCTCCAGCTTGTCGACCTGGCCGCCGTGCAGCGCCGTCATCCGGCGTTGTCCCTCGGACTCCGAACTGGCGTGCAGTGCCGTGGCTTTGGCGATCTGCTCGTTGCTGAGCTCGGCTAGCAATTCGATGGCGACGGCCCAGGCCGCCGCCGAGGTGTCCCGGCTGATGGTGTGCAGGCGAATCCCGAACCGCACCTTCCTGCCCCGCGTCGCGGCTTCGGCCCGCACCTTCTCGATCTTGGCCGCCGCCGCCTGCGGCGGCTCGCCCCAGGTCAGGCAGACGTCCGCATACTCCGCGGCGATCGGCAACCCCGGGCCGGAGGAGCCGCCGAAGTAGATCTCCGGCAACGGATTCGGCGGCGCGGAGACCCGCGCATCTTCAACGGTTTAGTGCTTGCCGCTGAAGTTGACCGACTCCTGCGTCCACACCGACGTCACGATCTGCAGGAACTCCGCGGTGCGGCCGTAGCGTTCGTCGTGACCGAGAAAGTCGCCGAACCGGCGTTGCTCGGCGTCGTCGCTGCCGCTGACGACGTTGAGCAGCACCCTGCCTTCCGAAAAACGTTGCAGTGTCGCGGTTTGCTGTGCGGCCAGGGTAGGAGGGACCAGTCCGGGACGGAAGGCGACCAGGAACTTCAACCTTTCCGTCTCCGCCAGCAACGCGGCCGAGGTCAGCCACGCGTCCTCGCACCACGTTGCCGTCGGCGTCAGTACGCCCTCGAACCCCAGGCGATCCGCGGCGCGTGCCACCTCGGCCAGATAACGGCGGCTCGGTGCGCGATATCCGTGTGGAATCTCGCGGTTCGACGAAGCATGCGACCCACCGACGATCGAGCGGCTGTCACCGGTGGTTGGGAGAAACCAGAAAAATTTGGGAGCCATTTGCGCCGACGGCAGATACTCCGCGGGCGCCCTGCAAGTTGCGTTCTGCACGGATTTAACCCGTCCACCGCGCGGTGGGTTGGACTAAGTTGGCGGGGCCTTGAAGCTGCCCGGGAGGCACCAGCCATGATGGCCGTATGACGACCGAGTTCCGGGTTCTCGAGAGCGAGAGCGACCTCATCGCCGCGCTGAACGTGTTTCGCGTCGCGATGGTCGGCTTTCCGCCGATACCGGATCTGCCGCCCGGCCAGATCAGCAAGATGCTCGATCCCGGCCGCACCGTAGGCGCGTTCGTCGACGGACAACTGGTCGGCACCGCGGACGCCGCGACGAGCACGCTGACCCTGCCGGGCGGAGCCACCGTCAGCCATGCGGCCGTGACGCATATCGGCGTGTTGCCGTCCTTCACCCGAAGGGGCGTCGCCACCGCCCTGATGCGTCATCAGCTGGACGACCTCGCGGCCCGGGGTGAAGTGGTCGCCTCGTTGCGGGCCTCGGAGGCCACGATCTATGAGCGCTACGGGTACGGCGTGGCGAGTTCGGCGCAGAGCGTGGAGATTGCGACCGCGCGGGCGGTGTTTCGTCCGGGTGTCGGATCGGGTGGCCCGGTGCGGCTGGTCGGCCCCGCCGAAGCCTGGCAAATCCTGCCCCGCACCTACGACACCAACCGTCCGTCGCGGCCGGGAACCATCGACCGTCCCGGAGTGTGGTGGGAGGGCGTACGACTGCGTACCGAAGCTTCCTCGGGCGCTTGGTATGTCGCGGTGCACGGCGAGCCCGGCGCCGAGTCGGGTTTCGCCCGCTACCGCCCCATCGACACCGACAGGTGGTTTGTCAGCGACCAACGCACCATCGTGGTCGAGGATTTCTTCGCGCCGACCACCGAGGCCTATCTCGGGCTACTGCGTTTCCTCCTCGAGCTGGATCTCATTGACCGAGTGACATTTTGGATGTTACCCCTCGACGATCCGCTGCCCTCGCTGCTGGTCGATCGCCGCGCGGTCAAGGTGACCGCGATGCATGACGAAACATGGCTACGGGTCGTCGACGCCGCGAGCGCGCTCGCGGGCCGCTCCTATGCCGGGGCCGGTGCGGTCACGGTCGCCGTCAATGACCCTCTGCTGCAAAAGAATTCGGCCAGCTTCACGATCTCAGGCAATGGAGCCGAACCGACGACCCGGGACGCAGACCTGCACGTCGGGATCGAGGGGCTCGGTGCCGTGCTGCTGGGCGGCACACGCTGGCACAGTCTGGCGATGGCCGGCCGGGCCCGGGCCGAAGATCCGGCGGCGCTGTCCGTGGCCGATGAGTTGTTTGCGGTGCGCGAGGCGCCGCATGCCGGAACGTTCTTTTAGACCCGACGGATCGCGTCCGAAACTGCTTGCGGCGCTTCGGATTGCGGATAGTGGCCCACGCCGTCGAGTTTCGTCACCTCGGCGCGCGGTAGGACGCGGGCGGCCGCCTCGAGAACATGGCGACCCGACACCGGATCATCGAGTCCCCAGACCAGCCGCAGCGGACCCTCCCAGTCGACCAGCGCCTTCTCCCATCGACGGTGGTGTTCGGCCCGTTCTGCGTTGTAGCGGATCAGCAGATGCGCGATCTTGTGGCCGTCGTCTCGCGAAACGCCATACCAGAGGTCATCCAGCTCGGCGTCGGTCAGCCGTGACCCACGCACCGCGTCGAGCCCGGAACGTAGCCGGCCGGCACTGACCCGGCCGGCGATCAGCTTTCCGATCACCGGTAGAATCAACAACTTTTGCAGGCGCGTCGGCCGGTAGGCGCTGTAGACGATCCCGCAGTTCAGCATGATGAGGCTGGAAATGCCGAATCCCAGCGTGCCGGCCAAGACCCGGTCGAGCAGCTCCTGAGCGACGATACCGCCGTAGTCGTGCGCGACCAGGCGTACCGAGTCCAGGTGCAGTTGGGCCGCCAAATCCTCTACCACGTCGGCTGATTCGGCAACGGAGTACTCGTAGGGATTTGGTTTGTCGGAAGCACCGTAACCGGGAAAATCCCGGGTGACGACGTCGTGGTCAGCGGCGAGGTCGGCGGCGACTTCGGCGTAGTCGTAGGACCAGGTGGGAAATCCGTGCAGCAGCAGCACGGTCGGCCCCTGCCCGCGGCGCCGGTAGGCGATGCGATGTCCCCGGCGGCTGGTCAGCGTCTCGCATTGGTCGATCCATTCCCGCGCCCGCGGTGTGTCCATCCGTTCATTGTCCAGCATCAGCGTTTGCGGCGGCATGGGAGATGATGCATGCGTGACGGTGCAGAAGACGAACAGCGTCCTACGGGTCGGTAGCAGGTTCGAGCCGACGTTCCAAGCCGAGCTGGAGGCGCGCTACGACATCCCCCAACTTCCCGAGGGTCCGCCGCGGGCCGAGTTCCTGGCCCAGCGCGCGCCCGAATTTCGCGTGGTAGTCACATCGGGCCTCGCCGGCGTGGACGCCGATACGATTGCGGCCCTGCCTAATCTAGAGGCAATCGTCAACAACGGAGCCGGGGTGGACTCGATCGACCTGGAGGCGGCCGCCCGCCGCGGTATCGGCGTAAGCAACACTCCCGACGTGCTGTCGGACACCGTTGCCGACACGGCACTGGCGCTGATCCTGATGACGCTGCGCCGCTTCGGGGCCGCCGATCGCTACGTGCGGGCCGGCCGATGGGCGCGCGAGGGGGCGTTTCCGTATGCACGGGATGTCAGCGGTCTTCAGGTCGGCATCTTGGGCCTAGGCCGTATCGGCTCGGCCATCGCGACTCGACTGCTCGGATTCGATTGCGCCATCACGTATCACAATCGGCACCGGATCGACGGGTCGCCGTACCGCTACGCGGAATCGCCCGCGGAGCTGGCCGAGTCGGTCGATGTACTCGTGGTCGCCACCACCGGCGACCGCCAGGCTCGCCACCTTGTCGACCGGACCGTTCTCGAGGCACTGGGTCCCAAGGGTTATCTGATCAACATTGCCCGCGGCAGCGTGGTCGACCAGGATGCACTGGTCGAGTTGGTGGCCGGTGGCGGGCTGGCCGGAGCAGGACTGGACGTGTTCGTCGACGAACCCCATGTCCCCGGCGCACTGTTCGATCTGGACAATGTGGTGTTGTTCCCGCACATCGGCAGCGCCACCGGCCGGACTCGCCGGGCGATGGCCTTGCTGACGATCCGCAACCTCGAAAGTTACCTCGCCAGTGGCGAACTGGTGACCCCGGTACTACTTCCACGGGGCAACGGTCACTGAGGCACCGTGACCGGGTAGAGCTGGTGGCGGCCCTGGAACTCTTTGAGCTCGACATCACGAGGTACACAGAGTTCGATATCGGCCTGGCCGTCGATCGCGTCGCGCACCGATTCGCTGATAAGAAGCTCGCCACCGCAGGCCTGGCCGGCAATGCGCGCCGCCATCGCGACGTTGCGACCGAAAAGATCGTCGCCGCGTCTGACCGAGGGCCCCAGATGCAAACCGATTCGGACACGAATGCCCTTCCAGCGCTCTGCGTTTTCGACGAGAGCGTGCTGCACGTCGATCCCGCACAACGGCGGCCTTTGGGTCGGCGAATGCGATCATGAACCCGTCACCCTGATTTTTGACCACGTGGCCGCCGTGGTCGTCGACCAGGTTCTGGACGAGCCTGTTGTGCCGCTCCAGCACCTTCACCCACTCGTGATCCCCGAGGGCCTCGTTCTGCGCGGTGGAATCCTCGATGTCGGAAAAGGCAATCACGACATCACCGTCGGTGGTCAGCCGCGCGAGATCGGGGCGCTCGACCGGCGCCCAGCCGGCGAGATCTTCGACGGAGTTTCGTACGGTGGCGCCGATGCCTTTGGTGATCAGCGAATCGGCCGTTTTGAAGGCCGTCCTGATCGCGAGCGGTGCCACCCCGCGGCGCCGCCGGCGTCGGTCGCTCTTGCGGGTGCGGCTCCGCTCGAGCGCCGCCCTGGCCCCCTTCAGTTGCCGTCGCGACACGACCAGCAGGACCGCGAGGGTGATGATTCCGCCGAGTTCGACCAACGCAGCCAACGACAGCAGCGCGGTGACGGTCATCGCTTGTTCTCCGCCGCCGCGGGTGCGCCCATCAGCCGAGTATGACGGGCGCCGCTAACGCCCGGTCGTGCCGGCCCTTCGCGTCACCAAAGCAACGGCCGCCGCGACCAGGTCGGGCTGGTGGATCTGAATGAAGTGATCGCTGCCCGTCGCGACCAGATGCGGTGTCTGCGGCACCAACGCGACCAGATCCGAGGCGGCCTCGCGCCATGCCTGCTCCAACTTCGCGCCCTGCTCGGCCGACGCCGTCGCTGGAATCACAAACGGCTCCGTCCTCGTCAGCACCGCGATGGGAATGGGCGGGAACGCCGGGGCGGCACCGACCTGCTCGACGCTCTTGTCGATATCGACGACCTCGAACCCCGACGAATCGGCGAATTGCGGCGGCGGTGCATCCAATGCCTCCCGGTATGCGGGCCAGTCGGCTCCCAGCAGGCTCGGTATTTCGACACCGAAGGCGTCGACGAACACCACCCCACACACCTGGTCGGGGTAGGTCTGGGCGTACAGCCGGGCGAAGAGCCCGCCCAGCGAGTGCCCGACGAGCAGGTAGGGACCCGCAAGATGCGCGGCGGTCAATAGCGCATGCAGATCGCCGACGACGTCTTGCGCGGTGCGTGGCATCACGACCGGCGAACTGCGGTCGCTGAGTTCGAGCGGATCGGAATTACGCAAGGTGCCGGGCCGGTCGTAGGCGCAGACGCGATGGGTAGCGGCCAAGGCGGGCACGACGGCGGGGCCCACCGCCGGTGCGGCGGCATCGGATTGGTTCCATGGATCCGACGAGTTGTGATAGCCGGATTCTAAAATAACTGTGGGACAGCCCTTTCCGCGGCATTCAAGATAGAGATGCCGTCCGTGGCCGATATCGATCGACCCGCTGAAGTCACCCGAAGAACCCCCCGCACTCGCGGGGCCGCTGTCGTGCCGACCTGCGCAACTCACCACCGCCAGCAGCAACGCGGTGGTGGAGATGAACACTTTCCAAACTGCGGGCATCGCGTCATTGTGCGGGCACACGGCGCGGGCGCCACGCACTGGCTGCGGCGTTGCGTGAAATCGCGTCTCCTATCGTGCCGTCGACCGGTTCAGTAGGGTCGCCATAACAACGGGAGGTCGAGCACGGTGGACAACCGGACACCGGCTAGCTGCGCCGCCGCACCAGCCGCTTCTCCACGGCACCCAGGACCGCGTCGCTGAGTTTGCCCAAGGCGGCCAGCAGGACGATGGCCAGCAGCATCACATCGGTGCGACCGGTGTTCTGGCTGTCGAGTAGCAAGAATCCGAGACCCTTCGAGGAGGCGATCAGCTCGGCCGCGACCACGAACAGCCACGCGTTGGCCAAGCCCAGCCGAAGCCCGTTCACCAATTCCGGGGCCGCGGCGGGCAACATCACCGTCGCGAGCAGGACCGCACCCCGTCGCCCATAGGCCCGTCCCACCTCGACCAGCTGAGGATCGACGTGGGACAGCGCCGAAGCCGTCGTCGTGTACACGGGAAAGAACGCACCAACGGCGACCATCAAGATCTTCGGCGTCTCGTCGATGCCAAACCATAAGAGCAGCAAAGGGACCCGCGCCAGGGAAGGCACCGTGCGAAAGCCGGCGATGGTGGGTGCGAACAACCTGCGCACGACAACCGACAGCCCGACCGCTGAACCCAACGTGAGCGCCGCGACGGCACCCGCCAGATATCCGACCACTACCCGAGATGTGCTGGCCCGCGGGTGAATCCAGAGTTCACCATGCCGGAGCAGACCGCCCAGCGCGGACACCACTTCACCGGGTGGCGGGAGCTGGCTGGGCGAGAAGAACCCCGTGACTCCCGTGACAAGCTGCCAGATCGCCAGCAGCAGCACCGGGACGATCAGCCCCACCAACGCCAGCGGCAACGTCGCCAGCCGGCCGGGCCGCGACGTCAGTGCGATTGCTGAATGTACGTCGGATCGATCAGCGTGCTCAGCGCGCTGCGGCCGGCTTCGTCGGACTTGATATCGGAGTCGGCGACCGCGAGCGGCTCCACCCGGGCCAGCACCGCCTGCTGGGCGCTCCCCGGAATCGGATTGATGTCCACCAATGTCCGGGTCAGTTCCTCCTGGGCCACGCTCAGCGCGATGTTCGCCTGCGAGGCCAGCAGCGCTGCCAGTTGATCGGGATGCGCCTTCGCCCACTTCCGGGCCTCCTCATAGCTGTCGACCACTGCCTGGACCACGTCGGGGTGAGCAGCGATGAAATCCTCCCGTGCGTTCAAAAAGCCGTAGGAATTGAAACTTGGATTGCGATAGATGAAGCGGGAGCCCGATTGCTGGATCGTCTGCGCGATAAACGGGTCCAGGCCCGACCAAGCATCGACGTTGCCACGTTCCAACGCGGTCTTGCCGTCGGCATGCTGCAAGTTGACGATTTCGATGTCGCTCGGTGAAAGGCCGGCCGTCGCAAGCGATTGCAACAAGAAGAAATACGGGTCGGTGCCCTTGGTGACCGCCACCTTCTTACCCTTCAGGTCGGCCACCGCTGTGATCGGCGAGTCCTTGGTGACGACCAAACCCGTCCACTCACCTCCGGCGAATAAGTCGACGGCCTTGATCGGCGACCCGTTGGCCCGCGCGACCAACGCGGCCGAACCTGCGGTGGACCCGAAGTCCAGCGCCTTCGACCGCAGGCCCTCGTTGGCCTTGTTGCTCCCTGCCGAAAGCACCCAGGTCACGTTGTAACCGCGGTTTTCCAGCAGGTGCTGATCGCGAACCACCAGACTCAGTGGGCTGTAGTACGCATAGTCCAGATGGATGTCCTTCGACGCCGTGGAACCGGAGTTCGAACCGCAGCCGGACACCGCCACGACGCCGACGATCACCGAAATCGCGGCCAAGTAGCGACTTTTCACCATGCCTTTGCCTCACTGCTCCGTCGGGGTACACCGGGTTCGTCCAACAATTGGTCGCGCAACGCGGCGATCCGCGGATCACCGCGGTCGCGTGATTTGGGGATGGTGACTTCGTGCGTCGCAGCAATGCGGGCGCCGCCGCTCGCATCGGCGCGCAGGATCAACACCCGGTCGGCGAGGATCGCGGCCTCGTCCACATCGTGTGTCACCAGAACCGTTGTGGTGCCTGCCTCTTGCTGCACCGCATCGAGCAAGTCCTGCATCCGTAATCGGGTCAGCGCATCGAGGGCGGCCAGCGGCTCGTCCAGCAGCAGAACGCGTGGGCGTCGCGCCAGGGCGCGCGCAAGACCCGCGCGCTGCGCCATCCCACCGGACACTTGCCGCGGGCGGTGGTCACCGAATTCCCGTAACCCGACGACGTCGAGCCAATGCTGCACCGCGCCAGCACCTTTAGCCCGCGGCGTGCCGGGCGGCAGCCCGTACTCCACGTTGCCGGCCAGGGACCGCCAGGGCAGCAGACGGGGTTCCTGGAACACCACCGCACAACGCGGGTCGATTCCGCGGACGGCTTCGCCGTCGATCTCGATTCGCCCGCCGGTCGGACTGTCGAGGCCGGCGATGAGTCGCAACAATGTCGACTTGCCGCTGCCCGACGACCCGAGCAGCGCGACGACCTCACCCGGCTCGATTTCGATGTCGACTTCGTGGAGCACGGTATGCGGTCCGAACGTGCGGTCGACACCACGAACAGATACCCGGGCCGGTGCCGGATTGGTCGACATCACCCGCGCAGCCGAGGAATCACTGGGACAGACCGCCAGGTTTGCTCCGGCCGTGATTCAAATCCGCCCTCGCCGGGCAGACGTAACGGGTGACAACCACCGTTGTCGGCGGAGGCGGAATAAGCGCCTCAGCGGCGCCGCTTGTGAACGGGGTCGTCCCGTATATTTTGTTGGCGCGCTTCAAGACACAGCCCTGTCGGTCAGCCGCGTGCAGACATTGGGGAGGAATTCAGCGTGCAGATCGGATGTGGCAGTGGCCGGCCGGGAACTTCGGGCGACGGCGGAGTCGCGTGAACACCAGGAACGCGGTGAATCCCGGGGATCCGAGCTGTTATTCGCCGCGGTGTTGGCCGTTCTGCTGGCGACCGGCTGGGCGGCCAACCACTTCGCGGG
This sequence comes from Mycobacterium stomatepiae, assembly GCF_010731715.1. NCBI lineage: Bacteria > Bacillati > Actinomycetota > Actinomycetes > Mycobacteriales > Mycobacteriaceae > Mycobacterium > Mycobacterium stomatepiae. Next base: position 3,893,166 of record NZ_AP022587.1, read on the forward strand.
GTTGATCCCCGCGCTCAGCGACCACCGACATCTCAACAGGGCCACCCTCGACGCGATCTTCGGGATCTACGCGGTGGGACTGCTGCCCGGCCTGCTCATCGGCGGCCGGCTGTCGGATGTGCTCGGGCGGCAGTCGGTGGCCTGGGCGGGGTCGGTCAGCACGCTGGCCGGTACGGTCGCGATGTTGCTGTCTCAGCATTCCGCCGTGTTGCTCGGGGGCCGTTTGGTGGTCGGGGCCGGTGTCGGGCTGGTGGTCAGCTCGTGCACCGCATGGGCTTCGGACATGAAGGGCCCGGCCGGCGCCGCCGTCGCCGGGGCCGTCCTGACGGCCGGTTTCGCGGTCGGTCCGTTCGCAGCCGGCGTGCTCATTTCGGTGCCGCATTCCAGGCTGTGGGAATCGTTCGGAATCGCCGCCGCACTCGTCGTGCTGGCTACCGTCGTCGCGGTGGTGGCGGCCCACCACGCGGACCTGCCCGCCCCGAAACCCATGCCCAGCCGCGAGCAGGCGACGTCGGCACGCCCCGCTATCGCGCGGGCGTTGAGTTGGGCGCTACCGATGTCCCCGTGGGTCTACTCCTCGGCGACACTTGCCTTCGTCACCATCCCGACTCACGTACAGACCGGTCTGGCCGCCCCACTGGCCGCCGGGACCGCCGCACTGATCGCCAGCGGCGTCAGCGGCACTACGCAACTGATCGCTCGCGCACGTCGGTGGGGTCCGCAGGCCGGCACTATTGGCGCGGCGCTGGCCGCGCTCGGCTACGCCGTGACCGCGGCGGCGCCGTCGGCCATCCCGCTGGGTGTGGGCCTGTCGCTACTGGTGATTCTCGGTTGCGCGTCCGGGCTGTTGCTCCGGGAGGGCTTGATCGACTTGGAAGCCGCTGCACCGCAACGCTTGCGCGGTGCCGTCACCGGAGCGTTCTACACGGTGAGTTACATCGGCTTCGGCCTGCCGATGCTGTTGAGCACCGTCGGGTCCGCCGAAGTCGCATCCACGATCCTTACGGTGATGGCGGTATTGGCCTTGACCACCGCCGCAGCCCGAGCGGTCCGGCTGCGGCGAAATAGCCACCGGCGCAGCGAGTTCATTCCCCTGTGATCAGCTGCTACAGCGCGAGCGCCTGGCGCAGCACCGTGATCTTCTCAGCCTCTTCACGCTTGGAGATCGCCGCGTCCTGGATCAACATCGAGCCATGGAAAGTCCTGGGAATAAATGTAATTCGACGCTCACGCCGGCGGCAAGCATGGCCAGGGCGTAGGCGACTCCTTCGTCGCGGAGTGGGTCGAAGTGCATGACCGAAACGTACGCGGGCGGCAGACCCGCCAAATCGGTGGCGCGGGCTGGCGCGGCGTAGATCGGTACGTCGTCGGCACCGGCACGACCGGCGCCTAGGTAGCAGTCCCAGCTGAGAATCGCCCGAGGCCGGCTCCACAGCGGGGTATCGGTGAAGTCGGTCATGCTTGCGGTGATCAGTCGGTCGTCGAGTTCGGGCACCGACAAAAACTGGAATGCGATGTGCGGTCCGCCGCGGTCGCGAGCCAACAGCGCCAGCGCCGCACACAGCCCGCCACCGGCGCTCATGCCGTGGATGGCGATGCGTTGCGGATCGATGCCCAATTCGTCGGCATTCGCCGCGGTCCAAACCAGCCCGGCGTAGACGTCCTCCAGACCACCGGGGAACGGAGTCTCGGGTGCAAGCCGGTAATCGACGGACACCACGACGACGCCCAGCTCACGGGCAAGCACGACGTTGGAGCCGTGCTCGGTTTCGAGGTCGCCGGCGATGAACCCGCCGCCGTGCACGCTGTACACCGCCGCCGGGGCACTGCGCTGTTCCGGCCAGTAAATGCGGATCGGCACCGCGGGATCGCCGTCGCGGCCGGGGATTTCGCGGTTCTCGATCCGCAGTCCGGTGGCATCCGGCACCGGCAACGCAGAGATGATTTCCGACATCGCCGCACGGATGGCCAGCGGATCGTCAGCCGGCAGGTCGGGCAAATGTGGAAGCACCGCGGCGATCTCCGGGTCGAACGCATACGTCGTCATATGGCACTCCTGAATCGATCAGCGGCACGTCGTCCGTAATACTGCGTGCGGCCTCGGCTTCTGGCTAGATCGATTTCGCGTTCGTGCGCGAGGTGTACAGACCGGGACGTTTACCGTCGCTGCGCGGTCCGACAAGGGAATTAAGTCGAGAACTAATCGGTTCGTCTAAACCAAATGAAGTTCCTGCTGATAACTCTGATCACGCACGTTCCAGATCCGGTTTCGGGAGCAAAGAAGAGCCCGGCCGACCGGTTGCGCGAAGTGCTCGACAAGGCGGTTCTCGCCGAGGAACTGGGATTCGACGGCTTTGCGGTGGGCGAGCGGCACGAGGACCCGTTCATCTCGTCCTCGCCACCGGTGGTGCTGAGCAACATCGCGGCACGCACGTCGAAAATCGCTCTGTTCACCGGGGTTACCACGTTGAGCCTGCTCGATCCGGTGCGCGCGTTTGAAGACTATTCGACGCTGGACAATCTCTCCGGCGGACGCCTCGAACTGATCATCGGCAAGGGCAACGGTGCGGCACAGGCCGAGCTGTTCCACGTGACGGCCGAGGATCAATGGCAGCGCAACCGCGAGGGCTACGAGTTGTTCCGCATGCTGTGGGACAACGAGGCCGTGACGTGGTCGGGCCGCTTCCGCCCTCCCCTGGTCAACGCCAAGGCACTTCCGCGACCGCTGCAGAACCGGATTCGAATCTGGCATGGCAGCGCGACGAGTCAGGCGTCCGTCGACCTCGCGGCCCGGCACGGCGATCCGATCTTCTCCGCCAATGTCATCAACCCGATTGAGCCTTACGCCGAGCTGGTAAGCCACTACCGGCAACGGTGGGAGTTCTACGGCCACCGCGCCCAGGACGCCCTGGTCGGTGCCGGGACCGCCGGGTTCTACGTCGCTCCGACAGCACAAGAAGCCGTCGCCGCCTACCGGCCGATGTTCGAAGCGCGCCTGGCGTTCGCTCGCCAGGCCGGGATGCCGGTGGTGTTCGAGTCGATGGAAGATTTCGTCGAGCGCAGCTCCGCTTTGGTGGGCAGTCCCGAGCAGGTGATCGACAAGGTCGGTCGCTATCACGAGCAACTGGGTCACGAGGTGATGCACGTGTCCGCCGATGCTGACGGAGTGACGCCCGCCCAGCAGCGTCGTAGCTTCGAACTGTTTCAGTCCGAGGTAGCGCCCATCCTTCGCGCGCGTATTCCGAGTCGCCCCTTGATCGCTCAGTTAGACACCAATAGCGTTGTCAAGTAGCTACTTCCATGCAAACACCGGCTCCTCGAGCTGATCGACCGGATCGTGACGGCCTTCCAGGCACAGCCAACGCAACTGCAACAACACCGCGCCGGTCGGCGCGTGGATGAGGTCATTGCCCAGCGGGATCTGCACGACCGGTCGCGGGCTCTCTTTGATGGTGATGAACCGCGGCGAGTCGTCACGTTGCAGCTGGTGTAGCCCCACCCGGTACACCGCCACGACCTCGTCGGGCGCGGGATCGGGATCGAGCCGTCCGCCTCCCCAGATCACCACCGGCGTGATCACATAGCCGGATCGGGTCGGGTAGTCATCGAGCAGGCCCAACACCGTCGAATCCGGCAGCGTGACACCAACCTCCTCGTCCAATTCGCGTAACGCGGCGTCGACCGCCGTCTCGCCCGAATCGAGCCGGCCGCCCGGGAGGGCCCACTGAGCAGCGTGTGTGGCGAGGCGAGAAGCCCTGCGGCACAGTAGAAATGCCGCTCCGCCGGACACGTCGACCATGCGCCCGTCCAGGTCCTCTGCCGGCATCGGGCGACCGACGTTCCAGTCCTCGACCGACACCGGATCCACCCGGTCCTCCCCGACCTCCGAATCGACCAATACCACCGCGACGGCGGCGTGCCGCTTGGTCGGATCGATCATCGCGCGACGCTCGTGGCCCGCAAGATGATTGCGAATCCGCTCCCGCAGCGCCTCGTCGTAGGGGATGGTCATCGCTCGAGCCTAGGCCGAGAGGTTTCCCAAGACTTGTCGCTTCGGATCGGCAGTCACCGACGCACGCGAGCCGCGTCGTCGGGCTGGTGCTCAGTTCTGTCGGCCGAGCAGCTCGGCGACGAAACGATCGACGAAGCCGTCCACCGTCTCTCGACCGGCGGGCCGGATGACGAATTTCGTCAATCCCGCCTCCAGATAGGCGTCGAGTTGCCGGTGCAGCCGATCCCAGTCCGAGGCGATCAGATCACCGGGATCGACGTCCGGACGCCGCCGGCGGGCCGCTTCGACCAGCTCCGGAGACAACTCACCATTGGCCACGCCCAGCGAAATACCGAAGTGGTCGGGCTCGATCCGCCGGCCGGCCTGCTCTGCGGCCCGCTCAATCACCTCGCGCCCGGCCCGCGCCTCATCCGGGGTGAGGAAGCTGCCCAGCCAGCCATCGGCCAAGGCACCGACGCGGCGAAACGCCGCCGGTGCCGAGCCGCCCAACCAAATATCCAGTGGTGGAGCAGGTTTCGGCGTGATCACCGCCCCGCTGACCGTGAAGTAGCGCCCGTGATAACTGGCTGAATCGTCGGCTAGCGCCGAACGCAGCACTCGCAGCGACTCATCGAACACCGCCGCGCGCTCGCCATCGGGGACCGCGAACAGTTCGCGCTCGGCCGGAATCGCCGACCGCAACCCGAAGACCGGAAGAACCCGCTTGGGTGCGATGGCGGCCAACGACGCCAGCTGTTTGGCCACCAACACCGGATGGCGCCCCGGCAGCACCGCCACCGATGTGCCCACCTTCAACCGGGTCGTGCGGGCGAGCGCGTAGGCCATGCCGACGACGGGATCCACCGTCGGGGCGTAGACCAGCTCGGAGAACCACAACGAGTCGACCCCGCTGTTCTCCAGATGATCGACGATGCCGGCGAGCTGATCGGGTGTGCTGTCCGCACCCAGTCCAACCCCGAAACGAATCTTCACCCGCGTCTCCCTTCGTGCGTCGCCCACCTGCGTATCGCAACGCGGCAGTGCCGCCATTTGTGCCCTTTGCTATCCAGAAACATGACCGACAGCGACGTCGTGGCGATCGCGCAATTGGTGAACCTGTTCGGGCCTGGCCGTCGACTCCCAGCGCTGGGAGTTGTTCGACCGGATCTTCAGCGCAGAAATGGATGCCGACTACGGACGCATCGGAATCCTCAGTGCGGCAATGAAATAGCGCAACTGTCAGGCGGTGACGAACTTCTCGGCAGCGCTAGCCCAGTTCCAAGGCCTCCTGCTGGATCCGTGCGAACTGGGCGCCCATCGCCTCGGATAACGCCATCGCTCCCGACAGCGGACGCACCATCACCATGAATTCGTCGATCAGGCCGTCGTCGTCGAAGTGCAGAAAGTCGCACCCGGTGATCTTTACGCCCGGCACGCCGGAGATTCCTGTCTCGAAGACGAGTGCATGGTCGCGCCCGTCGGCGCCCGCGATCTCACGGACGTAGTGGAAGTCCTCGAAGATCCGCAGCACACCCCGCAGAATCGCCGCGGTGATCGGCTTACCCACATACGGCTTGAACGCCACCGGGCTGGTGAACACCACGGTGTCGGCCAGCAATGCCTGGATGGCTGCCTCGTCGCGGTCCTCGACCGCCTTCCGGAACGGATGCATCAGATCATGGTGCCGGATCCGCGAGGTAGTGCACGAACACGGGTCGCAGCCATTCGACAAGCTGGGCGTCTTCCATGTCGGCCAGCGGTGGAAGGCGCAGGATGTTCCGGGCCACCGCCAGACCGAGCAGTTGCGACCCCATCAACGCCGCGCGTTCGGCAGCACGATCGGGAACGACGGCGGCCAGCGCCGGCGCCACCTGATCGACGAACACTTCCACCAGCGCATCCGCCGCGCTCCGATTCGTCGCCGCCGCGCGCAGTAGCGGCAGGAACGGTCCATGCGGTCCCCACACCGCGACGAACATCGGCAGCAATACGTGCGCAACCTGTTCTGGTGGGATGTGTGATAGGTCGGGGAATTTGACGTCGATTCTCGAGGCCGCCGCGAAAAGCTCTGCCTTGCTTCCGAAGTAATGCATCACAAGTGCGGGGTCGACGCCCGCCTCCGCGGCGATCGAACGGATGGTGGTGCGTTCGAAGCCTTGATTTCCGAACTGCGATCGCGCGGTGGCCAGAATCGTCGACCGGGTGGCCTCTCCATCGCGGACTTTTGCCGGCATGACGCCCAGTGTATTCAACAGCTGTTGACATGGCACGCACCTGGGCCTACCGTTTGAGTTCAACAACTGTTGAACGGAGGCGCGGCCATGGCCATCACAGCAATCCAGATCGGCCTCGATCCCGACGTCGTCGACTACTCCTCGCCCGACTTCGCGCAGTTTCCCGGTCTGTCGCAGGACAAGCTGCGCACCGCCAACAACGACAACGTCGCCGCGCTGCGCGACGCGGGTTACGAGGTCGACAACTGCCTGATCGACTTCGGCGACGCGGGCGCCGACAAGGCCCGCCGGTGGCTGCAGGCCAAGCGCTACGACGCGGTGCTCATCGGCGCCGGCGTGCGGCTGATCGCCAACAACACGCTGCTGTTCGAGTCGATCGTCAACGCCGCGCACACCACACAGCCTGGGTGCCGCTTTGTCTTCAACCGCGCCGCCGTCGCCACACCCGACGACATCCGTCGCTGGTACCCACACCCCGAGGCGGTGGCACGATGACCACTCACCATGTCGACGTCCTCGTCGTCGGCGCCGGGCCGACCGGCCTGACCGCTGCCGGCGACCTCGCTCGCACTGGCCGCTCGGTCACCGTGCTGGAGCGCTGGCCCACGATCAACCCGTCCAGCCGGGCCTTCGCCACTCAGGCCCGCACCCTAGAGGTCCTCGACGCCCGAGGGGTTGCCGAGGACCTCTTGGCGCGTTCGCATCGGGCGCCTGGAGTCACGATTTTCGGCGGTGCGCGCATCGACCTGACCCATCTCGACTCGCCCTATCAATTCGCGATGATCACCCCACAGACGAATGTCGATCGGGCGCTGGCCGAATATGCCGCCGCGGGGGGCGCCGACATCCGCCGCGGCGTGGAAGTCATCGGCCTCAACCAGGACCCCGACGGCGTGACCGTGATCGTGCGCCGACACGGCGACGAGGCGGGCATGCACACCCGTTGGCGGGCAAAGTATTTGATCGGCGCCGACGGGGCGCACAGCGCGGTGCGCGAATTCGTCGGCGCGGACTTCCCCGGGCGCACGATCCTGTCCTCGATCGTCCTCGCCGATGTGAAGGTTGCGCACGGGCCCGCCGGCCGCGGCCTGACGCTGGGCAATACGCGCAACGAGTTCGCGTTCCTGGCCCCCTACGACGACCGTGACGCCAACGGTTCCTGGTATCGCGCAATGGTCTGGGACCGCAATAATCAGCAACCCGACCACGTGCCCGTCGAGCAGGACGAGATCGGCAGCATCCTGGCGCGGGCAATCGACCCCGATCCCGGCTTGCTCGAAGTGGGATGGAAGTCCCGATTCCATTGCGACGAACGCCAAGTCACGCAATACCGGCATGGGCGCGTGTTCCTGGCCGGCGACGCCGCGCATGTGCACTCGCCGATGGGCGGTCAGGGCATGAACACCGGAATCCAGGACGCGGCAAACCTCGCGTGGAAGATCGACGCGGTGCTCGCCGGTGCCGACGACGCGGTGCTCGACACCTACCACGACGAACGTCATCCGATCGGCAAGCGGGTCTTGCTGCAGTCCGGCCTGATGGCGCGCGGCATCAGGCTTCGTCAGCCGGTCGCACGCGCAATGCGGAACCTGCTGGCGCCCGGACTGCTTCGTATCCCCCGCGTACGCGACGCGATCGCCGGGAGCTTCGCCGGAACGGCGTTGCGCTATCCCCACCGCAAGGGAGAAAGCCCGCTGGTGGGCACCCGGGCCACGCAGATTCCGTTGCGGCACGGGCGGCTCACCGAGCTGCAGCGCCTGCCCGGTTTTGTTTTCATTCTCGAGCGCGGCGCGCCCCCGCTCGACGCGATCGGACTTCCGCAGGTCGAGCGGACCGATGACGGACCGGCGGTGCTGGTTCGTCCCGACGGCTACATCGCCTGGGCTGGCGCCTCGGCCAGCCCGATCGCCGGCGCCGAGGCGCTTGCGTGGTGGACTGGTCGCGAACTGGCCTGCCTGGCAAGGTAGTTGACGGTCAGAGGGCGGCTTCGACGCCGACCAATTGCGCCAGCTGTTGGGCCGAATAACGCCCCGGGCCCTGGCCGCTGAGCACCGTTGCCCGCGCGGCGCGGGCCAGTGCTGTGTTCAGCGGAGCCTCGATGCCGTGCCGATGGGCGAGCCGGACGATCTCGCCGTTGAGGAAATCGGTTTCCACGTTGCCGGTCTGGCGGCTCAACGATTGCCAGGTGGAATTGCTCGGTCCGGTGTCCGATCCCGGCACCGGGCGTATCGTCGGGCCGTCCGCCCGGGCGGCTGTCGAAACCTCGAATGAGATGAATTCGATGCCCGCGTAACGTAATACATCTTCGCCCTCACGCCGCAGCGCGGCCACCACCTCACCCGCCGCGTCGACGGTCAGGGCGCCCACGGCGTTGCCGAGGTTGCTCAGCAACTTGTTGTACTTCCACGGGGCGACGTCATCGGGTAAACGCACCCGGACCCCCGCCGCGGTCCAGGTCTCCGCAAGCCCCGCTAACAGGTCGGCATCTTCCTGGGTACGCAGCGCGGCGGGCCACCGCGCAATGTGGAATTGGCCGACCACCGGCCAGGCGCGGACAACGACCTCGCCCGGTTCCAGGTGCACGGCCGGCAACCACACGCAGATCCCGAATACCCGGCGGAAATAGCGCAGCGCTTTCTCCTCTGCGGCAACACCATTGAGTGCGGTCATCGCCGGCAGGTGCTCGCCCGCGGTCCCGACGACGCCGTCGGAATCATGGACGGGCTGGTCCACCCATTCCTGCAATGCCGCATCGAGTTGCTGGGTCTTGGTCGCGAACACCAGGACGTCGCGACCGGTCAACCGAACGCCGTCGGGCCGTGACGCCGCGGTGACCGCGGTGCTGAAGGTTCCGTCGGGCGTCCTCAGGGTGATGCCCTCGGCGGCCAAGACCTCGGCATGCCGACCGCGCGCGACCAACACCGAGGGGATGCCGGCGCGGGCCAGCACCCCGCCCACGGTGCCGCCGATGGCGCCGATGGCGCCGGCGCCGATGATCACGTATCGGCGGCCAACTCCTGCAGACAAGTGGCCCACCTTCCGTCGGCTCCCCACGTTGCCTGCGCGAGGTTACGTCGGCTTCCTTGGAGTCGGCTAGGCACGCGAGAGCGGGCCTCCTCCGGAGGTTGCTGATACCCCGCGACCAGCAACCCCTGAAGGAAGCCCGCTCTCTCTTTGCGATCCAGGTCTGTAGTCGTTTGACTACAGTGTAGCGTAGCCATGTGACTACACAGAGCGCAAGCACCGATGCTGCGCCAGCTTCCGTCCCGACCGGCCGAGAAGAGGTAGCCGCGGCGATCCTGGACAGCGCGGCCGAGATGTTCGCCGAGCGCGGGCCGGGGGCAGCATCCATTCGCGACATCGCGGCGAGAGCCCACGTCAATCACGGCCTGGTGTTTCGCCATTTCGGCACGAAGGAGAAGCTCGTCGCCGCCGTACTCGATCACCTGGCGGCCAAGCTGACCACGCTGACCGGCGGCGAGGCGTCGCCGGAGGAGGTCGAGGTGATCGCCTCGACCCATTTGCGGGTCATCGCGCGTGCGCTGCTCGACGGGTTTCCAGCGGGCAAACTGCAATCCAGCTTCCCCGCCGCCGCCCGGCTGCTCGAAGGTATCCGGCCCGAGCACGAGAGCGAGGAGAGCGCGCGGCTGGGGGCAGCACACGCGATCGCCCTGCTGCTGGGCTGGCAACTGTTCGAACCGTTCGTACGCTCGGCGACCGGACTCGATCTGTCCCGGGAGGAACTGCGCGAATCCATGTTCGCCGAGATGGCGAGGCTTGCCGAGCCGCACTGAGGTCCACACCACTGTCTTCTCGGGGCTCGCAACCTGCGGATGCTCGGTAGGCTGGGTGGGCGTCGAAGCCCCGAGGAGGCGCTGATGTTTCGCACCGTGCGGGCGCGTTGAAATGAGCCAGACGACGCCAGCCGTCACCGATCGTCTCGCGCAGCTGCCGTTACCGCCGGGCCCACGCGTGCCCGGCCCGGTGCAGACCGCGTTGTTCGCCCATCGGGACCGCATCACGCCGTGGCTGCGCAAGCACTACGGAGATGTCGTCGCGGTCTCCGTGTTGGGCCGGCCGTCGGTCCTGGTGTGCAGCCCCGAGCTCACCCGGTCCGTGCTGAGCGGCGAGCCGACGACCTTCCATGCGGGCGAAGGACGAATTCAAGGCATCCGGAACGTGATGGGTGAGCGCTCGGTGGTCACCACCGACGAAGCTGAGGACCAACGGCTCCGCAAACTGCTGGTCCCACCGTTCAATGGCGCCGCGCTGCGTGGCTACCGGGACATGATGAACGAGCTGGCCGCCAAAGAGGTGAGCCGCTGGCCGGTCGGCACTGCGTTCGCCGGCCAGCCGCGGATGAACGCGGTGACGCTGGAGATGATGTTGCGCGTGGTCTTGGGTCTGCGGGAGGGACCGCAGCTCGACGCGTTGCGCGTCCCGTTCTCGCGACTCGTCTCCGCATCCATGGCGATATACGCCGGCGAAGTGGTGCCGCCCTTGCAGCGGATCGGACCGTGGAAGCGATTCCGTCAACTACGCGAGCGCATCGACGACGCGCTCTACGCGGAGGTCCGCGAACGCCGCGCCGCGGGAAACACCGCCGATCGCGGCGACGTGTTGTCGCAGTTGATCGCCAGTGAAGTCGACGGAGACCGGCTCTCGGATGTTGAGCTGCGCGACCAGATGGTCACGCTGCTGCTGGCCGGCCACGAAACCACCGCCATCACGCTCGCCTGGACTCTGCACGACCTGGCGCACGATCAGGCACTGCAGGACAAGGCGATTGTGGCCGTCGACACCGGAGACGACAAATATTTCGAGGCCGTCATCAAGGAGTCGATGCGGCTGCATCCGGTGTTCTACGCCGTCGCACGACGCCTCACCCACGATGTCGAACTGGGCGGCTACCGTGTCCCGGCCGGCCACACCGTGTTCGCAGGCATCGGACCGGTTCAGTCCGATCCAGGGCAGCACGCCGACCCGCAGGTGTTTTGCCCCGAACGTTTTCTAGACGGCTCGGCCACGGCCACCAATTGGCTGCCATTCGGCGCCGGCGTACGCCGTTGTCTCGGCGGTGGTTTCGCGATGATGGAGTCCACCGCGATCCTTCGTGAGGTCCTGCTCAACTACCGGCTCACACCCGCCCGCAACCGGCCCGAGAAGGCCCGCGCCCGACACGTCGTCTACATCCCTTCCCACGGTGCCCGCATCATCGCCCATCGACAGACGAAATAGGTTGTTAGAGCATTGAATTGATCATAGCTCCGCCGTCGTTGTCGACCTGAGTGGTCGCACTGTCGTCCTGCCTGAAGTTGACAAACGCCGTCTGCCGGGTCGAGGTGTTCAGCAGCTCGTTGAACGTGCCGATGACGGGGATCGGTCCCTGCGGGCCTGAGACGTCCGCGGTGTAGTTGATGAACGCCTCCTGCTGAAAGTTGGCTCCCTGCACCGTTCTCGTGGTAGGCGCGCTCAGGTTCTTGACGTTGCTCAAGCCTGCCGTGGACGTGCCGATCATTTGGTTGACATCGGCCTGCAGCAGACCCACCAGGTCGCCTCGACGGGCGGGCCTGACCGCGACCTGCAGCTGCGCGCTGGAGTCGGGGTTGGTCAGCGCCACCCAGTCGGGGCCCCGGTCTGCCATCGTCCAGCCCGCAACGGGCGTGATCGAGACACCACCCGCGATGGCGATCGCATCCGCCGAAGCCCGCGCGTGCGGAGGCCGGTTGATGTTGGTGATCAGCACGATGACAGTGGCCGCGGCACCCGCGATCGCGAGCGACCGCCGGTGACGCCCGACCTGTGCCCCAGTTGTCGACCAGGTGGTCATGTTCCTACTCCTGCCGTTCAGCGGGCCAGTGATTACTTTGCCCATCGGCTTCTAGAGTCGCCCCACGTGGCAGGATTGTCCAACACCGGGTTGCTATAGTCCGATAAGTGCCGGTTATGAAGCCAGCTATCGGGGTACCGGGATTGGTTGTGGCGGAATTCGTTACGTGGTCTAGGCAGCCGCCGCCGGGTTTGTCGAGACGGGGGTCACCTCGGAGTGCACGTGGGCGCAGGTCGCACAGCGCACCTCGTACTCGAGTTTGTTGTCACCGATTTCCAGGAATCGATACTCGGCGAACGCCGCGCATCGAGGGCACCGCGTGCGACCATGCTCTACCGTTGTCATCTCCGGCCCCCCTTCGTGTCAGTGGCTTCGTGTAAATACCCGCTTGAGACCTGGTCAAACCTCCTAGTACAGGCGGAATGCCTGGCGTGATAGATCGAATCCGTGCTGCGTCTTCGTGTTCCGGCATTGGATTCCCGACGGTGTGTTCGTGCACGACATCGGGCCGACTGTCTGGGTGTTGCCGACCGCGAGCATCGGGCCGTCGCCGAACGCGCTGTCGATGTGGCAGGCAAACTGCCCCGGCTGGTCTTCTCTGACGACCAGCGCGTTGCCCCAATTCAGTGGACAGTCCGCCGGCTTGGGTGGCGGCGTGAAGCTGTACTCCTTGATGTCGCAGCGGGCCTGGAAATCGTAGATCTCGCAGCCGATGTTGCCGCCCGGCACCGCAATAAAGCCCGGGTCGGCCGATGCCGGAAGCGTGAACAGGTCGAGCCCGGCGACTGCTACCGCTACGGCGGCGACGATGCGTCTCATGCGCCGGACGTTACCCGGCACATGGCCCGTTGACTCCCGAACTACGTATTGACCGCCTTGAACACATGTCGTTAATGTGTTCAAGTGTCCGTCGATGCCGCGCGAGAAAACCGGACGGTGCCGAACACGTTGTTGACCGCCGCATCCGACACGCTGCGCCAGCTTGGACCCCGGCGGTTCTCCTTGACGGCGGTGGCCGAAGCCGCTGGGGTATCGCGTGGCACCGTCCACAACTTGTTGGGCAGCCGCGACAACGCGATTGCCATCGCCCTCAACCAGCTGGCCGCGGGGTTCATCGACACGATGGCCGTCGAGGTCGCCAAGGAAGCCACCCTGGCCGGCCAGGCGGCCGCGGTCGCTGTGTTGATCTGCGCGCATCGTCAACGCTCGCAGTCGATGCCGCGGGGGCTGGATCGCGGCATCCTGGTCTTGCTGTTGGACCACGGCGGCGACGAGCTGATGCGTCGCGCGATCGAGTTGTGGAAGCCCTTGGTCAAAGACGCCCAGCGCAGCGGAGAGGTGGGCCCGGCGGTCGACGCGGCGCGCGCCAGTGAATGGATCGTTCGAATGCTGTTCAGCTTTGAGCTCATTCCCCCGATCGCGGTCAACCTCGACAATCCCCGTGCCGTGCGCCGCTACGTGGGCGATCACATCGTCTCCGGCCTGACCGGAACCGACCATGGCTGAACCCGACTACGAAGTGGCGATCATCGGCGCCGGGCCGGGAAGTATCGCCGCGGCGAAGTTACTGCGGGACAAGGGCATCACCGACTTCGTCATTCTGGAACGCGGCCCCGACTTCGGCGGCACCTGGCGCGACAATCACTACCCCGGCCTGGCCGTCGACATCCCGGTGCTGTGGTATCAGTTGTCTTTTGCGCCCAATCCCGATTGGACGCGGTTCTTTGCGCCCGGCCCGGAGATCTACCGGTATCTACGCGACACCGCCGCCCGCTTCAAGCACCCGGCGCCGCAAGCAGAGGAGCTATCGGCATGACCGACACCGCCACCCCGTTAGCCGGGAAGGTCGCCTACGTGACGGGAGCCGCTCGGGGACAGGGCCGCTCACATTGCATCCGGCTGGCCCGAGCCGGCGCCGACATCGTCGCGATCGACGCGTGCGCGCCGGTTGCCGAACACAACGGTTATTCCCCGGCCACCCCCGAAGACCTCGCCGAGACGGTCGGCCTGGTCGAGGGTGAGGGGCGCAAGATCCTCGCCGAGGAGGTCGACGTCCGCGATCTGGCTGGCCAGCAGCGGGTGGTGTCGCGCGCGATCGAACAATTCGGGCGACTCGACATCGTCGTAGCCAATGCCGGCGTGCTGAATTGGGGCCGGGTGTGGGAGATTTCAGCACAGCAGTGGCAGGAGACCCTCGATACCAACCTCACCGGGCTGTGGAACACCATGAAGTCCGTGGTGCCGGCGATGATCGACGCCGGCAACGGCGGCTCGATCATCAACATCAGCTCGGCTGCCGGCATCAAAGCCGTCCCTGGTTGCGGGCATTACTGCGCAGCGAAATTCGGAGTCGTCGGCCTCACCAATTCGTTGGCGGTCGAACTCGGCGAATTCGGCATCCGCGCCAACTCGGTGCACCCGTATGGCACCGACACGCCGATGGGCAACGATCTGTCGATGTACCAGGTGTTTCAAGATCACCCACACTACATCCACAGCTTCTCGCCGGGTGCGCTGCCGACCGATTCGCTGGCCGCCCCCGATCTGATTTCCGACATCGTGGTCTGGCTGGCCGGCGACGCGTCCTCGTTGGTCACCGCCGCCCAAATCCCAGCCGACAAGGGCTATCTCAAGATCTGAGTGCCCGGCCGCCGTACCGTGTGGGGTATGCGCTGGAAGGTGGCACTCTCGTCGGCCGTCCTGCTATTGGTGGCGGGGTGCTCGGAAACGAATGTGACGGCCCACGATTCCGACAACGGCAGGCACGTGACGATCGAGAAGGGCGACGTATTCGACATCGTCTTGGCCGACAACTACCCCACGTCGCACTGCCAATGGCACGAAGAGGGCACGCCCGATACCGCGATCCTCAATTATCTCGGATCCCGGTATCAATGGGATACGACGGCGCCCGCCGCCCCAGGCACCTTTACGAGCAGATACAAGGCCACGGGTGCGGGCGCCGTCCATGTGACGCTGGTGCAGGAAGACAATGCGCACCATGTCGCGCGGCGCTTCGCGCTGGACGTGACTGTGCTCAAAAGGCTTATCGATTTAGGAGCGGCCTGAGGTCGTCGAGCCGGTCGAACAAGTGCCAGATGTATTTCGACGATCCGTTCTCGCGATGCGGATGCAGATCGGCGAGTTCGGGGTCATTGCAGTAGTTGTCGAAGGCGTCGCGCGATTCCCACTCCACGAGGATCAGCACCTGACGCGGTTCGATGTCGCCGAGCACCGCGTGCCGGAAACTCCCGAGCGCAACGACGCGACCGCCGTGTTTGGCCACCTCGCCGGGTGAGCGCCGCGAGTAGGCGCGGTATTCGTCGGCATCGGCAACATCGAAGAGATTCAAGGCGTAAACGCTCATGGCCATCGACGTTACGTGCGACGGCCGGTCGCCACTACCTCAGGCTGACGAGTTGCTCGACCGAGTCCTTGGGCAGCACGCCGTCCACCACCGCCGTGACGGTCATGTTCTGCAGGGTGATGGCGCCGCCATGGTTGTCCAGGAACGCGGTGTCGGCGGCGTCGCGGCCGGTGGCGATGCGGACCATCGACTGCCGCGGGGCCAGGCAGGTGGCATCGACGACCCGCCACACACCGTCAATCAACGCCTCAGCGACCGCGTGAAAATCCATCGGGTGGCATCCGGGTGCGTACACGGCCGCCAAGCGGGCCGGGACATTCACCGCGCGCAGCAATGCGATGACCAGATGGGCGTAGTCGCGGCACACGCCTGCACCCGCGAGCAAGGTATCGGCGGCCCCGTCGATCGGGTCGCTGGATCCCGGCACGTAGCCGAGTCGTGTACCGACCCACGACGACACCTTCTCGAGCAACGTGACCGAGGTGCCGTACTGCTGGAATTCGGTAGCCGCGAATCCGAAGAACTTGTCGGCTTCGGCGTACCTGCTGGGACGCAGATAGGTGATTGCGTCGATATCGGTGAGCGGTGCGGGTTCCGCCTCGCCGACGACCGTCGCCGAGTACGACAAGGTCACTATCCCGGGGTCGGCCGCCACGACATGGATGCGAGTCTCGTGGGGACCGATGATTTCGCGCGGTTGGAGAACCTTGCCGTCGTGTTTGATGGTCAGCGATTCGTCGAGGTCGATACCCGGCTGACAGCTGACGGCGATCTGGAAGTCCAGCACCGTCGGTTCGGTGACCTCGAGTGCGATTTCCGCGCCCACGCTGCGGCTCGGGCCGGTTGTGCCGGCGTCCGGTGTCGCGCCGCGGCGTCTCCATGCAGGCATGCGATCAAGCCTCTCGTCAAAGCCAGTCGAATCCCGCGCGCTGCTTGGCAGGGCCTTCGTTTACGCACTTTCTACCGCACAACCCGATCGGACGCGCGCCGGCGCCAAGGCTAGTCGATGAGGCGGTCAAACACCCAGTCGGCCGGAGAGACGGTTGAGGCGCTCGAGACTCGCGCCATCCAGACCGCTGATCCGCACCGTTTTGCCACGGGCTTGGTATTTGTTGCGGACAGCATCGAGGCTGGCGACTGCAGAGGCATCCCAGACGTCGGTGTCGGACATGTCGATGAGGACATCGTCGGGATCGTTTACGTAGTCGAATTGATGCACAAGGTCGTTGCTGGACGCGAAGAAGAGTTCGCCTCGCACCCGATAGACGCGCGTACCGGAATGGTCGTTCTTGGTTCGGTGCTCGGGTTCCACGGTGGTCAGATGGGCGACGCGGCGGGCGAACGCAACCATCGCGGCGAGTACGCCCAGCGTCACCCCGATGGCAAGGTTGCCGGTGGTCACAGTCGCTACGACGGTGACGATCATGACCACGGTTTCGCTGCGCGGCAGCACTTTCAGTGTGCGTGGCGCCACACTGTGCCAGTCAAAGGTGGCTGCGGAGACCACGATCATGACGGCGGCGAGCGCCGCCATCGGGATCCGCCCAACCAGCTCGCCCAGAGACATGATCAGTACCAACAGAAATGCCCCGGTGGACACGGTCGACAATCGCGTTCGCCCGCCGGCAACCTTGACATTCATCATGGTCTGCCCGACCACCGCGCAGCCGCCCATGCCGCCGAAGATGCCGGTGACGATGTTGGCCACTCCCTGGCCGCAGGCTTCGCGGGTCTTGTTCGAAGCGGTTTCGGTGATGTCGTCGACGAGCTTGGCGGTCATCAGCGATTCGAGTAGCCCGACTAACGCCACACCTATCGCATACGGAGTGATGATCTGCAGTGTCGCCCACGTCAACGGCACGTACGGGATCGACGGTGTCGGCAACGAATGAGGCAGTGCACCTTGGGATCCCACGTCAGGAACGTGCCAGCCGAAGACCACCACCGTCGCCGTCAAGACCAGCACCACCACCAGCGGCGCCGGTATGGCGGTGGTGAGTTTCGGCAGCACGACCATAATCACGATCCCTGCCGCAGCGAGCGGATACACCAACCACGGGACCCCCAGCAAGTGCGGCAACTGCGAGACGAACACCAGGATCGCCAACGCGTTGACGAACCCGATCATCACGCTGCGCGGGATAAACCGCATCAGTTTCGCGACTCCGACCAGGCCGAGGAATATCTGGAAGGCGCCGGCAAGGACGATCGTCGCAACCAAGTAGTTGATCCCGTGTTCGTGGCCGACCGGCGCGACGACGAGGGCCACGGCGGCGGTGGCCGCGGAGATCAAAGCCGGGCGGCCACCTGCCACCGCGATGGTGAGCGCCATCGTGACCGAAGAGAACAAGCCGACTCGGGGGTCGACGCCGGCGATGACCGAGAACGCGATGGCCTCGGGGATCAACGCTAGTGCGACCACGAGTCCGGCGAGAACGTCGGTACGCAACCGCGGGGGGCTACGCAATGCGCCGAGGACGGAGTTGTCTGGGGTGCCCTCAAGTGTGCGGGCGCCCGGGATCACAAGGCTCATGTTGTTTCGGCTTTGTCCTAGAGATTCGAGGATCTCGTGCCGGGGCCGCCGGTCGTCGGCAATCCCGCGGACAGGAAACGCTTTTCGAGGGCATCGAGAAGTTGGCGAACTTCCTGCATGCGTGCTTGCAGTTGCACCATCTGGTCGGTAGAGCAGAGGGCGCCGTGTCGACGTACTTCGATTCCTGCAATGGCACACAGTTCGGCATGCTCGATGCGCAGCAGGTCGGCGAACAGTCCCGCCTGGGCCACGTCAGCGTGGTGCGCAGGAGGCGCCGAAAATTGCTGCCCAATCGTTCGGGACCTGTCTTCGGAAACTTTGGGCAGCTGTTCGCGGACGGACAGGTGGCGCACGTGGTAGCGGCCGCGAGGCGGATTTAGGCTCTGGTCTCGCAGCGACCTCAAGTCGCTTTGGGTCGTCATGCGGTCGCCGCCGGGCGGTGCCCTAAGAATTCGAGAATGTCGTAGCGACGCCGCTGGTAAGCATCGGTGAATTGTGCCGCGGGGGAGCGTGGTTCGTCAATCGTGACGATATCGGCGACGGTCGCGGGCCGGTGGCTCAGCAATACGATTCGGTCGGCGAGCAACAGCGCCTCGTCGACGTCGTGGGTGACAAACAGGATGGTCATCTTCTGCTGTTCCCATACCGTCGTCAGCAGTCGCTGCATTTCCAGTCGGGTCTGCGCATCCAGCGCACCGAATGGTTCGTCCATGAGCATCACCTTCGGCTCACACGCCAGGGTGCGTGCCAGTTGCACGCGCTGGCGCATGCCGCCGGACAGGTGGCTGGGCAGATGGTCTCCGTAGGACCCAAGGCCCACCTGGTCGAGGCGACCCTGCGCGGCGGCCTTCAAGTCCTTGCCGCGGATCCCGCGCAGGCGCATCGGGTACATCACGTTCTTCAACGCGCTACGCCATGGGAACAGCGCATCCTCCTGAAAAACCATGGCGCACTGAGCCGCATTGCCCGAGACGGGCGCACCGTCGACGGTGGCGCGCCCACTCATCGGAGTCAGCAGACCGGCCAGCGCCCGCAGGATTGTCGACTTGCCGCAACCCGACGGCCCGAGGAAAACAACGACCTCGCCGGGGTCGACGTCCAGGGTGATGTCGGCGGCGACGACACCCTTGAAGCCCAGTTTCAGCCCGTCCAGGTGGACGACACCGGCGCTCCTTGACTGGCCCTTGGCAACCAGCGGTTGACCCGACGGCCGACGCGCTCGACCGCCCACGCCGTGATCAGGCCGAGCGCGCCGATCGAGATCATCCCGACGACAACGCCGGGATAGTCCAGCAATCCGTATGCCTGCCACGTGTAGTAGCCGATCCCGAACTGCCCGGAGATCATCTCCGCGCTCACCACACAAATCCAGGCCACCCCCATCGCGACCGAAAGGCCGGCGAAGATGCCGGGCAGGGCACCCGGAAGGACGACATGCCACAGCAGCGAAAGTCGGCCCGCGCCCATTGTTTTGGCGGCCTCTTCCCACACCTTCGGCAGTGACTCCATCGCGTGGATGGTGCTGACCACAACGGGAAAGAACGCGGCGAAGAAAGTGATGAACACGATGCCTTGTTCGCTCGAGGGGAACAACAGGATGGTCAGGGGGACCAGCGCGATCGCGGGGATGGGCCGCACGATTTCGATGAAGGGGCGCAGCGTCATCCTTGCCGTCTGCGAACGGCCGATCAGGATTCCCAGGGCGATGCCGACCGCGGCGGCGAGCCCGAAGCCCAGGAGTATCCGCTGCAGGCTGGCCAGCAAGTCGTCGTAGTAGCCGCCCGAGCTGATCCGCGAGGTCAGCGAGTCGACGACGCTCATCGGGGTGGGCATCCGATTGAAACGCAGCCATGCGACGACGTTGTGAGCGGTGAGGAACTGCCACAGCGCGACGAAAGTGACGATCGGGATCAGTGGCAGGACCAACGCCGCCGCGCGGCGCCGGACGACCGTCGGGATACGGCCGGCGATCCGCGCGGGGGACCTGAGCAACGGTGCCCAGATCGACGACGCCGGTGTGGGTTCGAAGGCTGCCTGGTCGCGGGTCAGCGTGATTGTCACGGGATTCCTTCCTTTGGGCGGGTCTGTTGTCGGCTATTGCGACGCGCGTGACTGCGCTACGGCTAGCGGATAGGTAAGCGATGTGGCCGCCGGATGACGCGCGCGGTAGGCCTGGGCGCCGGCGTCGGTGGCGAAGGGCTTGTAACGCTGGGTGGGCGGTGCGCTCGGGTCATCAAGCCACACAGCGTGATTGGCGAAAAGCCGAATCTTGGTGTCGGTGTCGGGGACGTAGGCGGCCCGAACCGCGGCGGTGCCGGCAACGCGGCGCAGCAGACAGGTCGCCGTCGCCGCGACCGCGGTGGTGTCGCTGCCCTGCGCCCATAGCTCCGAGGCCTGGGCCGGATCATCGACGGGCAGCCCGCATAAGTCGTCGTAGCCGCTCAGCGCGATCGGGTTGGTGACATCCGCGCGGCGGCGTTGATAGTCACTGCCGAACAGTTGCTGCAGATACCGGTCGTTGATGAACGAAGCGATGTCGAAGCTCTTGGACATCGACCCTCTGGCGACCAGGAATTCTTTGACCTTTTCGATCGTCACCGCAAACCGTTTCTTCAGCGTCATGTCGAAGGACACCAACCCGTTGGGCCCGTTGTACAGATAGACGACTTCGGGTTCGATGCCGGTCAGGTGGCTCACCCGTAGTGCGGCCGGCAGAGGGTTCGCGACGATGTAGTCGGTGGTCGTCTTCATCGCCCGCATGAATGCGGTCATCACGTCTTGGTTCGCCTCGGCGAACTCCTTACGGACGACGACGCCGTGGAAGGTCGGTACGTTGTTGTCGCCGCCGTCGTAGAGCAACCTGCCTTGGTTACGAAAGATCACCAGCTGCGGCCACGGTACGAACTGGGCTAGGGCATCGACTTGTCCGCCCTGGATAGCCGACGCCCCGATCGACGGATCTTGGTTGACGGTGTGGACGGCGGGCGCGTTGATTCCGTTGCGCTTCAAGGCCGTTGAGAACATGCCGTCCCCAGCCGATCCAAGACTGGTCGACACCCGCTTGCCGGCCAGATCGGCCAGGGTGCGGACGGGGGATCCGGTGGGGATCACGACCTGATTCAATGAGCCGCGCAGGCTGTAGCCGGTGATGGCGATCAGCTCGGTTTCGGCGTCGCTGTACTTCTTGGTCTTGGATCCATTCGCGAGCAGTGGGTAGTCACCCATCGATCCGATGTCGACGTGGGTGGCGATCATCTGCGCGGTCAGGGGCGCACCCGAGGCAAAGTCTTGCCACACAACGCGATACTTCTTGCCGGTGGACTTACCGAGTTGATTCAGCGCTTTCTCGAATTCACCCCGGTCACGCAACAAGGTGCCGGCGTTGACGGTGTTGATGGTCTTCGACTGATAACCGACGTTGACAACGACGGTGCTCTCGGTGAGCAGACCGCATCCGCTGAGCAGCTGGACCGCGCCAAGAAGAACCAAAGCCACGGCGACCACCGACCGGGCCCGCCCCAACCGGGGCCGGCGCGCGCCCCAGGTGCATCGACCGGGGCGGGCGGTATGCTTTTCGTCCTTCACGCAATCCAGCGTCCGGGCTTTCTATTACCGCTCGGTCACCTGACGTTGCACCACCGTTACGCCATCTCGCCTGGTCGAGCGCCGGAGGTCACGGTGTCGCGGTCACATATCTCGGCGAAAGTTCGCCACGGAAACGCACGGCCGACCGGGTGACTAAAGCGCCTGCAAATGAAGCCTGAGTTACGCCACCCGCCGAGATCTGGTGTCGTCCGGCGGTGGGCGAAAGACTGGATGATTGTGGAGAACCCAAGCCCTACAAGCGCATTGGCCGACACCGACGATGCATCGGCGCCGGCCTTCGAACCGGACTATCGATTCACGCTGGCAAACGAGCGGACGTTCCTGGCATGGCAACGCACCGCGCTGGGCTTGCTTGCCGCCGCGGTCGGGGTAGTGCAATTCCTGCCGGAGCTGGCCCTCCCGGGGCTGCGGCACCTGCTGGGCGGGGTGATCGGTGCCGTGGCAATGCTGACCTCGGCTGCGGGACTGCACCGTTGGGCGCAAGTCGATCACGCGATTCGCGGTGACGAACCGCTTCCCCGGCCATCCACGCCGCTCTATCTGGCGGTTGCCCTGATATCGGTTGGCCTGGTCACGGTGGTCCTGGCGCTCGCGTCGACCGCCGGTACCCGATGACCGACCAGCGGCTCAGATATCCAGGAAGCGGACGTCTTTGGCGTTGCGGGTGATGAAGCTGCGGCGCGCGTCGACGTCTTCGCCCATCAGGATTGAGAACAGTTCGTCGGCGGCGGCGGCGTCGTCGAGGGTGACTTGGCGCAGCACCCGCACGGCTGGATCGGGGACTTGGTGCGGTTGATGTGGGTGATGTAGTCGACGAGGCCGCCCGGGTAGTGGAAGCTGCGCGTGTGCGCGGTACCGGTCTCGGTGGCGCTGAGACGTTGGTCGGTCAGCGTCAGCACCAAACCCTTGTTGAGAAAGGCCATTTCCTGCAGGCGGCGGGCCACGGTCTCTGCGCTGTAGAGCGTCGTTTCGAAGATCTGGGGGTCGGCCCAGAACCGCACCGTGGTCCCGGTTTGCGTCGTCGCCGCGCCGCGGGTCAAGGCACCCGGCACGGAGTGGTCGTAGTGCTGTGACCATCGGTGACCGTCACGGCAGATCTCAACCTCCAGTCGGGTGGAAAGCGCGTTGACGACGGACACCCCAACCCCGTGCAGACCGCCGGAAACGCTGCAGGAGTCCGAGTCGAACTTGCCACCGGCGTGCAGTTGCGTCATCACGACGTCGACGGTGGGGTCCGTCATCGGTGACCTCGACTCCGCCGTCGTCCAGCAACGTGACGTCGACGCGGTGGGCGTGGCCGGCCATCGCTTCGTCGACGCCGTTGTCGACCACTTCCCAGATCAGGTGGTGCAGCCCCGCTCCCCGGTGGAACCGATGTACATGCCGGGCCGCTTTCGGACCACGTCGAGGCCCTCCAGGATGGTGATCGATTCAGCACCATAGCTTTTCGCGACATGCTCACCGGCCATCCGTCGCCCGCCTAGGTGGTCCGGGCCGGGACGAAGTCCAGCGGCGCGCCGGCGGGGATCAGCTCCTCGGTCTGCACGCTCTCCTCGAAATTGCGGATCAGCCGGCGGGCATGCTGCATCACCCACCACCGGACGAAGGTCTGATTGACGGCCTCGCGTTCCTTGGGGTCTTCAAGCAGATTGATGATGCGCGCGAAACCGAGCGGGATCTCGGGATCGTGAAAGTGTTGCTGCCGCTTGAAGCTGATCTTGAACTGAGACCACTTCACCGCATGCAGTTCCTCGTTCAACCACACCATGCAGCCCTCCCGGCCGGATTCCTCTGCCCCGCCGAAGAACTCGCGCTGATCGATACCATCGATGATCCGATCATCGGGGATGTCGCAGCCGGCCCAGCGCAGCAGGGTGGGGAACATGTCGGTTACGTGCACCATCTCGTTGCTCTCTCGGACGGCTACGTTCTCCGGCCAGCGGATCAGGCACGGCGTTCGGATCCCGCCTTCGGCGGAGCTGAAGTACGAGCCGTCGAAGAATCCCGCGGTGCCACGACCCAGCAGGTGATCCTCCGGGCCGTTGTCCCCGGCGAAGACGACAATGGTGTTGTCCTCGATACCCAGTTCGGTCAACGTGTCCAGGATGCTGCCGAAGTCGTGATCGAGCATCAGCAGCGAGTCGCCCCATTCACCGTTGCTGCTCTTGCCCTTGAACTCCTCGCGCACCACCATCGGGAAGTGCATCAGCGAGTGGTTATGGTACCGGTAGAACGGCTTACCCGATTCGACACTTCGCTTCATAAAAGCCTTTGCCCGGCGGTCATATTCGGCGTCGACCTCGCCCTTGAGTTTGACGGTCAACTGCTGATCTGTGGTCCGAACGCCGTCCTGCTTGGTGCCGTCGTACATGTAGGAGTAGCCGTCGCGGTCGCCGTTGTACCACGGATCATCCGGCCACAGGCATTCGTCGTAGGTCCGGGCCGGGCCGTACCATTCGTCGAATCCGTGGTCGGTGGACCAGCGGCCGTCCTCGGCTCCGATGTGCCACTTGCCGTAGCAGGCTGTCGCGTAGCCGGCCTCGGACAGAATGTCACCCATGGTCCGCTCCCATGCCACGATGCCGCCGTCGTTGCCGCCCAACGCGATTGTGTGATTGCCCGAGCGGATCGGATAACGGCCCGTCATCAACGCCGAGCGGGTGGGCGTGCACTGTGGTTCGACGACGAAGTGCGACAGTTTGAGCGCTTCGCCGGCGAATGCGTCGATTCGGGCGGTGTCGGCGCCTCGTAGCATTCCGCCGCCGTAGCAGCCGAGCTCGCCGAGCCCCAGGTTGTCGACGTGGAAGTACACGATGTTGGGTTGTTTGGGCATGACTGTGCTACCTCTCTGTCGGTGCGGTGTAAATCGTTGTTGGAGAAAGGAACTAGCGCTTGCTACGGCGGCGGCGCCGCACCCTCCCGGGTGGCGGTGGTGACTAGCGAGCATCGGTCGCCGCGATAGCGCACGGTCTCCAGGTCGAACGGTGTGCCGTCTTGCAAGTGGGTCAGGCGATGCAAGAGCAGCAGCGGCGCGCCGCTGCGGATCTGCAGCAGCTTGGCGGTGTTGGCATCCGCCGAAACGGCCTCTACGGTGATCTCGGCCCACCCCGGACGCACGCCCAATTCCTGTTCGATAAGGGCGAATACGTCTTGCTTATCGAGGTTGGCGTCCACCGGGACCGCCCCAACTCGCAGTGACGTGGTGTCCAGCGACAGCGGCAGACCGCCCACGGAACGGAGCCGTTCGATGAATACGATCGGGGCATTTTCGGGCAGCTGCAGTTTGGCAGCCACGAACGGAGTGGCGGTGGATTCGCGCACCGAAAGCACTTCGTTGTCGACCGGTAGCCGGTGGCCGGCCAGCGATTCGGCGAGGCCCTCCAGCCGGTCGAGGTGCTGGCGCGGTTTCGCGCCGGTGACGAACGTGCCCGAACCTTGCACCCGGGTGATCAGGCCTTCCCCGCGTAGCAGTTCCAGTGCCTCGCGGATGGCGTTGCGGCTGACGCCAAGTTCGGCGGCCAGCTCCGACTCCGACGGCAACGCCGAGCGCGGGGCGGCCAAACCGCCGTAGGCGCCTTCGAGGATCTGGCTGCGCAACACGTCGCGGACCCACCGCGCCGCGTCGGCGCGGGTACCGGCGTACTCCCGGGTGACAGGACGTGGAAAGTCCTTGGGAGGAACGTTCGGGGACGGTGCCATGAACTCACTGTGCCACCAAATACCCGGGGTGGCGGTTAGCTGGATGTTACGCCACCTGGTGGTGTGTTAAGCCCTAGTCCAGGGCATATGGCGCGGCGTTAGCTACCTTGTTTCGCCACCGGAGCAACGCGTGGGTCAGTTGGCGATGCACCGGAATCCGATGTGCGTGGTCGCGCTGTCCTGCGACTGCGACGACCGCGCGGCCGGGCGGTACCGGTGGCAGTACTCGGGCGCGCACAGGTGCGAGCCGCCCTTGAGCACCTGCATGGCCGAGGGATCGCCGGTCGCCGGCACCGGGCAGCAGCTCGGTGCGGCGCGATCCGGATGGTGGCTGGCGCTGTAGCGGGTGGTGGTCCATTCCCAGACATTGCCGATCATGTCGACCAGTCCAAACCCGTTGGGCGCGAACGTTCCCACCGGCGAGGTGCCGACCCAGCCCCGGGCGCCGTCGTTGCGATAGGGGAATCGCCCCTGCCAGGTGTTGGCCATGATCTGGCCGCCGGGGGCGACATCGTCGCCCCAGGCGTAGGTCGACACGGCGCCGGCGCGCGCGGCGTACTCCCACTGCGCCTCGCTGGGCAAAGTCCTTCCCGCCCAGTCGGCGTAGGCGACCGCATCGGGGTAGGCCACCTGCACCACCGGATGATCCGGCCAATCCTCGCTCGAGGACCCCGGCCCGAAAGGGTGGCGCCAGCACGCTTCCGGCGTCCAGGTCCACCATTGCCGCCAGGCACGCAGATCGACCGGTCCCGAGGTCGGCGTGAACACCAGCGCACCGGCAGTCAGATCCTCGGGAGGCACCCCGGGAAACGCGGCCGGGTCCAATGCCTGTTCGGCGACGGTGACATAGCCCGTCGCCGTGACGAATTCGGCGAACTGCGCATTGGTCACCGGATGACGCTCGATCGAAAAGGGCTTTACCGTCACCTCGTGGACGGGCGACTCCTCCGGGTAGAAATCGTTGGATCCCATCGGAAAGGCGCCACCCGGGAGGTCTATCAACTCGGTCAGCATCACGACAGGTTATGCCGTCGACCACGTACTCGCCGCGGCAGCACCGCCGCTGTTAACATTTCTATGACTGAATACTCATTTGCAACAACGACTTTGGTTATCCCGTCGGGATCCCGTTTACATACCAGCCTTACTGGCCATATCGATCGCGTACTGGTTCACGAAGGTGCCCGCCGGCGGATCACCCTTGCCGCACGATCCGTCGGACTCACCGGGACGTTTGATCCACAGGTAGGCGTCGGCGTGCGCGCCCGCGGTCGACGCGGTGGGCGGGGTACCCAGTGCCCGGCCGCTGGGGTTGCACCAGTTGAGCTCGGCGTCGGGCGCCGGCCCGGCTCCGTTACGTGACGTGTCGATCACGTAGTGCGAACCGTTCGTGAGGCCCGAAATCGCTTCACCATAACCGATTTCGTCCTCGGTGGTGAAGAAGTTCGCGGTGTTGACGCTGAAACCCCGAGCGTGGCCGACGCCGGCCTGGTTGAGCCGGGCGGCCATGTCCTCGGCGCTGTGCCAGCGCAGGTGACCGGCGTCGACGTAGACGGCCGCGTTGGGATCCCGGGTCAGCGTGTCGACGGCATAACGGATCAAGTCGAAGCGTTCCTGACGGGAATCACCGGATAGGCAGTCGGCCATCGCGAGCGCATCGGGTTCGACCACGATGCCCACCCGCGAAGCGCCGATGCCGGCCGCGATGCCGTCGATCCAGCTCCGGTAGTCCGCGCCCGAGCCCAGGCCACCCGCGGCGAAGCTGCCGCAGTCGCGGTGCGGAATCCCATAGATCGACAGTACCGGGATGGCGCCGGCGGCATTCGCATCACCGACGTACTTTCCGACCGTGCTCGCCGAGCCGCCCGGGACGATCCAGTACGCCTGCGGGGTGTTGGCGACGGCGGTCAACTGGGGACTCGGCGGATCTGCGCTCTGCGCGGCGCGCATAGCCGCCGATGTCGGGTTGACGTAAAACGGCGCTCCGGCCAACGGGTTCCCGTCACTGGCCAGGCGCACCGCCGGGCCAGGACGGGGCGGCGGCGGGTCAGCCGCGATACCGATGCAGGCAACGACGGCGACAGCCAAGAGGGGACCAATCAACCGAGCAAGAGCCCGAACAGCTGAGGACATCACATCAGGCAAGTTAGTGCGTCTCGGTATCAAGCGCGAAACCCGGGTGGTCTAGCGCGACCGGCAGCTCGCCACCCGCGTGCACTCGCGCAGGTAGGCCTACCAGTCCCGAGTCTGGCGTTCGATCTCCGCGGCGGCACGGAACAGCAACGCCTCGTCGAATTCGCGGCTAGCGAATTGCAGCGCCACCGGCAGCCCCTGGGCGCCGCGGCCGCACGGCACCGAGATCGACGGCAGGTCGGCGTAGGTGAACGGGATGGTGTATCGCCGACCACGGACGAATTCATCGGAGCGCGTGTCGAGGCGCGGTGCCACGGTGGGCATCGTCGGCGTCAGGAGCAGGTCGACCTCGTCGAGGGCGGCCCGCATGGGTGCCGCATCGGAGAACCGGCGGGCGGTCGCCGCGTCGTAGTCCGCCCGGGTGAGCTTGCCCGCGGCCTCCATGTCGGCGCGCACGGTAGGCCCGAAGACGCTCTTGTCGGGGGCCGCGCCATAGACGTCGCGCATCGCCTGCGCGAACTCCCAACGCAGGATCGTGAACGCGGCCGTGAAGTCGAGCATCGTCGCGAGGTTCTCGATTTTCACGGTCGTGACGCGTGCGCCGAGACGCTCGAGTACCGGCAGGACCCGCCGCACCGCCGCCTCCACGTCCGGATCCAGCCCGGTCAGGCTGAAGTCTTCGATCAACCCGATCCGTAGGCCCGCGACGCCACGGTCGAGGTCGGCCAGATAGTCACTCTTCGGGGCGGGCCGCGAGTACGGATCGCGCGGGTCATGGCCCGCCATCGCGGCGAGCATGACCGCGGTGTCGTGAACCGTGCGTCCCAGCGGGCCAGCAACGTCGAACCGCGGGGCGCGAGGAAACGCGCCGTACAGGCTGACCAGGCCATGTGTCGGCCGGATGCCGACGACGCCGTTCCACGCGGCGGGGACTCGTAACGAGCCGCCGGTGTCGCTGCCGACGCCGGCCGCGACGATGCCCGCCGCAACCGCGGCGCCCGTTCCGCTCGACGACCCGCCTGCCGACCTGTCCGGCCGCAGCGGGTTGTGTATGTCGCCGTAGTAGACGTTCTTGCCGTCGATACCCGCGGCGAACTCGTTGAGGTTGGTCTTACCGATGCTGACCGCGCCCGCCTGGACCAATTTGGTAACCACGGCCGCGTCCTCGGCAGGCACGCGCTCGGCGAACACGCGCGAGCCGACGGAGGTGAGGACGCCCGCGGTGGAGTAGAGATCCTTGAACACGACCGGGATACCGTGCAACGGGCCACGATCGGCGCCGCGCGCCAGCTCGGCGTCGAGTCGCGCCGCGGTGTCCAGCGCCTGCTGTGTGGTGACGGTGATGAACGCATTGATTTGCGGCTGCAGCTTCGCCGCGGCGTCCAGCGCGGTGCGCGTCAGCTGCACCGACGTCACCCGGCCCGAGCGCAGCAGTGCACCGGCCTCCGCGATCGTCCGTGGCGTACGCGCTGGAGTGGTTGCGCGCGTGGTGGGCAGTGCTGTCACGAGTCCCGTCACCGCAACCGTCCCCGCCGCCGCCGCCAGGCCGGCTGTCAGCAGGCCTCTCCGAGTGATGCCCCCGTGCTCTGCCGTCACACTGTTCACGACCCGCACGCTGCCAACCGAATATTTCCCGGGCGTCACGCCGGTGTGACGGCCATCAGCGACCAGCCGCGTTGTCAAACGGTGGTGATGTGCTGGTCGGTGTTCAGCCCCACCAGAACGCCGCGGCGATGATCCCGTACAGCACGACGAGGGTGGCGCCTTCGAGCCACGTCGACTCGCCGTCGAATGAGATGAATGCGGTGAGCACGACCGCGAGCAGCAGGGCCACCACCAACATCGGGCTGAACACCAGTGTCAGCCCGGCCATGCCGGTCGCCTGCGAGATGAGCACCAGCAGCGGCGCCAGCACCAGCGAGATCTGAAGTGGCGAATTGAGGACGACCGAGAACGCGTACGCGGACTGCCCCTTGGCGGCGAGCTGGATGCCGACAAAATTCTCCACCGCGTTGCCGGCGATCGCCACCACGACCAGGCCAGCGAACACCTCGGAGATATTGAGCGAGTGCATGGCCGGTTGCAGCGCGTCGACGAACCACTCCGAGACGAATGCGGCGAGGATCCCGGCGGCGGCGAGCGCGCCGATCGCGAGCCAGACCGGCCAACGCGGGTGCTCGTGGGCGCCGGCGGATTGGACCTCGTCGGCGTCGCGGCGCAGCGAGGCCGGCAGCGACAGCGCGAACAGGGCGAGGAGCAGCACCGAAACGACGATCGACAGCGCATCCTCGTGATTGGACGCCGGAGTGTGGATCCAGAAGGCCACCGACGGGATCGACAGCGCGGTCACCGACAGCAGCATCAGCACCGTCACGGTGCGCGCCCGGTGCGAGCCGAGTTGCTGCGGGCCGTGACGAGCACCGCCGGCCACGAACGCGAGGCCCAGCACCAACAGGAGGTTGGCCAAGATGGATCCGACCAACGCGGCGCGGACCACGTCGACCAGGCCGTGCCGAAGGCTGAACAGGCAGATGAACAGCTCGGGCAGGTTGCCGAGCGCGGACTGGAGCACGCCGGTGGCGCCGGCTCCGAAGCGGTCGCCTAGCTGATCCACGCTGTGGCCGACGACCGCCGCGAGCACTCCCACGGCTGCGGCCGCGACAAGGAATGTGAGCACCGAGCTCCAGCCGCCGAAGTGCGCGAGCCCGGCGCACACCGTTAACGCCACCGAGAGGAGCAACAGGATGCGGTCGGAGCGGACCAATACGGGCGTGGCGGCCTCCGGCATGGGTCAACCTTAGGCGAGCCGACGCGAAGGGTGCGATGTAAATCGGCGGCCCGGGCGCGCGGCTCGTAAAGCCTTTCGGCCATTGCCGTCGCCGCCGCCTGGATGTGGATTCGATATGGCCCCCGCAGTCGATTTCGCTGCCGTTCACCGCGTGACCGCGCTGGTCTCGTGACGTCTTGGCCTGATCCATGGTTCGATCGCGACCAAGGTGGGCTGACGGTTGGATTCCTATTCGTTGTCCGGCATAAGCACCGCGGGCAGGATCAGGATGTCAATTGCCTGCCGAACGAGATTGACGTCGACGGTTTGGCAACGCGCAGCAGCGACAAGCACGTCAGCGACCAGTGACCAGTCGCGGTCGGCGGATATTTCGCCGCGCTCGGCGGCCTTGGTCAGGATCGCAGACACCGCGAGTGTCGGAGTTTGAGGCGATCAGGTCTGTGATCAGCAAACTCGGCATCTTAGGTCTTCGCGCGACCCGACTAGCTCGGGGATGACCGGGCTTGTCCGCGGGATTTCCGTCCGCAGGCGAACGGCGTTATGCGTTGTCGCTCACATCCTGCGTCTTGACGACGCTGATCCGGTCGCGGCGGATAGCGGTCTCAATGCGACCTTGGATGTCGCTGAGGGCCGCCACGATTTCTCCTCGGACGTGAAGCAGCTCCTTGACTTGAGTCTCTGTACGTTCGGTAATCAATCGCGAGTCGCGTTCGGCAGCAGCGATCAAGCCAGCGGCCCTCAGCCGAGCCTCCTTTTCAATCTGTGCGATCTGCGTCTCGGCCTGCTCCCAAGCCGATTTGATCTGCTGGTCTAGCCGTTGTTGTGTCTCGCGGCGGCGGCGCTCGTCCTCCTCGGTCAAGCGCAGCTGTGCGTCGCGGCGACGACGCTCGGCTTCCTCGGCTTCCTCGGTCATGCGCAGGCACTCGTGACGAGCGGCCTGCAAGAGTTGCTCGGCTTCGTGTTTGGCTTCCGCCAGAATCTGATCACGGCGGGCGGCGGTGGAGGCCTGCAGCTCGGTTAGCGCCGCGCTCGCGGCCTCGCGGTCCTGTCGGGCCGCCTCCAGCTCGTCGCGCAGCTCTTCGGTGAGTATCTCGGCCTCTTCACGGGCCATCGCCTTGGTGCGCCGCGCCTCGTCGGAAGCCACCCGCATCATCCGAGCAATACGATCCGACATTCCCTCCACGGAATCGATCGGTCCGGATAGCCGGGTAATGTCGCCGCGCAGCTGAACGTTCTCGGCGCTGAGTCGCTCGCGATCGGCCTTGGCCTCAGAAAGTTCGCGGTCGAGCTGCTGGATCCGGTCCTCGCGCGAATCAACTTCGGTGTGAATCCGCTGGAGGTACTCAGTCACTTGATCCCGGTCGAGACCTCGTAGCTGAGTGTGAAATGTGGGGATGGCTTTTGTCACTACTATCTGCTGATTATCGGCACTTGCTTGAGCGACCAGCGAAATGTTCTTTCGCGAGGTCCGTAGCTGGCCCGGGTCGCCGGCGGGACGCGGGTAATGGAGGCGCAGGGCTGAACGTCTCGGGCTTGGCCGGGCCCGCGGCCACTGCCATGGTCTGCGAGTGACGCGCCCGCCGTAACGGGAGTGCACACACATCTTCTTTTCTGTGGAGCGACGCCCGGCGACGTTCTGCTTTGCGTCGACTTCCTGCCGTTAACGATCGATTGAAGCTGCTCGCTGTCGGCACCTTCGACTTATCCAATGCTGCGAAGCGCCTCATGCGTGAGATCCCTATCGGGGGCCGCGTGCGCGCCGTGAACGGGCAGCGAATCGGAAGGATCCGAACCCAGGCGAACGCCTTCGAGGTGATCGATGCGGACCACGGAGCCGTCCAACTGCTGGAATTTTTCGTAGAAATCCCGTAACTGGGTCGCGATATTCGCACGCACCTGCACCAGCTCGTCCAGTTTTGCCTGTGCCAGTACCCGTTGGGCCTCAACGTCCCGATGGACGCGCGCCAACATCTCCTCGGCGGTGTCTTTGGCATCCCTGACAATGTCGGCGGCCTTGGTGGCGGCATCTTCGCGAAGCCGGGCTACATGGGCCCGAATCTGCTGAGCTTGGGCTTCTAGGTCGGCCCGCAGCGTACTCGCCGACTCATACTCGAGCTGGGCCTCGCCGACAATTCTGGCGGCACGGTCCTCCGCTTCAACCCGAATGGCGTCCGCATATCGCTGGGCTTCAGCCCGAATCTCGTCAGCCTCAGCGTTGGCGGTGTTGAGGATTCTGGAAAGTTGACTACTCAAGCCGGCGACGTCGGTCGGGATTTCCCGTGCCAGCTCGCTGAAACGCGTCGAGGTTGACTCTAAGTCGGCACGCGATCTGCTCAGCTGCTCGCTTAGCGCAACGATGCGCGATTCACTTCGCCGGGCAAGGGCACGCAAATCAGCGAATTCCTCGTCGCGCGTTTCTACGTGGCAAGTCAACCGCTCCACTTCAAAATTCAGAAGCTTACGAGAGGCTCCGTAGGGATCTGCTTCGCTTACCGACACATCCCGGATAATAGGGAGTCCAAAGTCGTTCTACAGCCTAACCTTTCAGATATATCCACCCGGCGGGTTTGGGCAGCCATGTGGCGGGTGTGAACTGCAACCGTGCGGCTATTGGCCACCGACATTTGGCGGATTTGCACCGGAGCGAGATACCGGCAAGATTGGCCTGTGCACGCGCGTGTAAAAATTGGTATAGGCAAACGCAGAGCCCGACGGCGGCCGAGCACAAAGCGCTCCCTTTTGAACTCCTTTGGGCGATCGACATTCTCGACTGCAACATGGCGGGTCGTCGGGCCCTCGACTTTTGGCCTGCTGATGGCAACGCGCAAACGTGAGATCCCAGCCCACTCTCGTTCGGGCGAACGCATCGTGGAGTCGGCTCCTTGCCAACGAAACCGCCGAACCGCGGCGATTAACGCACCGGCGAGCTGCGCTGCCAAGACCTCCGCCCGCATCATCGAGGCCGCTTAGCTACGAAGATGATGGGCTTTCGTGATGCAGAGCGCTTCATCCATTTGTGGTGCCTCTTCGAGCGCGGATTCGCCGAGGGCATGGAGGCCGCAATCAGACAGGCTGAAGAATCCGTCCGCTGTGAGGACACAAACGATCAGCAGCGTGACGTCTTGCTCAGGCTGTGCGACTCCCTTCGAAAAGCCCGGCGTACGAGGATATTCGGTGATTCATGAACATGACAGCGTTGGTATCGAGTGGGCGGGCTGCATGATGCCGCGGCTGCGGCGTCCCGGCGTGCACCTGAGAACCTGTGGCAAGGCGCGGCAGATGGGGCTTTGGCCGCCGCTGTCTTCAGATTTGAACCTCGGTAGTGGTGTGTGGTCAAACGTGAGTGGGCAGTGTTACCGCTAGTTCGAACCCGCCGTCGCTGAGATGGCCTGCTCGGAGAGTGCCTCCGAGCTGTGCGGCGCGTTCACGCAAACCGAGCAGTCCGTAGTGGGCACCGGGCAACGGCTCGGGCGAGCGGTCGGGTTTGCTGTTGATCAACCTCAAGCTCACCCGGCGCGGGTCGATCTGCAGTTCCACCGTTGCGGTGGCGCCCGGAGCATGCTTGGTGATGTTGGTCAAACCCTCTTGCACGGCGCGATGTATCGCGTGCTGCACTGCCGTCGATGGGATGGTGTCGGTGTCGAGTCTGGGCCTGATGACCGCCGGCACGCCAGAACTGGCGACTAGCGTGTGAATGTCGTGGAGCCCCGTTTGCGGTGGCTGCTCGGTGGGATCACCGGCAGCCGTGCGCAGTACTCCGACCATTTGGCGCAGCTCGTCGAGTGTCTGCACACTGAGCGCGCGGATCGTGCGGGCTGTCTGTGCGGTGGCGTCATCGTCTGCAGTGACCGGCAGGGCGCCGGACTGCACGGCGATGAGGCTGACTTGGTGTGACACCACGTCGTGCATCTCCCGAGCGAATTCGGCACGTTCGCGCGCAAGGGCACGCTCGATGAGCAACTGTTCCTCGTGACGGCGCACCCGTTCCATCTCTTCCAGTTGGCGCGACAGGTCGGTCCGAGCCCGAATCAACAGACCAAGCAGAATCGGCGCGATTGCGAAGACGACGGCGTAGTGAGCAGCCCATGCGGTGGTGAGAACCGAATACGGCTTCGCCAACGGAGCGGTGTAGCACACGAATGCGGTCACTGCGCAGACACCCAGTGCACGGGGCGCCGGCCGCCGTTGCGCTATGGCGAACAGTGCCACCTGCGAAGCGCAGCATGCCGGTGGTGACCGCAGCCGCCGGAATGGTCAACGCAAACGCTAAGTAGGGAAAGCGCTTGCGGCAAAGCAATCCGAGGACAGCCAAACCCACAACTAAAAAGCTGGGAAGAACCGCCAACGGCAAATGAGGAAAATAGGTGTGAGCGTATAGCGTCGATACCATGCCGTCCGTAGCGGTGAGCGCAATCAGCGCGCCTTTGATGGCGCGCTGACGGATGCATGATGAGGCAGGGCGGGTCACGGGGGCCGGGATCCAGGATTCCGGCGCGCTGCGCGATGAGGGCGGCTTCCAGTCGTCTACTTACGGAAAATTTTGTCAGGATCGAGCTGACGTGGTCTTTCACCGTCCCGACGCTGGAGAACAATGTCGCGGCGATCTCGCTGTTGGCCTGGCCGCGCGCAAGGAGATGCAATACGTCGATCTCGCGATCGGTAAGGTTAGCGACTTTTCGCACAGCCGACCGATCTACTGGGTCGTGGAGGTATCCCGCGATGACCTTAGGAGTGACCTTCTCTGAGAGCACCAGACCGCCCGCTGCCAGCGTGCGCACCATTGCCGGAAGCTGCACCGGATCGGTGTCTTTCAAGAGGAATCCTGTCGCACCCAGACGCAATGCCGAGGCGATGTACTCGTCGGTATCGAACGTGGTCAGCATCGCCACAACCGGAGACCCACCGGCGGCCATCAGCTCAGCCAACACCGCCAAGCCGTCCTTTTCGGGCATTCGGATATCGAGCAGTACCACGTCCGGTCGATGGTCAGTGATCACTTCCACCGCGTGGACACCGTCGGAAGTTGCGACCACATCAATGTCCTGCGCGGCCCAAAGGATCAACGCAAAGCCCGATCGAATCAAGGCTTCGTCGTCAACAATGACCACACTCGGCACGGTGACGATCACCCCCTGACCCAAGTAGCATTTTTATGGGAATTTACTCTTAACAGGGACGGCTGGCGGTTAGTTGTCCCCGATATCCGGCCAGCCGGATGGTGAATTTGGCCACTCGTCGGAACCGTGCCATGACATCCGTGTGAAAGTTGCAAACACTATGCGACGCACCCGGATACGTTGCTTTGGCCCATTTGACCGAGCGTCCTGGCTGTCCCGCGAGCAGGGTCGGGCCGCCTCGGCAAGTACGCCAACTCGCCCAGCGGCACCGGCGGAGCACATCTCGGCGATTGCGTGGCGCACAATATCGACGATGCGCCGAAGCGGGCAAGATGAATCCGCGCTGAACGACTCTCTCACTCGTACGCGGTGCGGTCACCAGCCTTCCTGTTCGTGAATAGCGAGCGAGCATTTAATAAGGCGACAAGTCGGGTTCTGTCATAGCCGGCGGTCATTTCTGCGACCCCCGCCAAGGCAGCGCGCTGTGATTGCGAATCAGCAAACTGATCGCTGAGGATCGCGCGGGCCCGCAACGACTTGTCGGAATTGGGATAGCGAGAGCACACTCCAAGGCACATAGACACTTTTCGGTGGGGTCAGACCGCGAGATGCTCTGCGATTGAATCCATTTCACGCTGCCCACCGTGCGTACGCCCAGCCCTCGGCGGCAACCTCGGTAGTGCCGCGCCGACAGCCCTCCGCGACGAGGTTATCGGTCGGGAGTTGTGGTCGGGGCACAGAATGTCAACCGCATACGAGACCGTGCCATTGGCGGCGAATTCCGTGTTATGGGTCACTTCCCGATTCATCACTCATCACCTGGACTTGGCTTTCCTCTTGACTGTGCCCTCGTTAACTGGCATACGAACCGCGGGCAGGATCAGGGTGTCGATGACCTGTCGGACGAGATTGGCGTCGACGGTTTGGCCGCGGGCAACTTGCAGCAGGGCCATCGCGACAAGCACGTCGGCGACCAGTGACCAGTCACGGTCGGCGGATATTTCGCCGCGCTCGGCGGCCTTAGTCAGCGCCGCAGACATCGTGCGTTTGCCCTTGCCGAGCCCGGGAAACGCATCGATTGCCACCGCCCCTTTGGGTTTGTCTCCGTCTTGGGCATTGCTGTCGACGATGTCCCACAAGTCCTCATGCAACGCTGCCAGCTGGGGCGTCTTGATCGGGCCGAGGTTGGCGTGCCATTCGCGGCGCTGGCGGTTGTAGTCGTCGAACGCCGCGCCAGGTAGCGCTTCCAGCTGCGGTCGGTTCAACGGTTCCGGTGGGATACGGGGCGCGGTATTGACGAACCGCTGCCAACCCTCCTTTCGGGCCAAGGTGAGATTGTCCAGACGCATCCGGGGTCTTGTCCCTCTGCATGCGTGGCCATCACGCATCGTCCAGGGCATCGGCATAGAAGTCGGCCGTCCCATAGTCGTCGAGCTCCACTTCGGCATCGTCGTCGCCTGTTTCCGGATCGGGTTCGTCGTACGTGCCCGCCTGCTCCGATGGAGGGTCGGCGGTGGCCAGCACGCCAGCAACCGAGGGCAACGTGACGATCTCGCCTTCGGCGTCGGTCTCGCCGTTCAGCACCGTCTCGCGTGAGAGCCGCAGCGCCATGCGACGCTCAGCCGGCGTATTACCCAGTCCGAGATTCCACCGTTGCAACAGATCCGCGACGGCGAGCTTGTCATCAGGGTAGGTGTACTTCGTCGCGGCAAGCTTGCGGGCGAACCGGAGCGCGTCCTCGCTCAGCGGCATCTCCATCGATGGAGCGTGTTCCCACATCAGCGTGTGCCACTTTCGAGTTTCCGGGTCACGGAAATAGGCGCGGGTGATGTCGTCGGGATCATAGTGAATTGGCCAGCGGCCCTTTGCCTTCCCTGCGTATGGGCTGGTCGCGTTGTGATACGGCTGCAGGGCTGCACCATTGTAGCGGCGTCCACCCAAGTCGATAGTCGCCCGTGAGATTTTGAACCGCGGCGCGAGACCGTGCACCGGACTCCCCGCTACCGCGCCATGTTGGCGAAGCGCGACAGGTGCAGCTGGTGGGCGACGGTGACCGTTTTGGTCGGGCCGTTCCGGTGCTTGGCCAGAATGAAATCGGCCTCTCCCCCACGCGGATCATCACGCTCGAAGGCATCCGGCCGGTTCAGCAGGATGACCATGTCGGCGTCCTGCTCCAGCGATCCCGACTCACGAAGGTCCGACAGCATCGGCTTCTTGTCGGTGCGCTGCTCGGGACCACGGTTCAGCTGGCTGATCGCCACCACCGGGACCTCGAGCTCCTTGGCCAGAAGCTTGAGATGCCTTGAGAATTCGGACACCTCGAGCTGCCGCGACTCGACCTTCTTGCCCGACGACATCAGCTGCAGATAGTCGACCACGACCAGGCGCAGGTCGGCCTTCTGCTTGAGCCGACGCGCCTTGGCGCGGATCTCCATCATCGTCAGGTTCGGCGAGTCGTCGATATATAGTGGCGCCTCGCTGATTTCGCTCATTCGGCGCGCCAGCCGCGTCCAGTCGTCGTCGTTCATCCGGCCCGAACGCATATCGGCGAGTTTGATTTTCGCTTCCGCCGACAGCAGCCGCATCACGATCTCGGACTTGCTCATTTCCAGCGAGAAGATGACGCTGGCCATCCGGTGCTTGATGGAGCACGACCGCAGGAAGTCCAAGCCAAGTGTCGAGTTGTGGGTGGGAACCATGGCCTTGCTCGCCAGATACATGTGGCTGTCGTTATCCACTTCGACACACCGCACGGGAACGGTCTCGATCGGGCGCACGTCCATAACAAAGCGTGACCCCGAGCGCTGCGTGTTCACAGCTGCCCGACGTTCCTTGTGCGCTATGGCCTTTCGCTGTAATGCGAACACCGTGTCGTCCGTGGAGAAGGTGATTGTGTAGGCGATGCTGGATGACTCGCTACGGCCGAGGACGCGCTTGGTCGTAGTCCGGCAGCGATAGCCCAGGCCGACGATCAGCTCGGCGACATCGGATGCCAGCCGCTGGTTGGTAACGGAGAATTGGACGGCACCGCCCGCTGTCACGGTTCCGTCAGTGTCGAGCAAGCCGGCGAGCAGGTCGCGCCGCTGTGCCTCGGCCGCCCGTAGGTATTCCGTCGGGATGTGTTTATTACCAAGCACTCCCAGGGTTCGCAGTCGCGCCTGTAGTGTGCCCACGGCGTTGTGGCAGTTCTGGCACAGCCGCAGCCCGCACGACGGACCCGCACAGCGAACGCAGGTTGGGCTCGGCACCGGAGCAGAGATAAAGCGTGCGCGACCACCGCAGGAGCGCCCGCATGTCCGCACCTGACTGGTGTGCGGGATGAACGACTTGCCGCAGACCACGCACGCGCGAGGAGCCGGCTCGGCATCGGCCGGTAGGCGCAGTTGGTAGCGGTACCGAGCGGCTTCGGACGCAACCGCAACGTACCCGTCCGCTTCGATCCGCATGATGA
This sequence comes from Mycobacterium stomatepiae, assembly GCF_010731715.1. NCBI lineage: Bacteria > Bacillati > Actinomycetota > Actinomycetes > Mycobacteriales > Mycobacteriaceae > Mycobacterium > Mycobacterium stomatepiae. Next base: position 3,931,915 of record NZ_AP022587.1, read on the forward strand.
GCTCAGGATCGGCCGTCGTGATTTGGGCTGCGGCGCTGGCGCCATCACCCAGCCAGCCACCCAAAGTGTATGGCTGCACCAAGAACTCACGAGCCGGCAGGTCGAGTGCGCGCGCGTTGACCACGCTGTGGTTGAGCCGCCGGTCTTTGGTGTCGCAGCGCAACGTTCCGGCGATCTCGGCCGTCGTACGCACAGCCGCAAAGGTGCGCTGATTCTTGGTGCGGTTGTAGCCGATCGCCGCGGCTTGTGCCGATTTCCGGGATGCGCGCGTTTCGGTCAGCCACTGATGCTCCGCATCGGCGACGATCACCGTCCCGTCGGAGAACTCGACCTCATAGCAAGGCCGCCCCAACATGACCTCGGTGGCAGCCACGACGCGCGTCGGCCGACCGTCGTCGCCCAGCAACTCGTCGCCGATTTCGATGTCACCCATTGTCGTCCAGCCCGTCGGCGTGGGCAGCGGCGTGTCCAAGGACAGCGCCTTCCCGACTCCAGGTCTCGCCGCCACGATAATCATCTGGCCGGCGTGCAGACCGTTGGTCACCTCGTCGAGTTCGGTGAAACCTGTCGGCACACCGCGCGCCACCCCGCCGTTGGAGGCAATGGCGTCGATCTCGTCCATCGTCGGCTGCAGCAGATCCTCGAGCGGAACGAAATCCTCCGAGGTTCGCCGCTCGGCAACCTCGTAGATCTCCGCTTGCGCCCGGTCGACCACCTCGGCGACATCGGCACCCTCGGCGCCGGCATAGCCGTACTGCACGACCCGCGTTCCGGCCTCCACAAGCCGGCGCAGCAGCGCCTTCTCGGCCACGATGTCCGCGTAGTAGCCCGCGTTGGCCGCGGTCGGCACCGTGGAAATCAGCGTGTGCAGATAAGGCGCACCGCCCACCCGGCGCAGCAGGTTGCGGCGGTCGAGCTCGGCGGCCACGGTCACGGCGTCGGCGGGCTCCCCGCGCCCGTAGAGGTCCAGGATCGCGTCGTAGACATTCTGGTGTGCCGGGCGGTAGAAGTCACCGGGCCGCACCCGCTCCAGCACGTCGGCGATGGCGTCCTTGCTCAGCAGCATCCCGCCCAGCACCGACTGCTCGGCGGCCAGGTCCTGCGGTGGCTGACGGCTGAACTCCTCGCTGGGTGGCGGCGCGTCCATGCCCGGCGCCCGGTCATCTACGACAGCCACAGACTCACACCTCCCTTACGAAAACATGATACGAACATACATTCGATAGCCGACACTCAGCGACGTCGATCAAGGCACTCCCACTCCGGACCCAGGCACCCGTAAAGCCTTGCGCCGGGAAGACCGTAAACGTTGCTGGCCCACGGTTAAAAGGGCCGCTGTTCATAAGGTTGTGCATCGGGTGTGCATATCCATCGACACCTGTGTTGAGTGGGTTGTGGAGAACCTGTGGAACAAAACGCGTCGCTGCTACGTCCCTGCTGCTAAGGGCAGTACAACACCGGTTAGTTGGTGTGGAGAATAATCTTTTGGGCGTGTCGTCGCAGGTTACCGTGCCGGGCGTGTTGGCTTTCGGCCATGTTTTCGGTTAGTTACGGGGTGGTTAAGGGCTGCGCGCAGCGACGTCATCCCACATAGTTCGCCAGGTTTGCGGCGCCGCCCATCCACAGGGCAACCCTTTGGCGCGCTGCGGACACAACAAAATCCGGCGGCCGCCGATTAACGGCAGCCGCCGGATCTGAACAATCGGTGCTGAGCTAGCTATCCGCGACGACGTTGAGCGCAACGTCGACATTGATCTCGGGGTGCAGGTGCACCGCGACCGAATGAGTGCCGACCGACTTGATATGCGACTTGGGCAACCGAATTATGCGCTTGTCGAGATTCGGGCCGCCGGCCTTCTTTATTGCTGCGGCGACGTCCCCGGCGGTCACCGAGCCGAACAGCTTGCCGGAATCGGCGGCGGTATTCACCGGCAGCGAGACCGGACCGAGCGCCTCGATCGCCGTCTTGATCTCGTTGGCGTGCCCCAGGTCGCGCACGGCCTTGGTCTCGCGGGCCCGACGGATCTCGTCGGCCTGCTTCTGTGCGCCACGCGAGGCGACGATCGCCAGGCCGCGCGGCAACAGGAAGTTACGGCCGTACCCGTCCTTGACCTCGACAGTCTCGCCGACGGTACCGAGATGGTCGACGTCGGCCGTCAGAATCAGCTTCATCGTTTTAGTACTTTCGGTTGGGTCGTAAACAAAACGCGCCGGTTATCGCGCCGACGACGTGAAGGGCAGCAGGGCGACCTCGCGGGCGTTCTTCACCGCAAGCGCGATGTCGCGCTGGTGCTGCACGCAGTTACCGGTCACCCGACGCGCGCGGATCTTGCCACGCTCGCTGATGTAGGTGCGCAGCAGCGTGGTGTCCTTGTAGTCGATCGACTGGCCCTTCTTGGCACAGAAGACGCATTTCCTTGTCTTGATTGGCTTTTCGGGAGCCGGGCGCCGTTTCGTGGACTTTGCCATGTGTTTGTTTCTTTCCGTTTGCTACTGGTCTTGTGTGGTTTTGAAAGGGGCCGACGTCAGAACGGGGGTTCTTCGTCGCCGCCGGCGAAGGAACCCGATGCGGGAGCACTGCCCCACGGGTCGTCCGCCGGTCCGCTGCTCGCCTGCGCGGGCGCCGATTGCCGGGATCCACCACCGCCGCCGAAGCCGCCGCTCCCGCCGCCACTGCGGCTGGCCTTGTTGACCTTTGCGGTGGCGTACCGCAGCGAGGGGCCGATCTCGTCGACCTCAACCTCGACGACGGTGCGCTTCTCACCCTCGCGGGTTTCGAACGACCGCTGCTTCAGCCGTCCAGTCACGATCACGCGTGATCCCCGGGTGAGGCTTTCCGCGACATTCTCCGCGGCCTCGCGCCAGATGTTGCATCGCAAGAACAGCGCCTCGCCGTCTTTCCACTCCCCGCTCTGGCGGTCGAACGTCCGGGGCGTGGACGCCACGGTGAAATTCGCGACGGCCGCACCCGACGGCGTGAACCGCAGTTCAGGGTCGGCGGTCAGGTTTCCGACGACGGTGATGATGGTGTCACCAGCCACTGGGTCCTCCTGGGTCCATCCCGGCTCTCGCCTGCGGACGGTAGACGGTCATAAGCATGTTTCGCTGAGCCTACGCATATGCGCCGACGCCGGGGAGCGTGCTCGCTACCCGACTTAGTGCTTGTCGGTGCGCATCACCTTGGTGCGCAACACCGACTCGTTGAGGCTGAGCTGACGGTCGAGTTCGGACACCGTGGCCGGGGCCGCCTTGAGGTCGACGACTACATAGATGCCTTCGGCGTGCTTGGCGATCTCGTAGGCCAGCCGGCGCTTGCCCCAGATGTCCACCTTGTCGACGGTTCCGCCGTCTTTGCGGACGACGTTCAGGAACGTCTCCAGGGACGGAGCAACGGTGCGCTCGTCAAGTGTGGGATCAAGAATGACCATGATTTCGTATGGACGCATGGAAACCTCATCACCTCCTGTGGTCTAAACGGCCACGGTCGATCCGTGGCAGAAGGGTCGCCTGCGTCGGCAACCGCACCAGGCTACCCGAACAGGTGCTGAGCGGCGAAATCCATGCCATTCAGCCGATTAGCCGCTCGTAGGCGTCCAGCACCTCAACGACGGTGATCAGCGGACCGTGCGGGTCCTTCGCGTCGTCGTCCCAGCGCCGCACCATGACCGCCTCTTCGGCGACGGAACTCGCACGGAAATCGGCGATTTCCTCCTCGCTCATCCCGCCGCCCTGCACTTTGAGCGACGCGACCGAGGTCAGGCTGAGATGAGCGTGATACCCGGGGTCGGTGGCGACCAGGTAACGCTTGGCCGGCACGTGCCCACCGATGATCCGCGCGGCGGGCTCACCGAGGTGGGCACGGGCGAACTCGGCGCCGCACAGCTCGTGCGGGAGATCCGGCCACTGGGCAGCGACCGCGCCGGCCCGGCCGATGTCGTGCAACGTCGCGGCGACCAACAACTCGTCGTCGGCGCCGGCCCGTTTGGCATACCAGCCGGTCTGCAGTGCATGCGTCCGCTGGTCCACCACTTCTCCGGCATAGGGCAATCCGGCCAGCCCCTCGATGAGCATGCCCAGCGATTCACGGGACAGGGTCATGGCGTCTCCTCACTGCGGTCCTTGGGGCATGACCCGCTCGTCAGCACCGTATGCACAACCGGCCAGCGCCCGGGTGCGACGAGCGCCAGGTCCGCCCGCAGCCCGGGCAGCAGCCGGCCGCGGTCGGCGAGCCCCGCGACATCGGCGGGACCCGACGTCACCAGCGAGATGGCGGCGGCCAGGTCGATCCGGGTGTCGTCGGCAACGGCGGACGCCGCCGCCAGCAGGCTCGACGGCAGGTAATCCGACGCGATCGAGGTCACCAAGCCACGCGCGATCAGCTCGCGGCCGGATGCGTTGCCGTTGTGTGATCTGCCGCGCAACACGTTCGGCGCGCCCATCACCACCGGCAGCCCACGGTCACGCGCCGCGTGCGCGGCCGCCAACGTGGTCGGGAATTCGGCGACCGCACCACCTCTCGTTACCAACTCGTCGACCTCGGCTTCGGACACCGGGTCATGGCCGATCAGCCGAATGCGCCCGGCCCGCGCGTGCTCGCCGAGCCAGCTCATCGCTTCCTCACGGATCCCGAGGCGCCCGCTGCGCTCGGCGATGAGGTCATCGACGTGGCGCGCCGCCTCGTCGGCGGTCATCCCGCGCGCACCGATCATGTAGCGCTCGTAGTACGCACGGTCGGCGTACTGCCCCTGCCCGGGGGTGTGGTCCTCGTGCGAGACCAACGGGACGCTCACCGGCTCAGCCAACCGTTCTTTAAGCGCCACAAGGCCTTCCGCGCTGCGGACATCAAGCCGATACAGGATCCGGTGATCCACCAGACCCTCGGTCCGCGCTTCGATGGCATCACACAGAAGCATCGTGCCCTCGATGGTGCGCGGCATGCCACGGCCCATGCTCCGCTCGAACCCGGCGCCGTGAAACACCGTCGTCACCCCGGCCGCCCGGAGCTTGCCCTCGAACGACAGCAGGGCGAACTCTATCGGCAGCTCGGCACCCGGTCGCGGCAACCGCTCGCTCTCCAGCCCATCGCTGTGCGTGTCCACCAGACCCGGAATGCAGAGCAGCCCTTGACCGTCGCCAACGGCCAGTGCCGCACCGTCCGTTCGAACACCTCGATCGTCATGCCACTCCTTCGAAAACCGTTGTCGACGCCCCGTCTTTCACGATGCGACCGTCGCGCATCAGCACCACCCGAGATGCCAACCGCCGCATGGCATCCAGATCGTGATAGACCCCGAGGACCGCGACGTCCCGGGTCGTCAGAGTCGCGATCAGTTCGAGCGCCGCTTCGCGATTGGCGGGATCGAGCGCCGACACCGGCTCGTCGAGCAACAGCAGCCGCGGTGGCCGTACCGTGCCGGCGGCCAGGTTCACCCGCTGACGTTCTCCGCCCGAGAGCACCGAACAGTCCACATCCCACAGCACTTCGTCGAGATTGAGGCGGCGCAGCGCGTCCGCGGCCGCCTCGCGTGCCTCGGTGCGGTCCACACCGCGGCGCCGGGCTGTGGCCGCCACGTACTCCAGCGGGCTGGTACGCGGCGGTGCGTTCAAAAACTGTGCCACATATCCGAATTCGCGACCGCGCAGCCGTGCCATGGCTCGATCCGACAGGTTGGTCAGTTCGATCTCCTCGTTCGCCGCGGTGCGCAGCAATACCGAGCCGGAATCCGGCAGATAGGTGCGATGGACGCAACGAAGCAGCGAGGACTTACCGGCCCCGCTCGGGCCGGCCAGCGCGACATGCTCGCCGGCATGCACCTCGACGTCGACGCCGCGCAGTGAGTCCACGACGCGTCCGTCGATGGTGTGCAGCGTGAACGATTTGCGCAACTTCCGCACGGTCAGCACAGCGGCCACCGCGATCACCTCCTGGCCGCGGCGACGAGCCGCTGTGTGTAGGGCTGATGCGGGTCGCAGAACAGCTGATCGGTCAGGCCACGCTCGATCACCCTGCCCAGCTGCATGACGACAGCCCGATCGGTCAACGCCTCGATCACCGAGAAGTCGTGGCTGACAACGACTGCCGCGACGTTTCGTTCGAACAGCAATCCGCGCAGCAGGTCGAGCACGCCGGCGGCCACCGACGCGTCCAGCCCGGTAGTCGGCTCGTCCAGCAGCAACACCGGCGGTTCGGTCGCCAGCGCCTTGGCGATCTGCACGCGCTGCCGCATGCCGCCGGAGAACGTGCCCACCGGGTCATCTATCCGGGACAACGGAACCTCAACTCGCTCAGGGAGTTCGGCGGCACGCTCACGGATGTGGTGGTAGCCGCGCGGCGATATTGCCACCCGCGCTGATCCGCAGGTCCAGGCCGTCGGCGGGATTCTGGTGAACCGCCGCCATCGCATCGATGCGCAGCCGCCGGCGGGTAGCGTCGGGCAACAACAGCAGGTCGGTGACGCCGTCGTCGACCGTCGCCAAATGTACCGAACCCGTTGTCGCTCTTTCGCTTCCCATCACACATGCCAATACGGTCGACTTACCCGATCCTGATTCTCCGATCACGCCCAGCGCCTCACCGGGTGCGACGTCGAAGGACACATCCCAAGCCGCCACCACCGCACCGGTGTTCGGGCTGATCGCGGTGCCGTATTCGGGCCCAGTGCCCTCGACGGCATACACGCCGCCGGTGCCGTGCACCTTGCCAATCGAATCGACCCGCAGCATCCATTCGCGGCTCCCCACCGGCGTCTCATTGCGAGCCACGGTGCGCGGGCGATTCGCCGGCCGATCTGCCGAGTCGGCACGCCGACGGGGGTCGGGCAGCAGATGCAGCGGCGCGCGCTCGCGATGCGCCCCGCGGTCGGTGTCGCCGGCGCGCACCCGGGCGCACCATTCGGTGTCGCTGCACACGAAGCCGCCTGCGGGCCCGGCCTCGACGAGGAACGCGTCGTCGCTGCCGCACAGTTTGCACACCGCACCGCCGGCGTACTCCACCTCGATCGGCACGTCGTCGAATGTCACCGGGACTACATCGGTGTGTGGCGGGACCGCGTAGATCCTTTTCTCCCGTCCGGCGCCGAACAGGTTGATGTGCTCGCAACGATGCAGCCGCGGCACGTCCCAACGCGGAATCGGCGTGGTCGCCATGACATAGCGCCCGGCGACCAGCACCGGGTAACCCGTCGTGCGGGTGATCATGCCGTTGCGGACGATGTCCTCGTACAGGCCGACCCACAGTGCGGCGTAATCGTTTTCGGCGTGCATGCGGGCGCACTCGGCGACCGACTTCTCTACCTTGCGCAGCGGCTCGGGCACCGGCACCTGATACACCAGGAGGTCGCCCGGCGACAGCGCCTCCTCGGGGATGCGATGCCGGGTCTGGATCACGGTCGACTCGCGGGTGTCGGCCGACTCCGCGCATCCGGTGGTGTCCGCGATCATCCGCCACAGGTTGGTGGCGTTGACACCGCCGTCGTCGCCCTGATCGATGACCTTCACGGTGTCGCCGGCACCGATCACCGCCAGCGTCACCTGCAGACCACCGGAACCCCAGCCGCGCGCCACCGGCATCTCGCGCGATCCGAACGGCACCTGGTAACCGGGCACGCACACCGCTGTCAGTGCGGCGCGGCGGATTTCGCGTTTGCCGCTTTCGTCCAGGATTTCCGGCGGCGTCTCCCGTTCGGCAAGTTCGGCGAGTAGCGCCGCGGTCGTGGTCACTCGCAATCCCTCCCGGCGGGCTCGGGAACACGCGCCGCGCGAGCCTCCCCGGCCGCCTGCAACGCCTGCTTGCGTTCCACCATGGAGCGGAAGGTCACGTAGTGCGGAAGTTTGAGGTGCTCAAGGAATCCGCCGGAGTCGAGCCCGTCGGTGGTCATCAGGAGCAGCTGTTCGAGGGGCCGGACCGGCCGAACCGGCGGTTGGCTATGTCCAGATTCGCCATCGCGATGGCCTTACGTTCGTTGTGCCCGAAGCATATTCCGTAGCCGACGTCGAACCGGCTGCGATCCTCCTCGGCGCCGTCGAGATCCTCGATGGCCTCGGCTTCGGTGATCCGAAACTCACCGATCGTCACCGGCTCGCCGGTGTGCGGATGCTTGACGTCCAGCGGCAACCGCCCGTGCCGTACCTCGCCGAGCGTGACTTCGTGAATGTCCCCGTCGGGACCGAGAATTGACCGGTACCACAACCCCACCAGCGCACCGGTTTCCGCTCGTGCCATGGCTGCCAGGGTCGCCGAACGCGGCGCCGGTGGCCGCGGGGGGACTCGGGTGATGTCAAAGGGTTCCGGGTCGTCGCCGGTGCGATGCTCCACCACCAGACCGGCCTCGCGCAGCAGGTCGAGAAACCGTCGGGGACTGCGCTGCTGCGCGGTCCGCGGGGGCGGCGGGCCCGCATCCTGGTCGGCTGGGGCCGCGGGCGGATCGACCGGCTTGTCCAACAGCCTGCGGGTGTAATCAGTGGTGCGGCCCAGTAATTGCGGCCCATCAGGCTCCCGGAAGGCCGGCACGATGCGTCTCATAATGGTGATCCGGTTCGGGTCGATCGCCTCACTCATCGCCAGACGCGGCAACGTGGAGCGGTACGCGCGCAACAGGTGCGCGGCCTCCAACGGATCACCTTCGGCCTGGCGCAGCGCGGCCGCCGCGGCGGCTTCGTCTAACAGACCCGCTTCGCCCATCACCCGATCAACCGCCAGCCGGAAACGCGCGACGATCTGCTCGGTGCTGGCCCACGGAACCGGTGCGAAATCGCTTGCCCGGCAGGCTAATTCCTCGGCGGCGAGAATGGCCTGCAATCCGCCACGCGCCCCGGAATACCCCATTACTTCTCCTCGATGATCGTCGTGGTGCGGGGCAGGCCGACGATTCGCCCGTCGTCGGTCACCAGCAGGACGTCGATGCCGCCCGGGTACGCAGCCACCGCCCCGGCCCGAGCGGCCACGAACCCGGCGGACATGCCTTGCGGCGCAACGGTCACGGCACCGCGAACACCCGGACCCGTCAACGTCCAGCGGGAAGGTCCACCATCCACATCACGAACCGCGCACGACACCAGTGCCGCATCCTGCGGCGCATTGGCCGAGCCGCGGGTGAAGCCGCGGACCTCGTCGGCGCTGACCGGTCTGACCGCTGCCACCAATCGCGCCATCTCGGCCGGCCAGATGGGTGCCGCGGTTGCGGTGGCGATCTGGTCGGCCCAACAGTCACCGGGCGTCTCCAGCACGCATACCCCGGTAGTCGAGTCGGCCAGGGCCATGATCGGAGTGACGGCGGGCGCCAGCAACCGCAACGGTTCGCTGGGCAGCGGCATCGGGGTGCCCGGCCGGGCCAGCGCCTCCAGCACCGCTCGGAAGATCTGCTGGGAGTCCGCCGGGCGCAGCGCGGTCACATCAACTCCTCGAATTCCACGATGGTGGGGGCGAGTTCGGCCCACTCGCGGTCCTGACGCTCGGCTTGTCGGGCGGCGATCGCGTCGCACAGCCGGCCGACTTCGGCCGCGCGTGGCCGGCCCGCCTCTACCTCGGCGTCGAGCACGGCGGCCGCCAGGACTGCCACCCGGTCGTCACCGAGCCGCATCGCCCAGCCGCGGTGACCGGCCAGTTCGATCTCCGCGCGACAGGCCAGCACGTCGCCGAGCAGAAACCGTTCGCCGGCGACCGGCTCCCGAATCTGGGTCGACACGAAACCGACCTCGGGTGCGACGAGCACCTGCACGTCGGCGCCGTCGGCCAGACAGGCATCGGCCAACACCTGCAGCTCTTCCGTCTCGGCCTGGGCCAGCAATCCGCAACGCCGCGCGCGGTTGGAGGAATCACTCACTCGGCTCTCCCGGTGCGGTTCCCATGTCTCCGAGTTCGACCACCACCCGCACCGCGTCGGCGCGGGTCCACGCGCTGCTGCTCAGTAGCACGCAACCGTTTTCGGCATCACGGCTGATGCTCTCGATCCGCCATACCGGGTCACTGGCCTCGATGCCCAGGCACCGCAGCACCCCGCGGGGCGGGATGTCCAAGCTCGCCCGGCACCACGCCCGTACCGGACGCAACCCGCCGAGCTGGCACAGCACGATGTTCACCGACTCCACGCTCTGCAACGCGATGTCCAGATTGGGTGCGGCCTCGATCGGGACCAGCTCCTGAGTAACCGACGCCAGCAGGTCGTCGATGAAGAAGTGCCGCACGATCCGGTACATCGGGGTGCCCGCCGGCCAGCCGAGCTGAGCCGAGTCCTCGGCGGCAAGCCCGATCCGCTGCACCTCCTTGGTCTGCGAGCGCGGAGTCCCGCCGCCCGCGATCACCGTGGCATGCCAGGACGGCGGCCTGTTCCGCGAGATCACGTAGTCGATGCGCCGATTGACGAAGGTCCCTGCCCCCTGGATGCGGCGCACGAGCAGTCGGCGCTCCAATTCCTGCAGAGCCGAACGTGCCGCGGCGCGGCCGACTCCGAACCGGCTGGCGAGTTCGGGCTCGCTGGCCACCCGGGTACCGGGGGCGCATGCGGCGAGCTCACCAGCCAGCTGGTCGGCGATGTCCATGTACCGCGCGGATGTCACGCCACCACGTTGGATGGCGAGGTTGTCCGGACGACTTCACCGTGGTCAACGTCGACGCCACTGCAGGTGAACATCTCGAACAGTTGTTTGTTAACTCTCAATTCACCTCGTGGCGCAGCCATACCGCCAGCGCCTCCACCGCCAGGACGGTGACGAACACCATCAGCAAGATCGTTGTGACCAAATCGAATTCGAGCACTTGCGCACCGCTGAGCAGGTCGAACCCGATGAGACTCGGCGCGGCTTGCGGCAGTGTTCCGGTGAAGAAGACCTGCCAGCGCCCGGCGCCGGTCGCGCGGATGGCCCGCTCTGGACCCGGATCGACTTCTTCGAGCGAGTCCGCGACCAGTTTGCCCAGCAGCCCGACGCTGCCGACGCTGAGCGCCAACGTGCCCGCCACCGCACCGAGCCCGGTGATCACCACGAATACCACTGCCAGCACCAGCTCCGGAATGCCGCGGGTCAGCACCACGAAGAACCGGAATGTCTGGGCGACAAGCGGATTCGGGGCAACATTGCGAGCGGCCAGGCAGCCGATGGGTAACGCCAGCGCGGCGCCGATCAGGGTCGCACCGAGCGCGATTTTCACCGTCAGCCACAGGTCGGAGCACAGCTGGCCGAAGATACCCGCGGTGCCGGGCGGCCAGAACAGTCCGGCATTCTCGGTGATCCCCCGCAATGAACTCACGAAGTGGATCGGGTCTAGGTCTGCACCCCACGCCGATATGAACACCACCAGCGCGGTCAGCAATCCATATCCCGCCCGCCGCAACCGCGCCGCCGTCCACGGCGGGCTGATCTGAGCGCCGGTGTGCAGCGGCGGGCTGTGCGTCGAGCGCCCGTCGGCACTACGTAGCAAACCCCGGCGAATCGACCCGGACATCAGCTCGACCAGGATGCACAAGGCGAGAACCACGGCGGCCAAGGCCATCCCGCGCCGATAGTCGAGTTGCTTGAATGCGGTCGCGATCACGAAGCCCAGACCATTGACGCCCACGAAACCGAGCAGCACCGAGATTCGCAGGTTGATGTCGATGCGGTGCAGCGCGGTCGCCACAAGAGCCGGCATCACTTGCGGGAGTGCGCCGGCCATCAGCTCCTGGCTCACACCGGCTCCGCCGGCGCGTATCGCCGCGCGGGGTCCCTCGTCGATGTGCTCGATCGCGTCGGCGTACAACTTTGCGACCATGCCCGTCGAGTGCAGGCCCATCGCCAGCACGCCGGTCATCGCCCCGAGTCCGAAGATCCGAAAGAAGACGATGGCCATCACCACGTCGGGGATGGAACGAAGCAGCACGATCAGGGCCCGGGCACCCAGCCGCGCGCCGGTGCCGGGGGCGGTGTTGGTCGCGGCCAGAATCGCCAGCGGAATGCTGAGGATCACAGACAACACCGTCGCGGATATCACGATCGCCAGCGTCTGCCCGGACAGTCGCAGCAACTCCCCCACGGGCGGAAAGTCGAGCGGCAGCGTGCGTCCCGCGAAATCCACCGCATTGCGCCCGCCGTCAATGAACGTCGCCGCATTGATCCGTAGATCGGCGACGGCCCACCAACCCAGCACTGCCAGGCCACCGATCACCGACCAGGCCGCCGTGCTCCCTACCCGTGGTACCGCCAGGGTGCGCCGCGCGTGTGGGACTGTCTCAGTGCTCACGCACGAGTCACGCGGAGGCGCCGGCGACCAGCAAGGGATCACCATTCACATTGGCGTACAGCGACATCGCGTCGTCGCGGCCGAGGCCGGCCACCGGTCGGTCGAGGACCACCTGCCCGTCTCGCAACCCGATCACCCGGTCGCCCCAGTCCAGCGCGAGCCCCACCTGGTGCAGGCTGCACAGCACCGTCAGCCGCTGCTCGGTGCTGATCTCCCGGACCAGCTGCATCACCTGGGCGGCCGATTCCGGGTCCAACGACGCGACCGGCTCGTCGGCGAGCAAGATCTCCGGACGCTGCATCAGCGCCCGTGCCACCGCGACCCGCTGCTGCTGGCCGCCGGACAGGGTGTCCGCACGTTGAAAAGCGCGTTCCAGCAAGCCCACTCGATCCAGATGTCCCAACGCCTCGTGCCGCACTTTACGCGGGTAGCTGAACAGTCCGAGCCGGGGCCAGCGCAGCCGGCCCAGCGCGCCGGTACAGACATTCTCCAGCACGCTGAGGCTGCCGACGAGGTGGAAGTGCTGAAACACGAAGCCGACCCGGCGCCGTAGCCGGCGAAGATCACCGGTCGTCGCGCGGCCCACGTCGGCGCCCAGCACGGTGACAACGCCGGCAGTCGGTCGCTGCAGGCCGTCGACGTGGTGCAGCAGAGTGGATTTGCCCGAGCCGGACAGCCCCAGCAGGACGGCGATCTCTCCGGGCGCGACCGTGAACGAGATATTGTCGAGCGCGCGGATCTCCTGGCCGAAATACTTTGTCACGCCCTGAAACCGGACGGCCACCTCGGTGGTCACGACTGCCCCGCGCACTGCTTGGCGTGCGTGGTCCGGCACACGGTGCGGACGCTGTCGTAGAAGGAGTTGTCAACCGTCGCGTAGCCCCAGCCATTGGCCTCACCGAGATGAGCACACGCCGGGGTGCAGATGCCGTTGGCGTTCATGTAGTCGACGTTGGCGTTCGGGAATGCGCCGATAATCTTCGCCTTCAGGTCGGGAGCGAGGTCATCGCTGATCCCGATCGGCGAGCCCGGAATCAGATCCGACTTCCACACCACGGTCAGCTGGCCCGGTTTGAGCTGCCCCTTGGCCGGCAATGTGGTGTCGATCATGCTTTCCTGCGCGAACCCGGCGTCGCACTGACCGTTGAGTACCGACAGGGCCGACGCGTCATGACCGCCGGAAATCACTCGCGTTACATCCTTGTTCGGGTCGATACCAGCATTGATCAACGCCGCTGACGGGTACAGGAAACCCGACGTCGAATTCGGGTCGACGAAGCAGATTTTCTTTCCGCGGAAATCGGCGATGCTGTTGATACCGGTGCCGGGCCGGGTGATGCCGTAGGAGTGATAGCCAGGCGGGGTGCCCTTGGCAACCGTCTCGGCTGCGATCGGGGTGACTTTGACCCCACTGTTCTGCGCGGTGATCAGCGAGAACGGGCCGTACTGGACGAAGTCGGCCTTGTCGGCGCGCTGGGCCTCGATGGCCGAGGAGTAACTGGTGGCGCTCTGGAACCGGATCTGCTTACCGGTTGCCTTCTGCAGCAACGTAATTAGCGGCCGGTAAGCCTGTTGTATGCTCTGGGCGTTCTCCGACGGGATGGCGGCGAAGACCAGCTCGTTGGGGTTGCGGCCGCCGGGGCCGCTACCGGACGAGGCACTGGCGCCGCACGCCGTCAGCAACACCGTCATCACTATCGCTATCGCGGCCGAGCCCAACGGGCGTCGGGGGCGAGCTAACATCCGGATTCACCTTTTCGCCAGAAAGCGACAGAGCAGATCTCCAGATGCTTGTGCGAACCGGTGCAGCCGAGGGGATCGGATGGTTACCAGAGGGCGAACTTCGGTTGTGGAGTCGCTTCACTCGACCGCACGAGCGCCAATATCGCGGCGCGCGACTTACTTCCGTGCTCGCAGATACTCGTTTGCTCGGGCCACCGTTGCCTCATCCGCCTTGGCAAGTGCGCCCGAATCGAAAGGTGGCTGCGGATCGTATTCGATCAGCAGCTGCGCGGCCTGTGCGGCCTCGCGGTCGACGAGAAGCTCGGTCAGCCGCAACGCCATATCGATACCACTGGAAACCCCCGCCGCGGTGATGATGCGTTGCGGCAGATGCTCGACGATCCGATCGGGCACGTAGTGCGCACCCAACTCGTTGAGCAGATCGACGGCGCGCCAATGTGTGGTCGCGGTGAGCCCGTCGAGCAGTCCGGCCGCGGCCAGCAGCAGCGCACCCGTACACACCGAGGTGGTAAACGTGGTCGTCGCGTGTACTGCCTGCAGCCAGTTGCGGATCGGGTCGTCGTGAATCAGCTTCCGCGTTGCGATACCACCGGGCACCACCACGTCGGGCTTGCCGACTTCGTCGAAGGTGGCGTCGCAGGCGACGCCGAGCATCCCGTTCTCCGTGCGCACCTCGCCGCGGCGGTGCCCGACGAATATCACGTCGATCGACGGAATACGTTGCATCACTTCGTAAGGCCCGACGGCGTCGAGTGCGGTGAATCGAGGGAACAATGGGATTGCGACCAGAGTCATGGTTGTCCTTGAGCGCCAGCCATTTCGGCATCGGGCGCCGCCTCCAGCGCGTCCGGTTGTCGCGTCCGAGCCGGACGCAGCCAGTCGGGCAACCAGCGGGGCGGCGCATCGGGGGCGCGATCGAACGGGCCCCCCGCCGGATCATCCACCCGCCCGTCCCAGCGCACCAAATCCTCGTCGGGCCGGTAGATCTGGCGAATCACCAACGCGCACAACGCCACAACCGCGATGTCACGTAACAGTATCGTCGTGGTGAAAAACTGCTCGGGCAGCGAGCGATTCGGGTTGCCGTAGAGGTAGTACATCCGCGGCACCCACACCAGTGCGTCGATCGTCATCCATGCCAGCAGGACCCGTCGATGCGGCAACGCCAGCACCGCAAGCGGTACCAGCCACAGCGAGAACTGCGGACTCCAGACCTTGTTGGTCAACAGGAATGCGGCGACGGCCAAAAACAGCAGTTGCGGCACCCGCGGCCGCTGCGGGGCGGTGAGCGCGACGTAAGTGATTGCGGCACAGCACATAAGGAAGGACAACGCGACCACCGCGTTGAGCACCGTGGGCGGCTCCCAGAAGCCCAGCTTCGGGTCGAAACCGGGCCAGCCGGTGAACGATTTCACCACGTTGTACAGCGAGTCCATGTCGTCGCCGCGCCGGGTGTTGAGCCGGAAGAACTCCGACCAGCCGCGCGGATACTTGATCAGCACCGGCAGATTGACCAACAACCAGGTCACCGCGACCGAGCCGGCGGTGCGCGCCAGCGCGCGATAGCGCCCGGTTCGGATGGCCAGCACCAGCATTGGGCCCAGGAACAGCAGTGGGTACATCTTCGCGGCGGCACCCAGGCCGATCAGCACGCCGGCCAGCACCGGTTTACGCCGCGCCCAGGACAGCAGCCCGGCCATCGCGAATCCCGTTGCCAGCGCATCGAAATTAGTGAATATCTGAAAGATCAGCAGCGGTGAGGCAGCCACCAGCGCCGCGTCCCAGATGCGGCGTCCGGACAGACCCGCGCTCGCCCATACGGTCGCCAGCCAGGCCAGCGCCAGCCCGAATGCGGCAATGTCGAAGAACACCACCACCTCCGCGATGACCGGAAGCGGTGCCAGCTTGCTCAGGGCGGTGTAGGTCTTGGCCAGAGCCATCGACGAGTACTGGTAAAGCCCGGTCAGCACCGGATATTCCATGTAGCGTACCGCGGGCTTGCCGTCGAAACGGGTCTGCGGCGCACCGCTGGAATCGGTTTCGATCCAGCTCGACTTGTACGGAAACATGCCCTTGTTCAACAACTCCGCACTGTAGAGCGGGACGGTATCGGAATAGCACAGCTCGTAGTAGGCGCGCTGGTTGTCCCAGTTGGCGACGCGCTGATCACCAGTGCCGGTACCACTGCTTTGCAGGCACGCCGCCTTCGTCGACCAGCCCAGCGCCAGGAACACCAGGGCGATCACAAACATCACCCGCAGCGGCGTCATCAGCCGGCTCCGCCCGATCAGCGCGTGCCGGCCCACCGGTCCACCGATCGCGTCGGCGAACGCGGCGCCCAAAGAGTCAGTGCGGCTGGGGCAATCGCGGTTGTCCGCGCTCCGCAGATCCTCGGCCAGTGTCCGCGGGGAGATGGTGGCGCTCTGCTGCCGAGCGCCGGTCACGGTGGCGCTTGTCCTGGTGCCGGGCCGGCGGGTTCCGGCGCCTGTCCCGGTGGTGGCGGCGGCGGGCCCGTGATCGTCGTCGGTGGGCCCACCGGGATCGTGATGCCCGGCGCCACCTCGATCGTGGGCTGGATGACGGTCACTTGCGGCGGCGGGGGCGGAGGCGGCGCAGGTACCCCTGCGTAGCCACCGATCTCGGTCGGCTTCGGGAAGGTCTCGTTGGTGGTGCCCTTCAGCGCACCGTCCATCGTCGACTTCCAGATATCCGAGGGCAGTCCCGAGCCGTAAACCTCTGCGCCCGAGGCGGTTACCAGCGGGACATTGTCCTGAACGGTACCCACCCACACCGCCGTCGACAGGGACGGGGTGTATCCGACCATCCACGCGTCCTTGTTGGCCTGGGTGTCGCCCAGCTGCACCGTGCCGGTCTTGGCCGCCGAGGCCCGGCCACCCGATAGGGCGTGCCCCCGTGAATAGGCGGCGATCGGTTGCATGGCGGCGGTGGTGTTGTCGGCGACTGCCTTGTCGATGCGCTGGTCGGCGCCCTTGTCCGAGTTTCCTGCGTCGAAAAGCACCTGGCCCTCGGCGTTGACGACCTTTTGCACCAGATGCGGCGGGTGGTACACACCGGAAGCGGCCAGTGTGGCATATGCGGAGGCCATGTCGACCGGCCGAGTTTGGTACTGGCCCAGCACAATTCCGTTGTTCGGCGGTCCGCCCTTGCCGTCCTCGGACAGCGTGTGCGAAACGCCGGGGAAACTCTTGGCGACGCCGGCCGCGAATGCGGCGTCGGCGACGGCCTGCGGTCCGTTCTTGAGTTTGAGCATCAGCCGGTAATAGGCGGTGTTCAGCGACATCTTGAGCGCCTCGGCGATATTGCAGGTGCCGCAATTCTCGCCGTCGACGTTGGTGATCTTGATGCCGTCGACCGTGAGCGGCGAGCTGTCGACCTGGTAGCCCAACCCGATTCCCTGCTGGAGGGCAGCCACCAACGCGAACACCTTGAACGACGATCCGGTCTGCAGCCCGGCCTGCGCGAAATCGAAGCCGTTGGCGTCCGAACCGCCGTAGTAGGCGCGGATGGCGCCGGTGTGCGGGTCGATGGACACCACAGCGGAGCGCATGTCGGGGTCTTGTCCGTCAAGGTATTTCGAGACGGCCTTCTCCGCGGCCTGCTGCGCCTTGGGATCGATCGTGGTGGTGACCTGCAGACCCTGAGTGTTCAGGGTCTGTTCGTCGATGTTGAACAGCTCCATCAGCTCTTTGGTGACCTGACGTTCGATCAGGCCGTTGGGGCCGGTGGTCTGGTTCTGCGCGCGCGCCTGATCGGGCGGCACGGTCTGGGGAAATTGCTGCGCCGCACGATCACTCGGCGACAAGGCATTGGTTTCCACCATGCCGTCCAGCACCCAATTCCACCGCGCCTCGGCGCCCTTGGGATCCACGGCCGGGTCCAGCGAGGACGGCCGGCGAATCAGCGCCGCCAACAGCGCTCCCTCGGACACGGTCAGCTGGTCGACGGGTTTGTCGAAGTAGGCCTTGGACGCCGCCGAGATTCCGTAAGTGCCACGCCCGAAATAGATGATGTTCAGGTAGGCCTGCAGCACGTCGTCTTTGGACCACTCCCCCGACATCTTGGTGGCGATGACCAGTTCCTTGGCCTTTCGCAGCAGGCCGGCGAACCCATGCTGGGCAGAGCCGACGAGCGCGTTCTTCACGTATTGCTGCGTGATCGTCGACCCGCCCTGCAGGTCGCCGTTGCCGAAGAGGTTGTTCTCCACCGCCCGTGCGAAACCGGTGAAGTCAAAGCCCGGATTCGAATAGAAGTTTCGGTCCTCGGCGGCGATGACGGCCTGGCGCACGTGCACGGGCACCTGATTGATGTTTACATCGACCCGATTTCCTTCGGGGGGAACGATTTTCGCGATCTCCGAGCCGTCGCTAGCCAGGATGGTCGACACCTGGCTGGTGCGGATGTTGCCCGGCTTGGGGATGTCGACGATGAAGTACGCCATCGTGAAGGTGACGATCGGCAACAGCACCAGGACCGCCGCGCTGAGGTAGGCCGCGCGCCGTACCCAGCGCCAGTTGATCTGCTCGACCCAGTTCGGCCCAGCGGCACGGTGACTTGGCACATCGGATCGGCCGGCGCCGCCCGGCGGTCGCGGTGGCGGCGGAGGCCCTTCGGGTGGCCGACCGGACAACGGGCGGTCGCGCCGCGGCGGGGCTGACGACCGGCCGTCGAGCGCGGCCTTCACCTCCTCGATCGCGTCGCGGGGCGCGGGCCTGGATCCGGGCCCGTCCAGCGCGGCCCTGACCTCGTCGATCGGGTCGGACCGCCGCGGAGACCGGTCATCGACGACCGGCGGCAGGATCATCGTCTGCCGGTCGTCCGGCGAAACCCGGCGGCGGGTCCCGGCGTCGGCACGCTGCGCCGGATGATCGGAATCGTCCGAACGATCGGCGTTGGGTTGCTTGCTCATACGCTCAGTCGCGGACCCGCGCGGGTCATCGGGCGACTGATCGTGGCGCCGTTCGTTATTCAATGGCCGTGCGGGCGCCGTTGCGTGCAGTCCGCGTGGACCGGGTCCCCCGAGGAGAAGGCGCCGGGCGTTCCGCGCCGAACACATACGACTTGACTAGGTGATTCCAGCTGCAGGTTCGGCACACCTCGACCACGTGCACCGAGAACTCGCTGAGCTTCATCGCCAGCAAGACCAGCTCTTCCGCGGTGCGGGCCGAACCGGATACCGCGCCCAGGTGATCGCCGAACACCCATGACACCAAAGTGAGCTGCTCTTTTCGGCAGATCGGGCACATCACCTGACTGGTCTTGCCGTGAAACTTCGCAGCGCGCAGCAAATAAGGGTTAGCATCGCAGACCTCGGTCACACCCGTGCGGCCCGAGTACACCTCGGCCAGCAGTGAGCGCCGCCGAAGCGCGTAGTCCACCACCTGTCGCTGCAATCGCACGTTGACCAGAGTACGTCGCCGTTGGCACCGCCGACACGCAACCAAGGCTGTCGACACCGCTGCGCCGCGGTAACAACAGGTGACTTCTACGATCATCCCCATGGCGAAATGGCTGGGCACACCACTCGGCGGCGGGGTGACCACCGCGACCCGCGCCAAGGACACCGACCGGCAGGACACCTGTACGGTGCTCGACAACGCCCTGGCCGACGGTGAGCTGTCCGGCGAGGAACACCGGGAGCGCGTCAGCAAGGCCACCAATGCCGTGACGTTGGGTGACCTGAAGCAACTGGTGTCGGATCTGCAGGGCAGCACCCCGGCGCGGCTGCGCGCGGCAAAGTCGAACGCGGTGCCCGCGGTTCGCTCGCGCGGCATCGCGATCGCCGTGTTGGTGGTGTCGGTGCTGTTCGGCACGGGCCTCGGCTGGGGCCTCTATGGGAACACCAGCTCGCCGCTGGACTTCACCACCGATCCGGGCGCCAAGCCGGACGGCGTCGCGGCCGTGGTGCTGACCCCGCCCAAGCAACTGCAGTCGCTCGGCGGACTCACCGGACTGCTGGAGCAGGCCCGCAAGAAGTTCGGTGACACCGTCGGCTATCGGCTGCTCGTCTACCCCCCAATGCCAGCATGTACCGCCCGGACCCGGCCGACGCCCGCCGAGTCCTCGACTACGACTACCGCGGCGGCTGGGACGACCCGACCACCTCCCCCAAAACCGACCAGGTTGCCGCGGTCGACCTGGGCAAGTTCGACGTCAAGACGGCGGTCGGCATCATGCGCGGGGCACCGGAGACGCTGGGCATCAAGGCGTCCGAGGTCAAGTCGACGTATCTGATCATCGAACCGGCCAAAGACCCGACCGCCCCGGGGTCGCTGACCCTGTCCGTATACGTATCCAGCGACTACGGCAGCGGTTCGATCGACTTCGCCGGTGACGGCACCATCAATCGGGTGAACTACCCCTCTAGTTGAGGCCGCTCTGCGCCGTCTCGAGTGTGCGCCGACGGTTTTGGTGCGCGCCGAGCGCGATTTCTGCCTATTTTCGGCCGAAGACACACACTCGACGACTTCGGGGCCGCGGCTGTGAGCTTCAAATCGCGGTGACTAACTGCATGCCAACACCAGGTTGTGTTGTGGCAAATATATCGAGGCGATACTATTACGCGACGCGTCGGCCGGACGTAACTAGCTATGAAAAGGAGGTGACTCGATGCTCGAGCTTGCCATCCTCGGGCTCCTGATCGAATCACCGATGCATGGCTATGAGCTGCGCAAGCGGCTGACCGGCCTACTCGGTGCGTTCCGCGCGTTTTCGTACGGTTCGCTCTACCCGGCGCTGCGCCGCATGCAGGCGGACGGGTTGATCGCCGAGAACGCGGCGCCGGCTGGTACTCCGGTCCGGCGGGCCCGTCGGGTCTACGAGCTGACCGAAACGGGCCGAGTGCGTTTCGGTGAGTTGGTGGCCGACACCGGTCCGCACAACTACACGGACGACGGCTTCGGAGTGCACCTGGCGTTCTTCAACCGCACGCCGGCCGAAGCCCGGATGCGGATCCTCGAAGGTCGCCGCCGACAGGTCGAGGAACGCCGCGAAGGTCTGCGTGAAGCCATCGCGCGGGCCAGCAACTCGCTCGACCGCTACACGCGTCAGCTCCACCAACTCGGGCTCGAGTCCAGCGAGCGCGAGGTCAAGTGGCTCAACGAGCTCATCGCCGCGGAGCGCGCGGCACCCGGGCTCACCGAACAGACGTAACCACCCAAGGCATTCGAGACATAGGTAATTGAGGTTAGGAGAACGCCCTATGAGTCAGCACAACGCACCCGAGGCGTCGAACGAGGTACGAGTCGCCATTGTCGGCGTCGGTAACTGCGCGTCCTCGCTGGTTCAGGGCGTTCAGTATTACTACGACGCCGACGAGAACAGCACCGTGCCCGGCTTGATGCACGTGACGTTCGGCCAGTACCACGTCCGCGACGTGAAGTTCGTGGCCGCGTTCGACGTGGACGCCAAGAAGGTCGGCTTTGACCTGTCGGAGGCGATCTTCGCGTCGGAGAACAACACGATCAAGATCGCTGACGTGCCGCCCACCAACGTGACAGTGCAGCGCGGCCCGACGCTCGACGGCATCGGCAAGTACTACGCCGACACCATCGAGGTGTCCGACGCCGAGGCGGTCGACGTGGTCGCGGCGCTGCGCGAGGCCAAGGCCGACGTGCTGGTGTCCTACCTCCCGGTGGGGTCGGAAGAGGCCGACAAGTTCTACGCGCAGTGCGCGATCGACGCCGGTGTGGCGTTCGTCAATGCGCTGCCGGTGTTCATCGCCTCGGACCCGGTGTGGGCCAAGAAGTTCGCCGACGCAGGCGTGCCGATCGTCGGTGACGACATCAAGAGCCAGGTCGGTGCGACGATCACCCACCGCGTGATGGCCAAGCTGTTCGAGGACCGGGGCGTGCAGCTCGACCGAACCATGCAGCTCAACGTCGGCGGCAACATGGACTTCCTCAACATGCTCGAGCGCGAGCGTCTGGAGTCCAAGAAGATCTCGAAGACCCAGGCCGTCACGTCGAACGTGCAGCGCGAGTTCAAGACGAAGGACGTGCACATCGGCCCGTCCGACCACGTCGGCTGGCTCGACGACCGCAAGTGGGCCTACGTCCGTCTCGAGGGCCGGGCGTTCGGTGACGTTCCGCTGAACCTGGAATACAAGCTCGAGGTCTGGGATTCGCCGAACTCCGCCGGCGTCATCATCGACGCGGTGCGGGCGGCCAAGATCGCCAAGGATCGCGGCATCGGGGGACCCGTTGTTCCGGCGTCGGCGTACCTGATGAAGAGCCCGCCGCAGCAGCTTCCTGACGACATCGCGCGCGCGCAGCTCGAAGAGTTCATCATCGAGGGCTAGTTCACGCCACCACTTTTGACCCCGCGGGCGTAACGCCAGGGCGATTTTCGACGCAGGAATTCGCCACAGCGTTACGCCCGCGGGCTGCTCTGTAGTCGACATCATCGACACAACGCTGTGCAGGTGCACCTGCAGTCGACCCGCGCCGGCGCCGCCAACACGATGAGCAAGCCGATGGTCGACGATCCCCGCATCCTGCACGTCCGCTACACCGACTTCATCGCCGATCAGGTGGCAACCGTGCGGCGCTACTACGCATTCGCGGGCCGGGAAGTCACACCCAAAGCCGAGTCCGCGATGCGCGACTATCTGGCCAACAATCGCGGCGACCGCTACGGCAAGTTCCGCTACTCCACGCAGCTGCTGATCGACATCGGCGAAGACCTCGACGCGCTGCACGCGGAATTCCGGCCGTTCCGTGAGCGATTCGGCGTCGCGATCGAGAAGCGGGGCTGAAGCGATGCCGGCCCACCAGCGCCTGTCGGTGCACAACGTCACGTTCTACGGCACCGCGCTGGCCGAGCTGGAATCGCACTGGATGACCCTGGCCGTATCCCGGTTGAGCATCCTGGACAGCCAGCTACTCGATCCGGAATTTCCAAAGCTGTTGCAGCGCACTAACTATACGGTGGAAGCCGCCTACCACCTGTTTCCGGCGGCCGGCTGACCACCGATGCCCACGCCGCCCAGGATGCGCTGATGCCGGTGATCGACGCCGCGGCGCGGATGGTCTACCTGTTCACCGGCGGGCGCGACTCCCTCACCCGGAATCGGGCCGCCGACCGGTTCGCCACGATGATCGCGCCCTGCGTCGCACACCCGCAGCAGGTGTGGATCGACGGGCAGTCGATTTATCGGCTGTCCGGAAATCGCGGCACCGCGCCATTTTTCAACGTCACCGTGCAGGGTGCGCGGGTGCCCGGGCCCGGTGTGCTGCACGAGCCGTTCGGTGACACCCGGAGGCCAATCTGTTCGGCCGA
The DNA here is from genome assembly GCF_010731715.1 of Mycobacterium stomatepiae. NCBI lineage: Bacteria > Bacillati > Actinomycetota > Actinomycetes > Mycobacteriales > Mycobacteriaceae > Mycobacterium > Mycobacterium stomatepiae. The sequence goes on from NZ_AP022587.1 coordinate 3,955,166, forward strand.
CAACTCAGCGTCGGCGACGACGGCGAATTCGAGATCTACATCGGTGGACCCGAACGCGGCCCCAACTGGCTGCCTACCACCGAGCAATCGCGAAAGCTGTTCATCCGGCAGGGATTCGACCGCTGGGACGAGCGGCCGGCGCGACTGCGCATCGAGAGGGTCGACATGACCACACCCAAACTGCTGCCCAGCCCCGAGATCATGGTCGAGGCGATGCGATGGGCCGGCGATTTCGTCACCGGCCTGATGTCGGACTGGCCGGAATTTCCGTTCACCTACGGCGGTGTCGACGCCGAGCATCCCAACGAGTTTCCCACCATTCCAGGCGTCGGCGCAGGCGACGCGGACAGCAAGCGCGGCCGCGCCGCCGCCAACATGTACTGGGAGCTGGCATCCGACGAAGCGCTGATCGTCGAATTCGACGCCCACGACGGGCTGTGGATGTTCACCAACATGGGCGTCTTCTTCAACAGCATGGACTACCTCTACCGCCCGGTGAGCTACACACCGAGCCGCACGAAGACCGACAGCGACGGGCGCATCCGTCTGGTCATGGCGCATCGTGATCCGAATGTGCACAACTGGCTGGACACCCAGGGCTTCGAGCGTGGGAACCTCACCTACCGTCACATGCTCGACGGTGAACCCGCCGTGCTGGACGCGCACGTGGTCAAACAGTAGATCGCGCATGTGCTTCCTGCGGGCACCGCGATGGTGAGCCCCTCCGAGCGCAGCGCCGCGATGTGGGAACGATTTCACGGCATTCGGCGTCGTTACATCCTCTAGTGTCGAAGATCGTGACCGAGATCTCCGAAGACGAACTGGCCGGCCTCTCCGAATTCTCGCTGCTGGCCGAGAACGCCGAACAGGCCGGCGTTGCGGGTCCGCTGCCCGACGTGGAGCGGATCGACGTTGATACGCCGAACGGCACAGTCAGCACGCTGCGCTGGGGCGGCGGCGTTCCCCCGCGGATCGTCTTTCTGCACGGCGGTGGACAGAACGCCCATACCTGGGACACCGTCATCGTCGGACTGGGTGTGCCGGCACTGGCCGTGGATCTGCCCGGCCATGGCCATTCCGGCTGGCGCGAAGACGGCGATTACTCCCCGCAGCACAACGCCGACGCGGTGGCCCCGATCTTGCGCGACTTCGCACCCAATGCCGATCTGGTGGTTGGCATGTCGCTGGGCGGACTGACCGGAATCCGGGTCGGCGCGATCGCACCGGAACTGGTGCGCGAACTCGTCCTCGTCGACGTCACCCCGTCGGCGCTGCATCGCTATGCCGAGATGACCACCGAGCAACAGGGCACGGTCGCACTGGTACAGGGCGAACGCGAGTTCCCCAGCTTCCAGGCCATGCTGGACGCGACCGTCGCCGCGGCACCACACCGCGAAGTCAAGGCACTGCGCCGGGGCGTGTTCCACAATTCACACCGGCTCGACAACGGCAACTGGGCCTGGCGCTACGACTCCATCCGCAAGGTCCCCGATTTCGGTGATCTGTGGAACGACGTCGACGCGCTGACCGCACCCGTCACCCTGGTCCGCGGCGGTTCGTCGCCGTTCGTCACCGACGAGGACGCGGCCGAACTCACTAAGCGCGCAAGGCATTTCCGGCAGGCGCATGTCGTCGCGAACTCCGGGCACTCCGTGCAAAGCGATCAGCCCCGCGCGTTGATCGACCTGTTGAGCGGGGTCCTGCACGCACGCTGAGAGACTGGGGCTCCTACGGTGGTCGCATGACCTATCCCGTTCGCATCGGTGTCCAACTGCAGCCTCAGCACTCCCCCGAATATCGGCATATCCGCGACGCCGTGCGCCGGTGCGAAGACATCGGGGTCGACGTCGCATTCACCTGGGATCACTTCTTCCCGCTCTACGGTGATCCCGACGGCGCGCATTTCGAATGCTGGACCGTGCTGGCGGCATGGGCCGAGCAGACATCGCGAATCGAGTTCGGCGCGCTGGTGACATGCAACTCGTATCGCAACCCGGAACTCCTGGCCGACATGGCGCGCACCGTCGACCACATTTCCGAGGGCCGGCTGATCCTGGGCATCGGATCCGGTTGGAAAGAAAAGGACTACGACGAATACGGCTATGAATTCGGCACCAAGGGCAGCCGCCTCGACGACCTGGCCGCGGCCTTGCCCCGGATCACTTCACGGCTGACCAAACTGAATCCCGCACCGACTCGCGACATCCCGATACTGATCGGCGGCAAGGGTCCGCGAAAGACCCTTCGGCTAGTCGCCGAGTACGGCGACATCTGGCACGGCTTCACCACTGTCGACACCTACCCCGCCGCCGCGGCCGTGCTGGACGAACATTGCGCCGCCGTCGGGCGCGACCCGTCCACCATCGAGAGATCGGCCGGCGTGGACGACGGCAGCGCCGGGTTGATCGCCAACGCCGAAGGCCTTACCGCCTTGGAGGTGACGCTGCTGACGGTCGGTGTCAACGGCCCCGACTACGACCTGTCCGCGGCCGAGGCATTATGCCGCTGGCGCGACAGCCGATAGGCCGTCATTTCGGGTTCGCCTTCAATTCATCCGGCAAACACCTTAACGAATCCGCAAATACATGAGAAACTTTTCACCGCTGATCGCTGGTGCGGAGCTGAACAGACGTGAAAGAGACTCATGCCGAAGAAATATGGGGTCAAAGAGAAGGACCAGGTTGTCAACCACATCCTGAACCTGATTCTGACGGGCAGGTTACGCACCGGTGACCGGGTCGACCGCAACGAGATCGCAGTCGGTTTGGGAGTGAGTCGCGTCCCGATCCAAGAGGCTCTGATCCAACTCGAGCACGACGGCGTCGTGTCGACCCGCTACCACCGGGGCGCGTTCGTCGAGCGGTTCGACGAGGCCAGCGTGCTCGAGCATCACGAGCTTGACGGCATGCTGAACGGCATCGCCGCGGCCCGCGCCGCAACCAATCCCACGCCGCGGATCCTCGGGCAGCTCGACGCGCTGATGCGTGCGTTGCGCAGCGCGAAGGATTCCCGGGTCTTCGCCGAACTCGCCGCGGAGTACCGGCGCACCGTCAACGACGAGTACGCCGGGCCGCGCCTGCACGCCACCATCCGTGCCTCACAAGAGCTCATCCCGCACGCATTCTGGATGAGCTACCAGAACAATCGCGGCGACGTGCTGCCCTACTACGAGGACGAAACGTCGGCGATCCAGCGGCGTGACCCGGATGCCGCGCGGGCGGCCTGCGTCGGCCGTGCCTACCTGATGGCGCAGACGATGTTGGCCGAACTGTTCCGGCGCAGAGTTTTCGAGCCGCCTGACGACGCCCGTCAGGTTGTTGCGGACCCGCTTCCGATACTGACGGGGTCCGAGGCCGTCCGCAGCGAGCCGTCGATGGCGGTCTAAATCGTCTCTCGCCGTGACGAGTTGCCAGCCGGTCGATACGGTGGCGGTGATGAACTCGTGCGAAGGCCCGCGCGCGAAGCGCGGAGCCAAGCTGTTCGGACTCGCCGCGACGATTTTGATCGTGTGCGGCCTAGTGCTGGCCGGACCCGCGGTCGCCGACAGGAATCAGTGCACACCCGCCGGGGTGGGCAGCGCGCGACCATTACCCAAGGACCTGACCACCGTCGAGGGCGGCGTCGGGCGCGACGAAAACAACACGACCGCGACGGTCGAATCACTCGATACGATCGATGTCGGCGCCCTGGGCTTGAGCACGCCCGGTGTTCTGACCGTCGGCACCCTGTCGGACGCCCCGCCGTCCGTGTGCGTCGATTCGACCGGCGTATTCACTGGTTTCGATAAGCAGCTGCTGCGGGCGATCGCAAAAAAGATTGGCCTGCAAATCCGCTTTGTCAGTACGGATTTCTCCGCGCTGCTGGCCCAAGTGGCGTCCCGGCGCTTCGACGTCGGGTCAGCCTCGGTACAGGCCACCACCGCCCGGCGTCGCACCGTCGGATTCACCAACGGCTACGACTTCGGGTACTACGCGTTGGTGGTGCCGCCCGGGTCGCCGATCAAGAGCTTCAGCGATCTGGCCGAGGGGCAGCGAATCGGGGTCGTGCAAGGCACCGTCGAGGAGCATTACGTCGTCGACACCCTGCGCCTGCAGCCGGTGAAGTATCCCGGCTTCGCCACCGTGTACGGCAGCCTCAAGACACGCCAAATCGACGCTTGGGTCGCCCCGGCGGCGCTGGCCTCCACTCTGATGAAGGCGGGTGACCCCGCGGTGGTGGTTGCGAACGCCTTCACGCCGGGGCACTTCGTCGCCTATCCGGTGGCCAACAAGAATCTACCGCTGATCAATGCGCTCAACGCGGGCCTCGATGCCGTCATAGCCGACGGCACCTGGGCACAGCTGTATTCAGACTGGGTCCCGCGACCGCTGCCACCCGGCTGGAAACCCGGATCGAAAGCCGCCCCGACTCCGCACCTGCCTGACTTCGCCGCCATCGCTGCAAGCCCCCACAAGCCGATGGGCCCGGTCGCAGCGAAATCTACTCTGGCGCAATTGCGCGACCAATTCCTGGACTGGGACCTCTATAAGGAAGCCATCCCCGTTCTGCTCGAGACGGGACTGCCCAACACATTGATCCTGACCAACAGCGCCCTCGTCATCGGGCTGGTGCTCGGCATGGTGCTGGCCATGGCGGGCATGTCCAATTCCTGGTGGCTTCGCTGGCCGGCGCGGGTCTATACGGATATCTTCCGCGGCCTTCCTGAAGTGGTGATCATCCTCATCATCGGCATGGGCATCGGGCCGCTGGTGGGCGGGCTGACGAACAACGATCCCTACCCGTTGGGCATCGCCGCGCTGGGGCTGATGGCGGCCGCCTACATCGGCGAGATTCTGCGCTCGGGAATCCAGAGCATCGACGCCGGCCAGCTGGAAGCCTCGCGCGCACTGGGATTCAGCTATCCGGCCGCGATGCGACTCGTGGTGGTGCCGCAAGGCATCCGGCGCGTGCTACCCGCTTTGGTCAATCAGGCCATCGCGCTGCTGAAGGGCTCCGCACTCGTGTACTTCCTGGGCTTGGTCGCCCACCAACGCGAGCTGTTCCAAGTCGGCCGCGACCTCAACGCACAGACCGGCAACCTGTCCCCGTTGGTGGCCGCGGGCCTGTTCTATTTGTTATTGACTGTTCCGTTAACACATTTGGTGAACCACATCGACGGACGGCTGCGCAGCGGCAGCCCTGCTGACGAGCCGGACGAATCGTCCGCGATGGTGTCCTCCACCCTCGGCCAGGGCATGACATGACATGACCGACACCATCCCAGAGCGTGCGTTAGTCTCGTTGGAAGCCAGGGATATTCACAAGACCCTCGGCGGGGCGAAGGTGCTGCGCGGCGTCACATTCGAAGCACCCGCGGGTACGACGGTGGCCGTCATCGGACCGTCCGGCTCGGGAAAGTCGACACTGCTGCGCGCCCTGAATCGACTCCACGAACCCGACAAGGGCGACATCCTGCTCGACGGGCGGTCGGTTCTGGACGACGATCCCGACGAACTTCGTCAGCGCATCGGCATGGTGTTCCAGCATTACTGGTGGATTCAAGGTTTGGTTGCAACAGTTGTGTCTGTCGGGGTGGACAGTAGCTTGTTGAGGCGGTTGGTGGGGTTGTCCCAGTTGAAGCGTTTTCGGGGTCGTCCGTTGAGTTCGTCGGCGACGTAGGCGAGGTGTTCGGCGTCGTGCACCGAAAGGTCGGTGCCCTTTGGAAAGTATTGCCGTAGTAGGCCGTTGGTGTTCTCATTGCTACCGCGCTGCCAGGGTGAGTGGGGATCGCAGAAGTAAACCTCGATGCCGGTGTCGATGCTGATGCGGGCGTGGTGGGCCATTTCGTGGCCTTGGTCCCAGGTCACGGTGCGGCGCAAGGTGGCGGGCAGGTCTTTGACCGCGGCGATCATGGCCTCGGCGACGGCCTCGGCGCTACGGGTATGGGGTAGGTGCAGCAGTCGGACATATCCGGTGGAACGTTCAACCAGCGTGCCGATTTGAGAGGCCTGGTCCTTGCCGATGATCAGGTCTCCTTCCCAATGGCCTGGCACGGCGCGGTCGTTAGCTTCGGCGGGCCGCTCACTGATGTTGACCATGCCTTGGATACGGCCGCGGCCGTCACCGGCGCAGGCCCGTCGGCGCGGTTTACGCAACGCGCGCCCGGTGCGCAGGCATGTCCTCAGTTCCCGGCGCAGTTCTCCGCGCCCTTGCACGTAAAGCGCCTGGTAGATGGTTTCGTGGGACACCTGCATCTCCGGGCGGTCAGGATAGGTCGCGGTCAATACCCCGGCGATCTGTTCGGGGCTGTACTTGTTGACCAACAACGCTTGCACCTCGGCCCGCAATTGCTCACAGCGGCCCAACTTGCCGGTCTTGGGTCGACGCGCCCGTTGCTCGCTGCGCCGCTGAGCGATGCGCGCCGAGTAGCCCGACTTCGCGTCCCAACCGGCCCGGCGGGCCCCGAACCGATACCGGGCGCGATAACGGCCCACATGCCCTCGCATGACACCGTTGTGGGCAATCTCGCGCATGATCGTCGACGGCGCCCGGCCCAACCGGCGCGCCATCGAACGGATCGACTCACCGTGCGCGGTGCCGATCATGATCTGTTCACGCTCATCCGCCGACAGCCGCGGCCGTCGCTGTCCTTGAGGCTTTGACCATCGTGGATTCACACCACCAAACCTGCGAAACCACTTGCTACCGCACGTCGCCGACACGCCGACCGCCACCCCGGCATCCTCCGAGGACCATCCCGCAGCGATCAAATCCCAATACCGCCGCTGCACCACCAACAACTGAGGCTGACCCGTCATCAACACCCCCAACTACGAAGTGTTGCAACCACCCCTTGAACTCAAGACTACCTTTTCCCGCATCTAAGCATCCTCAAGAACGTGGCGCTGGCCCCGCGCAAGTTGCACGGGCTGTCCGCGGACGCGGCCAAGGAACTCGCGCTGACTCAGCTCGATCGAGTTGGCCTGAAGCACAAGGCCGGTGCCCGCCCCGGCATGTTGTCCGGTGGCCAACAGCAACGGGTTGCCATCGCCCGCGCGCTGGCGATGGCTCCACAAGTGATGTTCTTCGACGAGGCGACCTCCGCGCTGGATCCGGAGATGGTCAAGGGAGCTTTGCAGCTCATCGCCGACCTCGGCGCCAGCGGTATGACGATGATTGTGGTCACGCACGAAATGGGTTTCGCACGGTCGACATCGGACACCGTGGCGTTCATGGATCACGGCAAGGTCGTGGAATCCGGACCACCAGAGCAGATATTCGAGGCGGCTAAGACCGAGCGGCTGCAACGATTCCTGTTCCAAGTGCTTTGACGGGCTAAAAATAGTCGCCTTAGCTACCTTGTACCCCACCCATATCGGGTTAGACTGCCGACTTATGGCGGACAGCGAATCCACCGCAGCCGAGGTGACTGAGCTTGCGGAAGGCTTGCACCGCGCGCTGTCCAAACTGTTTTCGATACTGCGGCGCGGTGACCCCAGCGGGGTGGTGGCGGGCGAATTGACCTTGGCGCAGCTGTCGATCCTGGTCACCCTGCTCGATCAAGGCCCGATCCGGATGACGGATCTGGCCGCACACGAACGGGTGCGGACTCCCACCACGACGGTGGCCATCCGCCGACTCGAGAAAATTGGATTGGTGAAACGCTCGCGCGACCCGTCCGATCTGCGGGCGGTACTCGTCGACATCACACCGCGCGGCCGTGCGGTCCACGCCGAGTCGCTGGCTAACCGGCACGCCGCCCTGGCCGCGATGCTCAGCCAACTCCCCGAGACCGACTTGGCCATGCTGACCAAGGCGCTGGCATCACTGGAACGCCTGGCTTCGGGTGAGCCGACATCGGGCCCTGCCGGAGGAGAATCCCCCCGCACGCAAGCGTGCGTGAAAGTACCTGGTTTCCAACGGCATTGGTGACGTCCGTAGACTGAACGTCATGCCAACCGCACTCATCACCGGCGCCGGCGGCGGCATCGGTTCCGCCATCGCCGCGGCGCTGGCCCCCACCCACACGCTGCTGCTGGCCGGTCGCCCCTCCAGCCGGCTCGACGCCGTCGCGGAGCGACTCGGCGCCACCACCTTCCCCCTGGATTTGACCGACGTCGACGAAATCGAGGCCAGCTGCGAAATCGTGGACGAGCTCGACGTGCTGGTGCACAACGCCGGGGTGTCCGTGCCGGGGCGGGTCGCCGAGTCACACGTCGACCAATGGCGCGCCACCTTTAGCGTGAATGTCTTTGGGGCGGTGGCTCTTACGCTGGAACTGTTGCCCGCCCTGCGCACCGTCCGCGGTCAGGTGGTGTTCATCAACTCCGGGGCGGGACGCACGGTTTCGCCGGGGATGGCGTCCTACTCGGCCAGCAAATTCGCGTTGCGCGCTTTCGCCGACTCGCTGCGCGTCGACGAGCCGGACCTGCGAGTCACCACGATATTCCCGGGCCGCACCGACACGGAGATGCAGCGCGACCTCGTCGCGTTCGAGGGCGGCGAGTACGACGCCGCCAACCTCTTGCGCCCCGAAACCGTCGCCGCGGCGGTCGCCCAAGCGGTCGCCACACCGCGCGACGGCCATGTCCACGAGGTGGTGTTGCGGCCGGGGCGTCGCTAGCCGTCGTTCAGACGACCAGGTTGACCAGCCGGCCGGCGACCACGATCACCTTGCGCGGCGTGGCCCCGGCCAAGAACGCCTGGACCTTTTCATCACTCAGTGCGGCGGCTTTGAGGGTGTCGTCGTCGGCATCGGCGGCGACCACCACCCGACCCCGCACCTTCCCGTTGACCTGGACCGGATATTCGACGGTGTCGTCGACTAGATAAGCGGGGTCGGCTTGCGGGAACGGGCCGTGCACCAATGACGTGGCGTGCCCCAACCGCGACCACAACTCCTCGGCCAGGTGCGGGGCCAGCGGTGCCAGCATCAGCACCAGCGGCTCGACCGCGGCGCGGGGCACCGCGTCGCGGTGCTCTTTGGTCAGGTGGTTAGTGTACTCGATCAGCTTGGCCGCCGCGGTGTTATTCCGCAGGGCCGCATAGTCTTCCGCCACACCTTCGATGGTGCGATGCAGCACGCGTAGGGTCTCGGTGCCCAACGGCTCCTGCACATCGGCCACCCGGGATTCGCCGGTGACCTCGTCGACGACCAGCCGCCAGACTCGCTGCAAGAAGCGGTGGGCGCCGATGACGTCCTTGGTTGCCCAGGGGCGGGAGGCCTCCAGCGGCCCCATCGACATCTCGTACACCCGCAACGTGTCCGCGCCGTATTCGTCGCAAATTGCGTCGGGTGAGATCGAATTCTTCAGGCTCTTACCGATTTTGCCGAATTCCTGAAAGACTTCGATCTCGCCGTCGGATCCAGGATAGAAGAACTTGTCGTCCCGTTCGATCACGTCCTCGGCCGGGACGTAGGACCCGCGCGCATCGGTGTAGGCGAAGGCCTGGATGTAGCCCTGGTTGACCAGCTTGCGGTAAGGCTCAGCAGAGCTCACGTGACCCAAGTCGTAGAGAACCTTGTGCCAGAAACGGCAATAGAGCAGATGCAACACCGCGTGCTCGGCGCCGCCGACGTACAAGTCCACGCCCCCGGGATCGTTCGGCCCGTGCTCGGCGGGCCGCGGGCCCATCCAGTAGGCCTCGTTTTCCCTGGCGCAGAAGCGTTCTGAGTTATGCGGATCGGTATAGCGCAGTTCGTACCACGAGCTGCCCGCCCACTGCGGCATCACGTTGGTGTCGCGGCTGTAGGGCTTCAGGCCGTCGCCGAGGTCCAGCTCGACATGCACCCAGTCGGTGGCCTTGCCCAGTGGCGGAGACGGCTCACTGTCGGCATCGTCGGGGTCGAACGACACCGGCGAATAGTCCGGCACATCCGGCAGTTCCACTGGCAGCGCGGCCTCGCTGAGCGGGTGTGCGCGTCCATCGCTGTCATAGACGATCGGGAACGGCTCACCCCAATACCGCTGGCGCGCGAAAAGCCAATCCCGCAGTCTGAATTCGACGCGTGCCCGGCCGCGGCCCTCGGACTCCAGGCGGGTCGTAATGGCTTCCTTGGCCGTCGCCACATCCATCCCGTCGAGGTAACCGGAGTTCACCAGGACACCGTCGCCCGCGTAGGTGGCTTGCGAAATATCGCCTCCGGCAATCACTTCGACTATCGGCAGATGCAACGCGGTGGCGAAATCCCAGTCCCGCTGGTCGTGGCCGGGGACCGCCATGATGGCCCCGGTGCCGTAGCCCGCCAACACGTAGTCGGCGATGAACATCGGGACCGGTTTGCCGTTGGCCGGATTGGTCGCGTAGCTGCCCAGAAAGACGCCGGTCTTCTCCTTGCTCTCCTGACGCTCGAGGTCCGACTTCGCTGCGATCGCGCGGCGGTAGGCCGCGACGGCTTCCGCGGGCGTGGCCGCTCCGTACGTCCAGGTGGAGTCCACGCCGTCCGGCCAAGCGTCGGCGACGAGGTCGTCCACCAGGTCATGCTCGGGAGCCAGCACCAGATACGTGGCGCCGAACAGGGTATCCGGGCGGGTGGTGAACACCTCGATGTCCACGATGTCGCCGCGCTTCGTCGTCGCCGAAAACAACGCCTCCGCGCCGACGGAACGGCCAATCCAATTGCGCTGCATGGACTTGACCTTGTCCGGCCAGTCCAGCAGCTCCAGGTCGTCGAGCAGGCGGTCGGAATAGGCGGTGATCCGCATCATCCACTGCCGCAACCGTTTCCGGAATACCGGGAAGTTGCCGCGGTCGCTGCGGCCGTCGGCGGTTACCTCTTCGTTGGCCAGCACCGTGCCCAGCCCGGGGCACCAGTTCACCATCGAGTCAGCCCGGTACACCAGCCGGTGGCCGTCGATCACGTCGGCGCGCTCACCCGCCGACAATGTCTTCCAGTCCCGGCCGTCGTCGAGACGGCGGGCACCGGAATCGAATTCGGCAATCAGCTCGGCGATCGGGCGGGCCTTGGCGGCCGCCGTGTCGAACCACGCGTTGTAGATCTGCAGGAAGATCCACTGCGTCCACTTGTAGAACTCGACGTCGGTGGTCGAGAACGATCGCCGACTGTCGTGTCCGAGGCCGAGCCGGCCCAGTTGCCGGCGGAAATTGACGATGTTGGCCTCGGTCCGGGTGCGCGGATGGGTGCCGGTTTGCAACGCGTACTGCTCGGCGGGCAGCCCAAAAGCGTCAAAGCCCAAGGCGTGCAGAACATTACGGCCGATCATCCGGAAGTAGCGGGCGTATACGTCGGTCGCGATGTAGCCCAAGGGGTGTCCGACGTGCAGCCCGTCACCCGACGGATACGGGAACATGTCCTGCACGAACAACTTGTCGGCGGGTACCGGTCCGCCGTCCGCCGGCGCCAGCGACCCGACCGGGTTGGGCACATTGAACGTCCCGAGCCGCGCCCAGTTGTCCTGCCAGGTGCCCTCGATACGCCCGGCCAGCTCCGCGGTGTAACGGAACGGCGGCGCGTCGGACTCCGTCTGAGCACCCGCAGGGTGGCTCCGAGACGAGGAGGTCGGCGATTGGGTCACCTGAACAGCGTATAAGGACCGCCGTGGCGGGCCCGTTGGCCACAGGTTGATAAAGGTTGCATTGCGCCCAGATCAGAGGTTCATCCCAGCTCTATTTCGGCCCTGTCCAGCGCGTTTGCCCTCTGGTTACAGTCGGCCTCTAGACGACGGATGCTGGTGGACCAGCCCTTCGGAAGGACCGACAGAGATGACTCAGATCGCCGCCCCCGGGCGCGTAATCGCCGGCGGTTTCGCCGCCAGCGTGATCGGGTTCGCCCTATTTTCGGGTGCTACGGCTTCGGCCGATCCTCTCGTTCCCGTACCACCAGGCCCGATCGTCCCGGTGCCGGCGCAGCAGTACATCCCCGCGGCGCCTGGTATGGCCAACAGCAACCGGTTCGTCCCCACCCCGCCGTCGGCGAATCCGTTCGCACCGCCGAGCCTGGCCTCCGCGCCCGCGGCGCCTAACAGCATCGCGGCTCCGGCCGCGACACCCAACGCCGCCGTGGTCGCGCCGGCGCAGCCGACCGTGACTCCCGCGGCCTCCGGAACACTGCGCGACTACTTCCAATCCAAGGGCGTCAAGCTGGAGCCGCAGAAGCCGCAGGGATTCAAGCCGCTCGACATCACGCTGCCGGTGCCCCCGCGCTGGACCCAGGTGCCCGACCCTAATGTGCCCGATGCGTTCGCGGTGATCGCCGACCGGCAAGGCAGCAGCGTCTACACGTCAAACGCGCAGGTCGTGGTCTACAAGTTGGTCGGTACCTTCGATCCCAGGGAAGCGATCTCGCACGGCTACGTCGATAGCCAGAAGCTGCTGGCCTGGCAGTCGACGAACGCTTCGATGGCTGACTTCGACGGATTCCCGTCGTCGGTCATCGAGGGCACCTACCGCGAGGGCGACATGACGCTGAACACCTCACGCCGTCACATCCTCGCCACCTCGGGCCACGACACGTACCTGGTGTCGCTCTCGGTCACCACCGACCGGGCCGTGGCGATCGGGGACGCTCCGGCCACCGACGCGATCATCAACGGATTCCGGGTGGCCGTGCCCGGAGCCACCGCCCCGGCCCCCGCTCCGACCGCCGCTCCCGTCGGCCTTCCCGCCCCGGCTCCCGCGCCCGCGCCCGCCGCGGTTCCCGGGCAGACACCTGCCGTCGCACCCGTTCAGGCACCCGCCGCCGCGCAAGCCCCCGCCGCGATCCCCGCGCAGGCGCCGACTGGCGCGCCGACCCGGCGTCCCACACAGCTCGGCGTGCCCAACCAGCTGCCCTCCCCGCAGCCCGCACCCAACCTGTTGGCCCTCGTGCCCGGGCTTCCGCCCCTGCCGAACTTCAGTAACCTCGGCGCGCGCTAATTCACCGCCGACACAAGGGCTGTGGAGCCCGGCGCGCGGATCCATGACCGGCCTCGTATTGTGAGGCCATGCTGATCGCTGGGGTGGTGTGCATGTGTGCGGCGGTGGCTTCCGCCGGGTTCGGAGCTTGGTCGCTTTCTCACAACCACGCCGTGGCCGGCACTCAACTGGCGCTGCGCGCCATGGCGCCGACACAGTTGGCGGCCGCGGTGATGCTGACCGCCGGCGGCGTGGTGGCACTGGCCGCATCCGCGCACACCGCGTTCGTGGTGCTAATCGTCTGCGTGGCCGGTGCCCTCGGCACGCTGGCCGCCGGCTCGTGGCAGAGCGCCCGCTTCGCACTGCGCCAAGAAGCGACGGCCCCCGGTTGCGCCGGCGAGTGCAGCGCCTGCACGCGGTCCTGCCACTGACGAAACCGCACCGACGCGACGTCGTGCGATAGGGCCACCATGCTGAGGCGCTTGCCGACAATCCTCGATCCGTTCCTGTTGGCTTTGGCGACGACCGTCGCGATCGCCTCCCTCTTCCCCGCCCACGGCGACGCCGCCAAGGCCGCGTCCGTCGCCGCGGAATCCGCAATCGCGCTGCTGTTCTTTTTGTACGGCGCCCGGCTGTCGCCGCAGCAGGCCTGGCACGGCGTCCGGCAATGGCGGCTGCACCTGCTCGTGCTGGGTACGACGTTCGTGCTGTTCCCGTTGCTGGGGCTGGCCGCCCGGGTGTTAGTGCCCTCGATCCTGACGACCGATCTCTACGACGGCGTGCTGTTCCTGTGCCTGGTCCCCTCGACCGTGCAGTCGTCGATCGCGTTCACTTCGATTGCGCGGGGCCATGTCTCCGCCGCCATCGTCAGTGCCTCCTTGTCGAACATCCTCGGCATCGTGCTGACCCCGCTGCTGGTGGTGCTGCTGATGAACACCAGCGGCGCCGTCCACGTGGACGGCACTTCGATCCACGGCATCGTGGTGCAGCTACTGCTGCCCTTCGGCGCCGGCCAGCTGGCCAGGCCATGGATCGCCGGGTTCATCAGCCGCTACGCGGCGGTGCTCAAGGTCGTCGACCGGGGGTCGATCCTGCTGGTCGTCTACACGGCCTTTTCGATGGGAGTGGTGGAGGGCATCTGGGTCGCCGTCGACGTCTGGCGATTGATTCTGGTTGCCCTGGTCGCGACCGCGCTGCTGGCCATCGTGCTGATCGCCACGACGCTGACCGGCCGGCTGGCCCGCCTAGACCGCGGCGATGCGATCGTGCTGCTGTTCTGCGGTTCGAAGAAGAGCCTGGCGTCCGGGCTGCCGATGGCGCTGGTGTTTTTCCCCAACAACATCGTCGGCCTGACCATGTTGCCGCTGATGATCTTCCACCAGATCCAGCTCGTGGTGTGCGCGGTGATCGCCAGCAGGCTGGCGCGCGAGGCCGACGAGACGTCGGCGCCTGCGGAGGTGGGGGAGGAGTCCTAGTTTCGGCTGACGTCAATCGGGTGCGTGGCCAGCAGCGACAGCGGCAGCGGCTGACGGCGTAAGACCTGCCCCCACAGATCTTCCTTCGCCCCGACGAGAACATCAGATGGCAACGCGGACAACACAATCCAGTCGTCACGCTCGATCTCGCCCTCCAGCTGACCGATGGTCCAGCCCGAGTAGCCGGCGTAGATCCGGACACCCTCGACCAGCGGCGCAATCAGATCGGGCTCGGCGTCGAGATCGACCATCACGATCCGCCCCGAGACATGCCGCAAACCCGGCACTCCCTGCGGGTCGGCACCAATCCGCAAGGCCGCCAGGCACAGGGCGGCGTCGCGCTTCACCGGCCCGCCGATGAACATCGTCTTCGGCTTGGCGGCGAGTTTCGCCCACTGCGGCAACACGTTGTAGACCGCGGTCTCGCTGGAGCGGTTGAGCACCACACCGAGCGTGCCGCCGTCGTTGTGCTCGACGATGTAGATGACGCTGCGCCGGAACGTCGGTTCGAGCAGATCGGTATTGGCCAACAGCAAAGTACCCGCACGCACACGCTGGGCAGCGGGTGCGATGTAGTCTTCGGGATCTTCAGGCTGCGGCATCATTCCATCATCGCACTCCCGTAGCATCGCTCGGCACAAACAAACGCCACCCGCAAATATTTGTACTGTTATTACTGCGCCGTAGAGTGCGACGCTCTTTGTCCAGCCCAATCGTGGAAGTCGGTCCTGTGTTCCAAACCCGGATGCCCTCGCGTGCACCCGTCGAACTCTGGCAGTCGGTGCGCGCAATGCCGGATCTTCGGCGGGTGATTGCCGTGCGCATGGCGAGTCAGTTCGGTGACGGGCTCTTCCAGGCGACGGTGGCCGGGGCGCTGCTGTTCAATCCTGACCGGGCCGCCGACCCGTTGTCGATCGCGTTCGCATTCGCGGTGTTGTTCTTGCCGTATTCGCTGCTGGGACCGTTCGCCGGCGCTCTGATGGACCGCTGGGACCGACGGTGGGTGCTGGTCGGCGCCAACCTGTGCCGCCTGCTGCTGATCCTGGTGATCGGCACGATTCTCGCGGTGCGCGCCGGTGAGATGCCGCTGCTGCTGGGGGCGTTGCTCTTCAACGGCTTTTCCCGATTCGTGGCATCGGGGCTGTCGGCCTCGCTGCCGCACGTGGTCCCGCGCGAACAGGTGGTGACGATGAACTCGGTCGCCACCGCCTCGGGCGCGATCGCGGCCTTCTTCGGCGCCAACTTCATGCTGATACCTCGCTATTTCGTGGGCGGTAGCGATCGGGGCGCATCCGTGATCATCTTCATCGCCCTACTTCCGGTGTTGGTCGCGTTACTGCTGTCACTGCGGTTTGGACCCCGGGTCCTCGGGCCCGACGACACCCAGCGGGCGATCCACGGATCGGTCGTCTACGCGGTGATCACCGGGTGGTTGCACGGCGCGCGCACGGTGGTGTCCACGCCGACGGTCGCTGCGGCCCTGTCCGGCCTGGCGTCACACCGGATGGTGGTGGGCATCAATTCGCTGGTGATCCTGCTGCTGGCGCATCACACGAAGAACCCCGCATTCGGCGGCCTGGGGATCGCGCTGGTGTTCTTCGCCGCCTCGGGGCTCGGCTCGTTTCTGGCCACGCTGCTGACGCCGCCGGCGGTGCGTCGCTGGGGGCGCTACGCCGCGGCCAATGGCGCGTTGGCGGCGGCCGTGCTGATCGAGTTGGCCGGGGTGGGGCTGACCCTGCCGATCATGGTGGGGTGCAGCTTTTTCCTGGGCGTGACCGGCCAGATGATCAAGCTGTGCGCCGACTCGGCAATGCAGATGGACGTCGACGACGCGCTGCGCGGCCACGTGTTCGCGGTGCAGGATGCGCTGTTCTGGGTCTCGTTCATCGTCTCGATCACGGTGGCCGCGCTGTTGATCCCGCCCGACGGGCACGCGCCGACGTTCGTGCTGGCGGGGTCGGCGATCTACCTGGCCGGGCTCGCGGCGCACAGTGTCGTCGGCCGGCGCGGTCAGCCGGCAGCCAGTCGCTAGGAGGTCAAGATCGCGGATCCAGGGCCGATGGTGGCCGACCTGCGTGCCGAAAGCGACGACCTCGACGCGCTGGTGGCTCCGCTGGCGGCGGCGCGTTGGGCTGATGCGACGCCGGCGCCGGGCTGGAGCGTGGCACACCAGATCGCGCACCTGTTGTGGACCGATCGGGTCGCGCTGCTCTCGGTCACCGACGAGGCGGGGTTCGCCGAGGTGCTGGCCAGCGCGATGCAAGACCCAACCGGCTTCGTCGACGCGGGCGCCGAGGAGCTGGCCGTGACGGCGCCGCCCGACCTGCTGAGCGATTGGCGGACCACCCGCGAGCGGCTGCACGACGCGCTGCTCACGGTCGACGAAGCGCGCAAATTGCCGTGGTTCGGACCGCCGATGAGCCCGGCGTCGATGGCGACCGCTCGGCTGATGGAGACCTGGGCGCACGGGCTGGATGTCGCCGACGCCCTCGGTGTCAAGCGAGCGCCCACCGACCGGCTGCGCTCGATCGCGCATCTGGGGGTGCGCACTCGCGACTACGCCTTTGTGATCAACGAGTTGGCTCCGCCGTCGGAGCCGTTTCTGGTCGAGCTGCGCGCTCCCGGCGGCGATACCTGGTCCTGGGGTCCGGCCGACGCGGCGCAACGGGTCACTGGGGCCGGCGAGGACTTCTGCTTGTTGGTCACTCAGCGCCGTCCGCTCGGCGCCCTCGACATCACCGCGCATGGTCCCGACGCCCGCCGCTGGCTGGAGATCGCGCAGGCCTTCGCCGGGCCGCCCACACCCGGACGATGAGCGCGGCATGCGCGACGAGAGCCGTTCAGCTCGGGCCCGGTCGATAGGAGCGCTACGTCTCGTCGGTTGGCTCGCCGGCACCGACGACCACGCGGGCGCGCGCGACGTCCTTGTCGGCGTGGCCTTCCTTGCCGTGGCCCAGCATGCCGGCCGGGGACATGGGCATCGGCGAGCCGCCCATCCCGCTGCTGGTCGGGGAGGTGGGACCGCGCAACTCGGCAGCATTGAGCACACCGGCGCGCAGGCTCGTCGGCCGGCCGCCGGTTTCCGGCTCGAAACTGCTGGTGGGACGCGTGTAGCTGGTCAGGCCGGCGCCTGGGAAGCCGCCCCCGCCACCCACGCCACCACCGCCGGCCGCGCCGCCCAGCGGGCCGGTTGCCCCGGCCAGCATGGCGGGCTCGGCGGCGGCGCCGGCCGCTGCGGCATTACCCGCGCCGGCCGACGAGAACGCGCCCGTCATCGACTGCAGCAGCCCCTGCGGCATGCTGGCCATTCCCTGAAAGACATCCATCGGGGCCTTGACCACCTGCTGCAGCGGCTCGGTCAGGCCGGAGATCATCTGCAGCGGCTGCTGCATCAGCGAACTGAGCTGGCTGCCGCCCTCGGCGGGGGCGGCCGCTGCCTGCCCCGCACCTTGGGTCGCCTGGCTACCGACCTGCGTCGCGCTGTTCATACCGGCCTGACCCGCAGCCTGGGCTACCGCCGAAGCGGCGGCCGCCGGCCCGGCCGGCGAGGCACCCATCGGGGCGACGGGCGGGGGAACGGCCACCGCCGCGGTGAGTGTGGCCAGCGCGCCGGAGTAGGCCCAGCCGATCGTCGAATTGGTCGGCCAGTGATGGCCGTAGTATTCGCCTTCCCGCTCGGCCATCGGCATGGAGTTCTGCCCGAACCAGTTCGTGCTCGCTAGCACGGAGTACTCCAGCCGATTGGTCAGCGACACGATCGACGGGACGACCGTCGATCTCGCGAGCATGAAGGCCTCGACTGCCGCCGTCGTCACGCCGATCTTCTCCGCGGTCCAGCCCACGAGGGTGTGCAGCCCGGCGTTGAGGCCAAGCGAGGTGATCATCGAAGCGATCGCACCGACGCCCTGCCACTGCGCCGCCGTCGCCAGGGAGTTGACGGTTGAAATGCCCGCCGCTACTTCGTGATTCGTGGTCTCGGCGACCCACACCGCGTTGTTGGCAAGGACCGACGCCGGATTGCCCGCCTCAAAGATCTGAGCAATGATCTCGGGTGGACCCGTCCACCTGGGATCGGCCATTCCGGCCGCTTACGTTCCGATCGCGGCTGCGGCCGCGCTCAGTGCGTCGGTCATGACGCCGGTGGCAGACGCCAGACCCTGCGCACCCGAGAACCCGGCCCGCTGCCCGGCGTGCTCGCTCGCGGTCGCCAGGTACGTGGCACCGGTTGCGTTGAGCGCGGCGGCGAATTCGATCGAATCGGCGTCCGGTGCCATCGGCAGCACGCCGGTCAGCGCTGCCGCGCCGGCGGCGGTGGTGGCCGCCATCTGCTCACTGATCGCCCCTTCTGTCGCCGCCGACAAGTCGACGGCGCCCGGCACCATGTCAAACAGACCGCTCATTTTGACCCTCCGTATTTCTAAATGCCCGGTTTCATCCGTGGGGGTATACCCCCTTTTGGCTGGCTCCCCACCAGGCAAGTTGTGTCCGGCGAAATATCGCAGAATGGCCCGATTCTATGGTGACCGCTGCCAGCTGTCGATTCACCTTTTCCGCCGCCGACGCCGACATCGCGGATTGGCCTACTCCGGGGCTCCGACCAGCACACCTTCGATTGCGCCATCGGTCGTGACGAGCAAACCGCGCCCGGGGGGCAGTTGCTGCGCGCTGACCCTGGCGAACACCTTCACCGTCGCCGGGTCGTTGTCCATGAATAAGGTCGGCGCGCGCGAACTCGTCATCTTCTGCAGGAATGGACTCGTTATCGAGACCCCCGCCCAGTTTCCGGGCAAGCGCGACGCAATCACGTGCAGGCCTATCTCGCGACTGCGCTCGATCAACCCCCACAGCGGAGCGCTCGCGGCGGCTTTGCCGATCGCCCCGTGCGGACGCAGTTCCTGTTCATCGTCGATCAGGAGAAAATGGTGCGGGCCTTCCCACGTGCTGCGGCTCAACAACTCTTCCTGACTCAGCCCCGAGGGAGGAAGACGATCGCGCATCATTGCCGCCAGTTCCTCGATCACGGCGTCGATGTCGTCGGCGGTATAGGCGTACGCGCGGACGTGCGGCCCCCGAATTTTGCCGATCAGCGATGTTTTGGGATCGATGATGGTGATCTGCGCCTGCTCGGGACTGAACCGGCTCATCACCGCCTGCCCGAAGGCGGCCAGTGTCGTTGTCTTGCCGCACAACTGCCGGCCCAGTACCAGCATGCTGGGCACCGTGCGAGTCGGTAAATATGTCGGCTGCAAAGCACTTTCGCCGATGGCGAAGGGAATGTTGAACGGGTCCGCCGCCACGTCGGTCTCCGCGAATGCGGCGACGATCTGGGCGAGCTGAATCTGTTCGGGCAGTCGCGCCAACTTTTCCAGCCTGCCGACGCCGGTCACCTCGGCGATGACCCTGCCGAGTTGGCGCGTCGGTATCCGCTCGCCGGCGGCCGACGTGATCTCCGGCGCCCCGATCAGCACCTCGTGGCCCTCTCGGGTGACGCCGAACCCGGGCCGGTCCAGCGTGTTGCGGGCGGCCTTTCGGCGCTCGAGGCCCTCACCCATCTGGGTTTCGTCCGGATTGCTCAGCCGTAGCTGGATCCGCGCATTCGACACGTTGACCAGCGCTTGCTTTTGACCCACCAGCCACGCTATGGCGGTGGTCGCAACATGGACGCCGTAGGACAGGCCCTGGCGGGCGATCGATACCACGCGGTCTCCCATCGCGGAATCCTTGTCGTACAGGTCGCTGAAGTTGTCGACGACGAGAAAGACATCGCCGAACTTGTCGTTGGGATCGGTACCGCCCTCCCGCTCGGTCCCGAACCGGCGTTCCCGGAATTCGGAGATGTCGATCTGATACTGCTTGAACGCCGCCTCGCGGGCCAGGATCAATCCCTCTATCGACGCGACGGTCCGCGAGACGCCCTCTTTGTCTGTCTGACTGACGACGGATGCTACGTGCGGGAGATCTTCGACCGGGTACAGCGAGGCGCCGATGCAAAAGAATGTGATCCGCTCGGGCCGGTACATCAATGCGGCGGAGGTGATCAGCGACATCAGGGTGGTCGATTTGCCGCGCTGGGCGGTCGCCACCACCATGATGTTGTCCGTCTCCGCGTCGATGGCGTGCACCCGTTGCGCGTGGTCTTCGGGGATGTCGACGACGCCGACCGGGAACACCAGGCCTGGGTTGTCGCCGTAGTCGACATACCACGGCTTGCGTCGCCAGCTCGCCACCAGCGCATCCATCGGCTCGCTGACCTCCAAAGGCGGGAGCCATATTTGGTGGGGCGGACGCGCGCTGTGCGCCATCAGCGACTCGCGGATGACGTCGACCAGTTTCTTCTTCCGGAACCGTCGGAGTGGAACAGGAACTCGTCGGGCTCCTCGGGCTCGTCGGCGACCGCCAACGCTTCGCTGTCGGCTTCGCTGAGCGGTTGGTAGGCCCAGGTCAATGACCGCGGCTGCGAAAAGCTCATGGCCACCGTCTTATTCACGTTGACCGCCCGCTTGGGTACCACGAACGGGGCGGACACGTAGAAGCAGCGGAACTGCTCCAGGTCGCGTGGGCCCACCTTGAGCAGTGCGTAGCCGTTTTCCTTCGACGGCAGGTGCAGCGCCGCGTCGCTGCCGATCACATCGCGCGAGTCCTCCGCCGTCTCAGCGCGCAGGGCCACCCGAAACGCGATGTTGCTCTTGACCTTACTGAGCGACGACAGGTCCAGCCGCTGACCACCGAGCGTGAAGAAGACGTTACAGCCGCGACCCTCCTGCCCGATGTGGATGACCAGATCGATCCACTCCGGGTGGTGGATGAACAGCTCCAGGTATTCGTCGATGATCACGAGCAGAATCGGGACGGGTTCCAGGTCCCGCCCGGCCAGCCGCATCTCCTCGTACTCGTTGGCGTCACGTGCCCCGGCTTGGTTGAAAAGCCGGTAACGCCGGGCGATCTCACCGTTGACGGCCTTGCGCATCCGCTCGGCCAGATGCCGGTCGTCCTTGCCCAGGTTGGACAGCGAACCCGCGACGTGGGGAAATCCTTGTAGATCCTGCGCCGCGGATTCGAATTTCATGTCGACGAAGATCACGATGAACGTCTCGGGGGAGTGCGTCAACGCAATACCCGTGCACAGCGACAGGAAGTACTCCGACTTGCCGGAGCCGGACGTCCCGATCACGACCGAGTGAAATCCGAATCCACCAAAGTCTTTGGCGCGCAATATGATCTGCTGCAGCTCGCCGCCCTGCTTGACTCCCACGGGCATCATCGCCCATTTGTGATCGCCCCGGCCGCGGCTTTCGCCCCAAAGCCTGTCGACGTCGAGTTCCCGGGGATCGCTGATGCCTAGCGCCCGCAGCAATTCACCACCCTGGCTGTCGGTCTCCGACAGGTCCCCAGCGCTCATCGGGGACCAACGGGCCAGCGCTCGGGCGTACCGGTTGGCGGTGCTTTCGGCGAGCATGTCCGCCACGGCGTAGAACGTGCCGCGGTGGGTGAGTCGGCCTTCGCGCAGCGCGAAACGCTCACTGTCGTCCGTGAACCCGACACCCGCCCCGGCGCGGGTGGCCAACCGCAACACCGTGATACCGGACATGCCCTTCTGCCCGGTTACGCCTTCCCACTGCTCGGGGGTGCCGACGTTGTCGTCCACGATCACCCAGTGCGGTCCCAGCGCCAGGCCGGCGCTGGACTCTATCGGAGAGGGCATGGACGTCGGGCTCATGCCGACCGGCGGTGTCCACGGCCCCCGGCCCTTGCGGTGCAGCTCGGCGTCGAGCGCCTCTTCCAGCTCGGTCGGGGAGGTGAAGATCAACCGGCGCAGCCCACACGCGTCGAACATCTCGTCGTGCTGGTTGTGCGGCAGCCACACCAGCCATGACCACAACTCGGGGTGGCGCGTGACGACCATGACTTTGAGATCGCTGGAGCTGTGGTACACGGCCAGCGAGCACAGGATCGACCGGGCCATGCTGTGCAGTTCACCCGGATCGTCGCCGATGAAGCTGAAGCCGGGCTTGGACCGCAGGCTCAGTACCTTGCCGATCCCACGGATCTTGCTCTGCTCGAGGATGAAATCCCTTAGCGCGCCACCGGTTACGGGTTCGAGCTCTTCGCCGATCGGAACGTCAGGCCATTGCAGCGACACCGCCGACTCGCTGGCTTGCTGGATCCCGATGCCCAGCCGGACGTCGAGGAAGTCGGGGTCGGTGGGACGCCGTTCCCACATCCGCGGCCCACCGATGACGGTGTCCAGCTGTTGTGGATCGCCGTGCACGAAAAGCTGGCTGCGCCGCTGATTCTGGGCCCCGCGTTGCACTTCGTCGCGATCCTCGTCGAGCTGGCGCAGATAGCTACGGCGCTGCTTTTCTTGTTCGCCCCAACTGATCCGGCGTCCTCGTCCCAGGCGCCCGCTGAACATCAGCGTGCCGAACCCGACCAGGCCGATCATCGGGAAGAAGCCCGATTGCAGGGACCGAATCCCCGACGCGTACATCACCACCAGCGTGCCGATGATCCCGACGAGCAACGCGGGAATCGCGATCATCAGCAAGATGTTGCGGGGTTCGCGCTCCGGCAACGCCAACGGTGCGGCAACCGCGATGCGCACCGGCGGAACGTTCGGCGCGGGCTTGCGGCTGCCGCGGACGAAACCTCGTTTGGACATCGCTACCTAACCCCCGCCTGCCAGCTCGTTGTTGAGATCGGGAATCGGCGCCACGGCACCACCTCCGGACACCGCGTCGCGCGCCACCAGGGCGGCGTCGCGGCCGATCGCGGGCCCGGGCGCGAAGGTGCGCACGATCGGCCAGGGCGCTTGGACGGCTAGCCGCGGATCCAGCCCCAGCGCCTGCAAGGTGGCGTGATCGGATTGAACTCCGTACCGAACGCCTTGCGGTGAAATCCAATACAGACTTTCTCGGCTGTCGGCCGTTGCGACGCCGCTGGTCGTCGTCACGAAGTTCGCCGCGCCCGGCAGTATCAACGTTTGCTGCGCCTCGGCGGAATTGGGATCTCGGTCGTCGCGGACCAGGCGTACCACCCGAGAATCCATGTCGATCGATACCGGCAACCCCCGGCCGGTGAAGATCGTGATCCTGGCCTGCGGGTCACCAGATTGCTTCTCCCAGCCCACGCACGTCGCCGGGTTGGCCGACGTGTCAACGAATTCCAGCTTCTCCGACGGGTAATAGTCGACGTCGAGCACGTCGACCACCGGGATCTGAATCAGCTTGTCGGGCGCGACCAGGGTAGGCGTTGTCGAACCCTCCGAATCCGCGGTCCGCAACAGGTCGGCGACGAAGCTGGTGATCTTCTGTACGCCGTCGGGCAGCAGTACATAGAAGCCGTTGACAGCGCCGTTCGCATCGCGGGTTTCCAGCACCCTGCCCACGATGGAACCCGGCAGCCAGCGCGATGGCGTGCCGCGGCCCGGAATCACCGGCAGTATAATGGGTTCCGTCGACGGCATCGCGTCGAATAGCGCGTTGGAGATTTCGATCGGGTACGTCACACCGGGGTCCAGACCCAAGCTGAATGTCACCGATCGGTCCGCCGGATCGATGCGTGACCGCTGCCCGTGCCAGATCACATACGTTGCGCCCTTGTGGGTCGCCAGGATGGCCTGCTTGGGCCGCATCGGCTCCGACCGGCCGATGGGGGAGAGCTGACCTGCGATCGCGGTCACCACCGGAGCGGTTCCGCTGCCACGGGCGGCGGCGGCGTCGCAGACCGCCCACGCCGATTCGGCGCTGGCCGTGATCGGCAAGCTGTCCGGCGCACCGGGGATGCCGATGATCGGGCCGGTCGGGTACTTCGCGATCTCGCTGGCCCTGACCCACGTCGGAGCGCCAGCGTTGCCGACCGCCAACCGTGCCGAGGTCAAGTTGAGCGCGGGGTAGAGCCGGCCGTTGATCTTCGCGTAGATCGCACCGGTGTCACGATCGCCGATAATCGACGATTGGCCGACCAAGCCCGAGGGCTTCATGACATGCAGGAGTGCCATCCAACCGACGCCGATGAGAACGAGCACGATCGACAGCGCCACAGCCGCTTGCTGTTTGCGGTCGTCGTGCTTCATCCGGACCGAGAACCGGGTGATCGCGGCGCGCAGCCTCCGGTTGTAGAACAGGTGCCCCGAATTCTGGTCCCGGTTGGACAGATTGAGTGGCACGGTCATTCTCCTTTGGGCGGTCGGGGTGCTACATCGACACCGATGTCAGTGCAGTCCGCCGCCGTACCTGGCCCGATTCTCGGCTTCTGCCTCTTCCCGAAGTGCTGCGATCGCGAGGTTCAACCTGTCGGCCAGCTCCGCATGGCCGTAGCCGGTCATCACACCCGGATGCAGAGACAGCTCGACCAATCTGCCGTCGGAATTCGTCACGACGCGAATATCCCCCAAGTCCACGCTGTACGTGATCGTCTCGGCTTGTGCGACAAGGGCTTCCCACCTGTCGGCTGCCTCGCTCAGTTCACGTAGAACCGCTTCGACGAGATCTCGATCTTTCAGGTCGCTCTGCTCGTTGCGGCCGCCCGACCCCGCCACCATGTCAGTATCATCGACCGCTCCAACCAGCGTCAATTCATAGTTTGACTGCCGGCGGGATCGGGGGAGTGGGGCCAACTCATCACCTCCCCCGGGACGTCGATCATTCGGGTTGGTCACCGGCTTGAGAATTCGCAGGCACCCGACCGGTTCCTCGGCGATGACGCGCCCCAGCGATGAGTGGGCGGCAAACTGCGCTTCGCTGAACCCCTGGTCGGATGTCGGATCGTGCGGAAATCGCGGTGCACGCCGCGTACGTCAGCAGCCAGAACGGACGCCTTCCGCTCAAGAGAGCATTACGCCGGGGTCGGGAAAGCAGTTCCGCAAAGGCGACGCGCTCGCCAGCCTGAACAGCCGAATAACACGCGGAGCGGTAGTCCGGAGCGCGATCACATATCCGGCTGCGGCGAATAGGGACCCGTGCGGTTTAATGTAACCTCAACGCCCAGTTCATATCTCGCCAAAACGAAGCGCATCTGGCGCGTAGTCGACTACCTGTTCTCGTGCGAAAACCCGCGCTATAGCGGGCAAGTAGCCCTCAGGCGTCGGCGGTCCACTGGCTGGCCGGCGGCTCATCGAGTTTCTGGAACCAAGCCAGGTGATAGTTCGCCGACGTCATGTCGCCGGCGACGCTGCTTTCGGTAGCGGCCAGCAACAGGCAGTTGAGCAACAGCGCGGGAACGATATCGGGATACTGGCTGAACAGCTGATAGCGGGCGGTGTCGAGGTGCACTCGCAGCAGGTCGGCTTCCTCTTCCACCACACCCGTTCCCGCCGTGGCGGCTTTCGCCAGGGTGTGCACCAGCCGCGGAAGTCCCTCGCGCCAGTGCGTGACTCGACCGAGCTCCCATCCGAGATCTTCGACCGCCGGCAGTTCGCGGGCGCGAACCGAAGATTCCGTCGCGGCGAAATCGGTCGCCCGGCCGATCCGGTCGCCGGGGGTGTAGATGGCGGTCCGGGTCGCCTCACCGAGCAGTGCTGAGGCCTTGCCCGTCCGACGTCCGGGCGCCAACAATCGCACGCCCACCGGAAGGGTGATTCCGGACGGAATCCAGCCGTGGGCAAGATCGGTGACCAACAACGTCGTGCCGTCCGGGAGGTCGCCGATTGCCCAGTTCAGCCCGGGTTCTTGGCGGACCACGAACGCTAAGAGCCTATGCAATCGCTCGGAATCGGATTCGGCATCGACAGGCGCCTCAGGCGCTTCCACAAGTTCCGGTTCGGGCTCGCTGACACCCTCAGGCTCGGATTCAGGCTCGGGACCCACGTCGACAACAGGTTCCGCGGCCCTCACGGTGGGTTGCTCCGGAGGGAGCAACGTCGGCAATTGTGCGGTGTCGGGTTCGGCGGCCGCCGCGACCGGAACCTCCGGAACTTCCCGCGGCGTCGGAACCGCGACGTCGACGGTGAGCTCCTCGGACGGTGCACGGTGCCGGCCTCCGGAGGAATGGCGGTTGTCGTCCGCGGTAATTTCCGATTCCGGCTCGTCGGCGACGGGTTCTACAGGGACGACCGGCATCACTTGGGTCTGATCGAGGGTCCGGTCACTGGCGACTGGCTCTACCGCCGGGACCACCGGGATGACTTGGGTTTCGTCGATCGCCGGCTCGACGGCGTCGGGTTCGGCCGCCGGGACCGCAGGGATGACTTGCGTCTTTTCCAGGTCGGCCGTGCTGAAACGCCGCGCGGCCTGCGCGGTGTGGCGGCGTGCGCGCGCCTGCGCCTTCATTAACTCCAGCTGGCGAACCGTCGATTCGACGCGCCGCACGGCGCGGGCACGGGCTTCGTCGATGACGCGGGCCTCCGCCGCGCGTCGGCCCGCGTCGGTGAGTCCCGCTCGCTTGACCATCCCCAGCTGCTTGTTGGCATTGATGGTGATTCGCTGCAGGTCTTTCTCGAGATACTCTGCGAACGTGGCGGTTTCGTCTGTCACCGTCGAAAGTTCGGCAGGCCAAAGGCCGCCGATCACCCACGGGGTGCAATCGACAGGAGAGCTGAAGGCCGGCATCGCCAATGATTCCCGGGTAGCTCTCCGGAGGCGCTGGCGCGCCGTCTTTCGACCGAAGATCGCCACCGGGTCAGACTACCGACATCTTCCCCGCGCCCTTTACCAAAGGTGAATTGTGCGGGTGTGGGTGGCTCGGTAGCGTAAGGCCATGGCTGATTCTGCGCTGCAGCAGCAACTCGACGAGGTCCGCGCCCTCCTCGGCCGCGCACGAGAGTTGTTTGGCGCCAATCCCATCGAGCCTCCCACCGATATCGCGCCGGATCCCGACGCCGCCAAAACTTGGCTGATCTAGGCGCTCGGCTAGTCCACGCCGTCGCGGCGGCGCAGCTTGTGCGCCAGCAGTTTCTCAATCGCCACATCGAGGTCGTTCGGCGTCGGGACCTCCGCCGACGGAGTGTGTCCGGCCGCCACGATCTCCTGGCGAACTTCCAGCAACGCTTTGAGCCACGACACGTCCGCGGTCAACAGGATGCCCTGGGCCAGCGTCGCGGCATCGGTGTCCATCGCCTCTTCGCTTAGCGCAACGCTGTGCATGTACCCGCCGCGGCACGAGCGGACCAGGATCTGCCCACTCGGGTGAACGGTGTCGAACGCGGGATTAGCGTCTGTCATCGACCACGCGGCCGAGTTCGCCGGCCGCATCTTGTTCATGCTGATCCCACGTCGTGGCCGACACGGTCAGGTTGTGCGCCATGTCGGCGTGGTCGTCCGCTTGCTGCTCGTAGCACTGGCGCCTGAGTTCGAGCAGTTCGCGTCCGGCGTCGCGGAGTTCACCGAAGATGGGCCCCAGCGAGTCCAAGCTCTCCTGGATGGCGGCGTGCGACGAAGGAATGGTGCGCAAGTAGTCGGAGGTCTCCCGATGATGCGCAGCAGCTTCACGTAAGTGCGCGGGCACCACATGGATTCGGTCTGCCATCCGTTTTCTCCTGTTCCTGCGCCGCCGGCCTGGCCGGCGGATTCACTATTGTCCAGTGGTCGGCGTAGCCGCCGGCCGGGTCGGTGTCGGTGCGTCGGTCCTGGCTGGCGCGGTCGCGGTCGCCGCGGCCGGCGGATGCTCCCAGCCTAGAAAGCTCGGGCCGCTTACGGTGGCGATGTGCTGAATCTGGCCATCGAGAAGAGCCTTGGTGTGGCCGAGGGCCAGGGCATGACGATCGGTAAAGATTCCGATGTCACCCGGCGCGACTTGCATCGGATCAATCGGATTGGCCACCGCGGTTCCCGGCGCGGGAATGGTGATCCCCTGCTGATGGAACGCATCCGGGATCGGCGCGCCGCCCACCGCGGCCTCGATGGCCGCCGCCAGCTGCGGGCTTGCCGCCGTCACCGTGTCACCGTCGGGCAGGGTCACCATCGTCGGCCCCCCGGAGGTGATTCGGCCGTTGGCACATCCTCACCGTGGTCGTCGTCTTGGTGTTCGTCATCGTCGTCGGCCGGATCCGGCTCGGGTTCTTCGCCGTCCAGGCCCGCCGACGCCGGATCGGTTTCACTGCCCTCTTGGCGCCCGGGCAGCGCCGCGGGCAGACCCCAACCGCCCATCGAACCCGGCCCGGGTGTCGGTCCCAGACCAAGGTTGGGAATGCCCGGCAGCGCCGACGGCATCGCGGGAGCCGGCGCGGTCCCGATCGGGCCCGAATCCTCGGCCAGCAGGCCAGGATCGTCCGCCAGCAGCGAGTCCAGTAGCGGATCGCCTCCGGAATCGGCAGGTTCCGCCGTCGGCTCGGATGCGGCAACCGCAGCCGGCCGGGTCTCGCCGGCGACATTCGTTGGGCTCTTCGATGCGTCGTACAGCGACGTCCATGCGGCCATCAGTGCCGACTTCGACGTGTCGTCCAGGTTGGCGGTCATGACCACCGTGCGAATGTCTCGCAACTTGCCGATCAGGAATCGCTGAAAGTCGCGCGCGCCCGCCGGGGTGTCCAAGTCCGATCGGGTTTGCACCGCAGCCTCGGTCTCGCGCTGTAAGGCGCTCAGCGCTTCGGCGCCTTCGACGGTCTTCAGGTGGGCGTTCATGATGGCCGAAATGACCTGCAGGTCCAGCTGAGAACTTGCCGAATTCTGATGTGCTAGAGCTGCTTCGGCGCCGGCGATGGCTTCTGCGGTGGTTCCCTCGGACTGCTGCGGCGCTGGAGCAGACGATTCCACACCGGAGCCGAACACGCCCGGATGCTGCCGGCGGATCTTCGCCAGAATCATGTCGAGTTGCTCCGGACGGGTCGTGGGGGTGATCATGGCGGCCAGCTCCGTCGGCGTCAGCCCGGTCTGCCATGCGTTCGGATCGCCGGTGCGGTCGCGCACGACTTTGACCGTGGCCAACAGCTCGTCATACGTCGACATCGGCTAGCCAAACGGCGCTGCGCCCCAACACGGGCGGTGTCGCGACCCCTCCATGCCGGGTGACAGTACTGAGGCCCCGCGCTGCCGACAATTCACCACAGGGCGGCTGTGGATGCAGGCTCACTAGCCCGTCGATATGCCGTATTCTCCCCGCACGCTTTGCAGCACAGCCGTTTTCGCTCGGTCGAGCTCGCGCGCGTCGGCCACCACAGCTGTGATCTCGCGCTGCTTGGCGACCAGAAACTTCTGAAACTCCCGCGCCCCCATGGGTGTATCGAGGGCCAGGCTCCGGTGCTGGGGGACAGCACGGTCGATCTCGTCGGCGATCGCATCCAGACGCCTGATGCTCTCCCGCGTCGCGGCGTGCGCGCTGGCAAGCACTTCCATCAGCGCACGATCTGCCTCGGCGACCGAGTCGTGCCGCGTCGCCATTTCCGACTGACGCGCCTGGATAGCGGGTACCGAAGGGCCGGTCTGTTCCGACATCTGTTCAACCCAATCTCATAACGGCCGCCGAATCGCGACGTAGTTGCCCAGCCGGCTGATGCGCACCGAGGCACCCGAATACGGTGCTTCGACGACGAGGTTGTTGCCGATCGCCATCTGCACGTGTCCCGTGTGCGGGAAGACCAGATCGCCGGGCCTGACTTGCGAACGGGGCACGGGAATTCCGTCGTTGATCTGCTGATAGGTGGTGCGGTCCAGGTGAATGCCGGCCTGCGCATAGGACCACTGGACGAGTCCGGAACAGTCGAACTGATCGGGGCCGGTCGCACCCCATACGTAGGGGCGGCCCAGTCGGGACAGCGCCGCGCGCACCGCAATTCCGGCACGACTGCTCCGGGACGGCAACCGCAGTCCACGGTGGTGCAGCATTCGGTAGCGCAGCGCCCGCAGCGCCGCCGAATGCCGTCGGGCGCGCAACCGGGCGGTCAATACGTGTGCCCGCTGGGCGCACAGCCTCGCGGCCCGACGGCGCATGGCCTCGCGTTGGGCCATCGGGGTGATCGGGGTGGCGGCCGCATCGGCACGGGCCTCGTCGAGGACGTTCTTGGTCAGCTGACGAGCCTGCGCCCGGTCGCGGTGAGCCCCGGCGATGATCTCCGTCGCCGCGGCATCCGTGCGGGCCGCCGCGCGCAGCACCTGCTGGCTCCGGTTCACCTTCGATTGATAACTCTCTTGGCCCACAACGCTATTCAATGGCGCCATCACGTATGCATCCAGCGGCAGCTGCCGGGTGCTCCCGGCGAACAGCTGATGAGCGCGGCTCAACGCCTCGATGTCGCTTTCGGTCATCGGTCCTCCTCGCCGCCGAGATCGGTGCCGTCTCGACTCTCCGCCTCCACCGCGTCGGTGAACGCGCGCACCCGGGGAAGGACCCCGGCCGCAATCACCCCGCGATTGCGGATGTCCCACATCTCGTCACTGCTCACCCCCAGCAGCGCCGCGATGATCGCGTCCGGCAGCGACGACTGCGCACACGCCCGGTCGAACCGCGCGCTCAAACTGGTCGGCATCCGCTTCAGCAGGGCGCTGCGCGTCTCCTCGAGGGCCTGGAGATGTTCCATCAGCCGGTCGGTCGAATCCGCACCGGCGCTCACGGCCACCCGCCATGAGCTGGCGGCGAGCATCTCGGCCTTCACGCACTGCGCGATCACAGAGAGAATATACGTCTCATATTCGTTTGATGTCGTCGCCGGCAGTCGATCGATCACGGATTTGAGCGCATCGAGCTGGGCCTCGGCATAGCCTTCCAGCACTTCGGTGTCGCTATGACGGTCGACGACCACCGCCCCGGCGCGCGGCGGGGACATCGCCTCGAGGGGCTGCGCGGCGATCAATCGGGCCAGTTCGGCATCCGGATCGGCGGCCACCAATAACCGCGAGTACGTGCCCGGCGGCAGGCCTAAGCCGTTCTCCACCTTCTGAACAGTGCTTTTGTGAGCCTTTCGGGCGCCGCGTTCCAGGTAGCTCAATCCCATGATGCTGACGCCGGTCGCGGCGGCAAGCTCCGCCAGGGACCAATCACGCGACTCACGCAATGCACGGATGGCCGCACCCGCCGATTCACGGCTCACCCGCTGGCTCCGGCCATAGGCCGGATACTACACAGCCGGACCCTTATCGCTATAAATATACGTTTCGGTCGCGTTTCTCTTGCGCTGGCACGGGGATTATATATACGCTTTTGTCTATGTTTCATTCCCGGGCAAGGAGACTGACATGGGCCACCCCTGCGCAACCGACCCGGAACTGTGGTTCGGCTACCCCGATGACGACAGCGGTGACGGCGCGGCCAAGGCCCGCGCCTATGAGCGGTCGGCCACCGAGGCGCGGCGCCAATGCCTGCGCCGCTGCCCGCTGGCGCAGCAGCGCAGATGCGCTCAGTACGCCATCGCGCATCGGGAGGAGTACGGCGTGTGGGCCGGCGTCAAACTTCCCGGCGGCCAATACCGCAAGCGCGACCAATTGGCCCGCGCCCACGACGTCCTGCGACGCATCGCCGCCGGCGAGATCAACTCCCGCCAGCTGCCCGAGAACGCGGCGCTGCTGGCCCGCAGCGAGCACGAGACCATCCCGATGCCCGCCGTGGTGGTGCACCTGCCGATCGCGCAGGTGGGTCCGCGTTCCGCCGCCTGACCCGCTTGCGCCGCGCACCGTGAACGTTTGTTCACCCAAACAACGGGGTAGTCGACCGCGACGGAACATCCGACCGTCGACCCCGAGGTATCTCCATGACGTTCGACCTGACACCCACGGCGGCGCAGCACGACCTTGCCCGGCGCGCCCACGAATTCGCCGAGTCCGTCGTCCGACCGGTCGCGCTGGAGTACGACCAGCGGCAGGAGTTTCCCTGGCCGGTGCTCGAGGAAGCGGCCCAGCGCGGTTTCTACAGCCCGCTGTTTTACCGCGATCTGATCGGCGATCCCACCGGTCTGTCACTGCCGATGTTCATGGAGGAGCTGTTCTGGGGCTGCGCCGGAATCGGTTTGGCGATCGTGATGCCGGCGCTGGCGCTTTCGGCAATCGGTCAAGCCGCCTCCCCCGAGCAGATGCTGCAGTGGGCACCCGAATGTTTCGGTACCCCAGGTGATCTCAAGCTCGCCGCGCTGGCGATTTCCGAACCCGAGGGCGGCAGCGACGTACGCAATCTTCGGACGCGGGCGCGGCGCGACGGTGAGGACTGGGTGCTCGACGGCCACAAGATGTGGATCGGCAACGGCGGCATCGCCAACGTGCACGTGGTCAACGCCGTGGTCGATGAGGAGCTTGGCCACCGCGGCCAGGCCCTATTCGTGGTGCCGGGCGGCACCCCGGGACTGGAACTGGTGCGCAAGCTGGACAAGCTGGGCTGCCGCGCCTCGCACACCGCGGAATTGCGGTTGGACAGCGTGCGGATTCCGGGTGCCAATTTGCTTGGAGGAGAAGACAAACTCGAACACAAGCTCGCCAAGGCCCGGGAAGTGGTCGCGGGTGGCCAGCGCTCGGGCTCTGCGACGCTGGGTACCTTCGAACAGACCCGCCCGATGGTCGCCGCCCAGGCGATCGGCATCGCGCGGGCCGCGGTGGAGTACGCGACCACATACGCCACCGAACGTGAGGCGTTCGGCGCGCCGATCATCGACAACCAGGGCATCGCGTTCCCGCTGGCCGACCTCGCCACCCAGATCGATGCCGCCAGGCTGTTGACCTGGCGAGCGTCCTGGATGGCCGCCAACGACGTTCCGTTCGAGCGAGGCGAGGGCTCGATGGCCAAACTCGCCGCCAGCGAGGTCGCTATCAAGGCCACCGAACGCGCGATCCAGACCCTGGGTGGCTGGGGGTACATCACCGACCACCCCGTCGAGAAGTGGTATCGAGATGCCAAGCTGTACACCATCTTTGAGGGCACCAGCGAGATCCAGCGGATGGTCATCTCGAATGCACTGGGCGCCGCGGTAGGAACTCCGCCGCTGCACGTCGTGCTCGAGCCGTCCGGCGGACCGCTGAACCGCATTTTCGGCCGGGGCACCCCGCTGCGATCGCGGGCCGCCAACGCCGCGTTGTCGGTCAAGGATCAGATCCCGGAACCGATCATGCGGGTGGCTATGCAGCTACTGCGGCCGCCGGGACGATAGGCCGTCAGCCCCGGGTACGGTCGCGGTATCACGCCCGCAACGAAGGGTTCACGGTGAGCAATCTCGAGACCACGCCGACCGAAGTCGCCTGCAGCGCTTCGCGAGTTGCGGGGGTCGAGGTGCTCCAGCCGCGAGAGGTACCACTGGGCGGACCGCGGGCTATCCGGGTGCAACGTACCTTGCCGCAACGACAGCGCTCGCTGATCGGAGCGTGGTGCTTTATCGACCACTACGGTCCCGTTCGGGCGCGGATGGATGTTCCCCCTCATCCGCACACGGGACTACAGACAGTCAGCTCGCTGTTCAGTGGAGAAGTGGAACACCGCGACAGCGCAGGAGTGCACTCCATGGTGCGGCCCGGCGAGTTGAATCTGATGACGGCAGGGGCCGGCATTTCTCATTCCGAGGTTTCGGTCGGGTCGGACGCCGCTCTGCACGGAGTGCAGCTCTGGGTCGCGCTGCCCGATTCCGACCGCGATGGCGGACGCGGCTTCGCCCACCATGTGCCCGATCCCATCTCGCTGACCGGGGCGGTGGCGCGGGTCTTTTTGGGCGAGCTGGCCGGCAGCCGTTCCCCGGTGCACACATTCACTCCGCTGCTCGGCGCCCAGATCGATCTCGACGCGAACGCGCAGCTGCACCTCGACGTCGACCCGACGTTCGAGCACGGTGTGCTCTGCGATGTGGGCACGGTGACGATGAACGGAACAGACCTGGCGGTTGGCGACCTTGGTTATCAGGGCGCGGGCAACGCCTCCGTCCGCCTATGCAATGTTGGAGATCGGCCGGCGCGGGTAGTGCTGTTGGGAGGTGCCCCATTCTCCGAAGAGCTGCTGATGTGGTGGAACTTCGTCGGGCGCACCCACGACAAGATCGTCGGCTATCGCCAGTTATGGGAGGAAGCCGACCCGCGCTTCGGCGTCGTCGAGGGTTATCGAGGCTCAGTCACACGACTGCCGGCCCCGCCGCTGCCGACCGCCAGGCTGCGGCCACGACCAACACCGCGCGGACCGAATGAAAAGGAAAACACATGACAACCGACAAGACCGGGGCACAAACCACTGTCGCCGAGGGCCATCAGACCTACACCATCACCGTCGAGGGCAAGACGGTCGGACAAGCCGACTACGCCGACCGCGGCGAGCAGCGGGTTTTCTACCACACCGTCGTCGATCCCGAATTCGGCGGACGCGGCCTGGCAACCATCCTCCTCGAAGAGGCACTGAACAAAGCACGAGACTCCGGCAAACGGATCGTGCCGGTCTGCTCGATGGTCCAAACGGTGCTCAAGAAGCATCCCGAATTCGACGAGTTCACCGACCCGGTCACCGACGAGGTCAAGGTTTGGGCACATAGCCAGCCAAGCAGCTGAGGCACGGGGCAGGCGGCTACGACCTTGCCCGCGGCTTTACTGCGACGAATGGCACACATCGGCCGGCCTCATCGGGCAGCTAAACCCCGCTCGGGGCCGCCAGCTTGCGGATTCACCGGATATCGCCTACGCACATGACTTACCGTGTTCTTGCAGGATAGCTGGGCAAAACGGGTATCTCAGTACGCGGCATCGGGGCCGCATGCGGGAGCCGTGTAGCCTCCCAGCTAATTCACAGGTCTCCGTGAGCAAAATGGTTGACGCAGGCGGTCAGCCCCGACGATGGCATCGTGTTGGTTTGCCGTTCACCGAAGCCACCGGCGCTGGGCCTGTTCGATCGGGGAGGGAAACGTGGACTACGCACTTCTGCCGCCGGAGGTCAACTCCGCGCGCATCTACGCCGGGCCTGGTTCCGGACCGATGCTGGCAGCTGCGTCCGCGTGGCAGACGCTTGCTGCCGAGTTGCACTCGACGGCAAGCGCGTATCAGGCAGCAATCACCGAGCTAACCTCCGGACCTTGGCTGGGCCCGGCGGCGGCGATGATGGCCGCGGCCGCCGCCCCCTACGTGAGCTGGATGAGGACGGCCGCCGACCAAGCTGAGGAGACGGGCAATCGCGCCATCGCGGCGGCGGCCGCCTACGAAGCCGCCTTCGCGGAGACGGTGCCGCCCCCGGTGGTCGCGGCCAACCGCGCCGTGCTGTCCACGCTGGTCGCCACGAACTTTCTCGGGCAGAACACCTCGGCTATTGCCGCTGTCGAAGGGCAATACGGCGAGATGTGGGCCCAGGACACCGGCGCGATGCAGAGTTACGCCACCCAGTCGGCGGCGGCCACCGCACTGACCCCGTTCGACTCGCCCTCACCGAACACCAGCACGGACGGCACGGCGGACCAAGCCGCCGCGGTCGCCCAAGCCACCGGCACCACCGCGGGCGATGCACAGGATGCCGTCTCGTCGGCTCAACAGGCCTTCTCGGCGGTTCCCAACGCGCTGATCAACCTGGCGAGCCCGCAGGACGCGTTCGGGTTTGGGGGGCGAGACCTGCTAGGCCTGCTCGCCGACCTGAGCGCGGTTTTTCTCGATCCGGAGTTGGGCGCCACGAGCCTGGCTGCCGACACCAC
Organism: Mycobacterium stomatepiae; assembly: GCF_010731715.1. Classification (NCBI taxonomy): domain Bacteria; kingdom Bacillati; phylum Actinomycetota; class Actinomycetes; order Mycobacteriales; family Mycobacteriaceae; genus Mycobacterium; species Mycobacterium stomatepiae. The sequence continues at coordinate 3,990,968 of NZ_AP022587.1, forward strand.
GCTCGGGACCACCGCTCTTCCCTACGACGTGGGCGGTTATTACACCGGTGTGCACACCGACGACATCGTGAGCGGCTGGGGAGGGGTGCAACCCTGGCCCGGCAATGCGTCGGCGCCACCGACAACATTTCCGGTGCTGACCAACCCACCCGCGACGGTGACCGGCGGTTTCGGTCACGCGCCGTCCGTCGGGCGGTTGTCGGTGCCGCCGGGGTGGATGACCGCTGCGCCCGCGTTACGGGCCGCGACGACGGCGCTACCGGCCGCGACCGCCGCTGCGGCCGCTGAGGCCACCGGCTCAAGCGCGGGCAGCCTGTTCAGCCAGATGGCACTGGCAAGCATGGCCGGGCGCGCGATGGCCGGGACGACCGGCGGAGGCGGCGCGCGCTTCCAGGAGCGCATCGGGATGGCCGCACCCAAGTCGAAGGACACGCCGCCGGCCGAACCGGTAGAGGTGCCACAAATTCCGATGGGCGGGCCGATCACCAGCATTGCCGCCGAGCTGCGCAAGCTGGCTTCCCTACGCGACGCGGGGATCCTCACCCAAGAGGAATTCGTCGAGCAGAAGCAACGCCTGCTTCCGCGCGATCCCTAGAACCTCAGCCCAGGTGCGCGCTGGCGTCGTATAATTCTGTGCGGCGCAATGCCATTGGGGTTGCGGAGGGAACATCGCCGCCTTCGACCACCACCCGGGTGATCGGTGTGAGCGCTTGGAACAGCGTCTCTACCTCATCGTCGCTCAGGGCGTCGAGCGCTGACAGCCCCAGCGCGTCGGTGCTCGCTTCGACGCGGTCCTTCAGTTCGGCGCCGGCGGCGGTGAGCGAGCCGTCGTCGTTGAGCAGTCCTCGCTCGGCCAGCCGCTGCTCGTGGTGGCGCCACTCGGTTTCGTCGTAGTCGCGGGTGCGGGCGATGTAGTCGCGCGGGACGCGGTCCGCCGCGGCGTGCAACACATTGCATTCCCGGCCCGAGATGCCCGCGGCGGTCAATACCGCCACGTGGCCGTCGCCGCGGTGCTCGCGTAGCAGCGTGGTGGCATGCCAAAGCGCGCCGAGCGGATTGTCCGGCCACGGCAGTGCGAGGTTGGCGGCGAACAACGGTCGCCCGTCGACGCCAGCCTGACGCGCCGCCTTTCCCGCCAATTCCGCTGCAGTGCTGGCGTTTTCGTCGTCTTCCAACCCGTAGCGGCGCAGCGCGGCCACCGCTGCGTCCCGCCGTGCGCGCAACGCGGCGTCCGGACCCGCGATCTGCCATGCCGCCGGCAATGCCTTGGCGACGCGTTGGGGGGCGAAGTTGTGGAAGATCGCGGTCACCAGCTCGGGCGACGGCGTGCCCAGCGGGGCGGACCGGGCTGCGAAGTAGCCCATCCAGTACCCCCGGTATGCCAGCTCGTCGAGCGCCGCCCGCGCCTCCGGCGCGAAATATGTCACCGCGTGCACCGGCTCGAATCGGTCGTAGAACCGTCGCGCCAGCTCTGGTTTTCTGGGCACGCTTGCAGTTAACCACTGCTGCTAGACGTCAGCGAGCTTGCTCCAGATTGCCCGGCATAATTCCAGGTGAGCACAGTTGAGCTGGTCCATTTGTCAGGATACGTTCATTCCGGCGATCGGCTTCGATGCGTTCACCGGTCCGATTCTGGCATTGAATCTTGTTGGAAGACAGGGTATTCGGCTGGCTGACGCCTGCGCTGAGGGTGTCCGCGCGTTCCTGGGCATAGCCAACCACGGCTTCCCGAATTTCTTTATGATCACCGGACCGTTGACCCCGGCGGCGTTCTTTACGCACCCACTTGGGGTAGAACATGGCGTGGATTTTCGTCGCCGAACTCCTGGCTGACATGCGCAAGTGTGGCCACGGTGCGACCGAAGCGCAGGCAGCGGCCGAGCCGCAGTGGGTGGGCCTCAACAAAAGAAGTTGCGGCGTCGCTGCTCGGGCAGGCCAACTTGTATTACACGGGCGCAAACATTCTCGGCAAACCCAGCCGGATGCTCGTCTACCTAGGCGGGGACCGGCTACCAACGGCGATGCGGCAAAGAGCGGCGCCTTGGATACCTCGGCTTTGCCTTCAGTCCAGCGCAGGTGTCGGACGAATCAACCGGGGCGCAGCACGCTGCGTCGTAGTGAAGGTCCGTGTCGTCGTGTCGGACATCCACCCGTTCCCGCGACATCGTCGGCCAATCGGCGGAGTCGATCTGCGCCGCATCAACAACCAGTATCAAGTCGGCCCAGGATTATTGGCGGGCACCAACAGGTAAACCCCGGCTCTGAGCCGGGGCACTGCTGTGGTGGGCGAAGGGGGACTTGAACCCCCACGTCCCGAAGGACACTGGCACCTGAAGCCAGCGCGTCTGCCATTCCGCCACTCGCCCGGGGAAAACAACCGATGGACCATATCACTGTAGTGGCCATTCACCCTAACCGCGCCCGTCGCGGGGCGGGCCTCCGAAAAGCCGGCTGCTGCGCCTCGGATCGGGGTTGACCAGCATGGATGCGATTCACAGAATTCTCACGGTGACGCAGCCTCGCCGTGTCCCGATACCATGCATGAGTGACGCGACACGCGGGCAAGTCGTTTGCCTTTCGCCGGCGATTTACCGCGACAAGTGCGGGCGAGCGCTGAAGCATGGGTAGCCAAAGGGGGCTGGCCGCCCGGATCGAGCGCAAGCTCGAGTCGACCGTCGGCGACGCATTTGCCCGGATGTTCGGGGGATCGATTGTCCCCCAAGAGGTTGAGGCGATGTTGCGCCGGGAAGCCGAAGACGGCCTGCGACCGCTTCACGGAAATCACCTTTTGGCGCCCAACGAATACGTCATTACCCTCGGTGTGCACGACTTCGAGAAGGTGGGCGCCGATCCGGTTGTCACCTCGCGCGCTTTCGGCAGATACCTGGCCGACTACATCCACGAACAGGGGTGGGAAACGTATGGTGATGTCGTCGTTCGGTTCGAGCAATTGCCGAACCTGCGTACCGGACAGTTTCGCGCCCGCGGCGCTGTCAACCCCGATGTCGAGCCCCGCTCGAAGGTCAGCGAACCCGCCCGGCCACAATCAAAACAGCCGTTCAGCGCAGAACCAGGAGTACCACCAATGACTGACTACTCGAGCAACCGCGGTCAGGGGCAGGGGCGTCCCGGCGACGAGTATTACGACGAGCGCTATGGGCGTCCGCAAGACGACCAGCGTGGCGGCCAGGAGCCGCAGGCCGGACCCGACCCTCGCGGGGGATACCCGGAGCAGGGCGGCTATCCGGAGCAGGGGGGCTACCAAGACCAGCGCGGCGGCTACCCCGAGCAGGGCGGCTATCCGCCGCAGGGTGGTTACCCCGGTCAGGGCGGCTACCCGGACCAAGGTCGTGGCGGCTACGCCGAGCAGGGTCAGGGCTACCCGCCGTCGTACGAGCAGCGTCCGCCAGCCGGTGGCGGCTATGGCGCTCAGGGCTACGACCAGGCCGGACAAGGTTACGACCAGGGCTACCGCCAGGGTGGCTACGGGCAGCCCGGCGGGGGCCAGGCCTACGGCGGCGGTTACGGCGAGTACGGTCGCGGGCCAGCTCGTCCCGAAGAGGGCGGCTACCCACCCGCAGCCGCGCCCGAACAGCAGCGGCCGTCCTACCCCGAGCAGCCGGCCGGCGGATACGACCAGGGCTACCCGCAAGGTGGCCAGGGCTACGGCGGCCAGCAGGAGTACGGCGGCGGGGATTACACGCAGTACGCGGAGAACGTCCCGGCCGGTGGCTACGGTCCAGGAGCCGGCGGTGCATACCCCGAGACCGCTCACCGCGATTACGAGCACGGCCAGCAGGCTGACTATGGCCAGCAGGCCGGCGGCGGCTACGGCGGTTACGGGCAGGGTGGCTACGGGTCCGCCGGAACGGCGGTCACGCTGCAGCTCGACGACGGTAGCGGCCGGACCTACCAGCTGCGTGACGGCTCCAACATCGTCGGGCGCGGGCAAGACGCGCAGTTCCGCTTGCCCGACACCGGTGTGTCACGGCGCCACCTGGAAATCCGCTGGGACGGACAAGTCGCGCTGCTGTCGGACCTCAACTCCACCAATGGCACGACCGTGAACAACGCGCCGGTACAGGAGTGGCAGTTGGCCGATGGCGACGTGATCCGTTTGGGCCACTCGGAGATCATCGTTCGGATCCACTGAACGCACCGGCCGTAAGCTGCCGAGCTTCGCCCCGCGTCGATCGCCCTCCAAGTATCGTGACGTTGCTTGGTTTCATGAGGTGCGGCGCCAGGACGGAAAGGACGCCAGATGCAGGGACTGGTACTGCAGCTGACGCGTGCCGGATTTTTAATGCTGTTATGGGTATTCATCTGGTCTGTTCTCCGGATCTTGAAGACTGACATCTACGCACCAACCGGTGCGGTCATGGTGCGCCGCGGTTTGGCGTTGCGCGGCACGTTGCTGCCGTCCCGCCAGCGCCGCCATGCCGCCCGCTATCTGGTGGTGACCGAAGGAGCGCTGGCAGGTGCACGCATCACGCTCAGCGGGCAGCCGGTGTTGATCGGACGTGCGGACGACTCGACGCTGGTGCTGACCGACGACTACGCCTCGACGCGGCACGCCCGGCTGTCTCAGCGCGGCTTGGAATGGTACGTCGAGGATCTAGGATCGACCAACGGTACTTACCTTGACAGGGCGAAGGTGACCACTGCGGTACGAGTTCCAATCGGAACGCCGATTCGGATCGGCAAGACGGCAATCGAGCTGCGCCCATGACCCGCGACGGCGATGATGATGCCGGCATAACCGGGGTCGGGGGACCCTCACCCACTCGCGGGGAAGAGTGGCGCCCGTGACTCTGGTCCTGCGATATGCCGCCCGCAGCGATCGCGGCTTGGTACGCGCCAATAACGAAGACTCGGTCTATGCCGGCGCTCGACTGCTGGCCCTAGCCGACGGCATGGGTGGCCACGCGGCCGGCGAGGTGGCCTCCCAGTTGGTGATCGCCGCGCTGGCGCACCTCGACGACGACGAACCCGGCGGCGACCTGCTGGCCAAGCTCGATACGGCGGTGCGCTCCGGTAATTCGGCGATCGCCGCCCAAGTAGAGATGGAGCCCGACCTCGAGGGGATGGGCACCACCCTGACCGCAATCCTGTTCGCGGGCAACCGTATTGGGCTCGTGCATATCGGAGACTCGCGCGGCTATCTGCTCCGCGACGGAGAACTGACCCAGATCACCAAGGACGACACCTTCGTCCAGACCTTGGTCGACGAAGGACGCATCACCAAGGAAGAGGCGCACAGCCATCCGCAGCGATCGCTGATCACGCGGGCCCTGACGGGTCACGAGGTCGAGCCCACGTTGACGATGCGCGAAGCCCGCGCCGGTGATCGCTACCTGCTCTGCTCGGACGGGCTGTCCGATCCGGTCAGCGACGAGACCATCCACGAGGCACTGCAGATTCCCGACGTCGCCGAAAGTGCCTACCGCCTCATCGAATTGGCGCTGCGCGGCGGCGGTCCCGACAACGTGACGGTCGTGGTGGCCGATGTCGTCGACTACGACTATGGCCAGACCCAGCCGATTCTGGCCGGTGCGGTATCCGGCGAAGAAGACCAACTCACCCTGCCCAACACCTCGGCGGGCCGAGCTTCGGCTATCGGCCCCCGCAAAGAGGCGGCCAAACGCGTTGTGCCACAAGAGGAGCCGGCACCTCGGCCGCGCTTCGCATGGCGGCGGATGTTTATCGTCGTAACCCTGGTGGTGCTGCTGGCGCTCACCGGCCTGGCCGTCGGGCGAGCGATCATCCGGAGCAACTATTACGTCGCCGAATACAACGGCATGGTGTCGATCATACGGGGCATTCAGGGCTCGCTACTGGGCATGTCGCTACACGAGCCCTACTTGGTGGGCTGTTTGAACGCACGCAACGACTTATCGATCATCAGCTTCGGCCAATCCGGTGGCCACCTCGACTGCCGGCTGATGCAATTGGAGGATCTGCGCCCCGCCGCTCGCGCCCAGGTGTTGGCCGGACTCCCGGCCGGGACACTCGACGAGGCCGAATCCCAGTTGAAGGAATTGTCGGCGAATAACCTGCTGCCCCCCTGCCCGCCGCCCCGAGCGACCTCGCCGCCCGCGCCCCCGAGCCCGGTGACGAGCGGGGCCACACCGCCGAGCGCCACAGCACCCCCCACCCCTTCCAGCGGCACCCCACCCACCAGTACGCCCGCAAACCCCGGCCCTGTCAGCACCACTCCAGCAGCGCCCGCGACTACGTCGCCCACGACTCCTCCCCAGACGGTGACTACGCTCCCGCCACTTCCACCTCAGCCGGGCATCGACTGCCGGGCGGCTGCATGACCACGCAGGTCCAACCGCCGGTCACGCTCGCGCCGTCGCTGCCGACTCGGCGCAACTCCGAGCTGCTGTTGCTGTGCTTCGCCGCGCTGATCACCGTCGCCGCGCTGCTGATCGTCGATGCCAACCAGGAGCGCGGCCTACGCTGGGGCATCGCCAGCTACGGGCTGGGATTCCTGGCCCTGTTCGGAGGCGCGCACCTGGCCATTAGACGGTTCGCCCCGTACACCGACCCGTTGCTGCTGCCAATTGTGGCGCTGCTCAACGGACTTGGCTTGGTGATGATCCACCGGCTGGACCTTGTCGGCAACGAGCTCAGCGGCCGTCATCACCCCAGCGCAACCCAGCAGGTGCTGTGGACCCTGGTCAGCGTCGCCGCGTTCGCGCTCGTCGTCACCTTCCTCAAAGACCACCGGCAGCTGGCGCGCTACGGCTACATCTTCGGGCTCACGGGGCTGATCTTCTTGGCCATCCCCGCCATTTTGCCGGCCACCTTGTCGGAGCAGAACGGCGCCAAGATCTGGATTCGCTTGCCGGGCTTCTCGATTCAGCCCGCCGAGTTCTCCAAAATTCTGCTGCTGATCTTCTTCTCCGCAGTGCTGGTCGCCAAGCGCAGTCTGTTCACCAGCGTCGGCAAGCACCTGATGGGGATGACCCTGCCGCGGCCGCGGGACCTCGCACCGCTGTTGGCGGCGTGGGTGATCTCGATCGGTGTGATGGTCTTCGAAAAGGATCTCGGCACTTCGCTAGTGCTCTACGCGTCGTTTCTGGTGGTGGTCTACCTGGCCACCCAACGCTTCAGCTGGGTGGTCATCGGGCTGGTGCTGTTCGCCGCGGGAAGCGTTGTCGCGTACTTCATTTTCGCGCATGTACGGACTCGGGTGCAGATGTGGTGGGACCCGTTCTCCGATCCCGACGGCAGCGGCTATCAGATCGTGCAGTCGCTGTTCAGCTTTGCTACCGGAGGTATCTTCGGCACCGGTCTGGGCAACGGCCAGCCCGACACGGTGCCGGCCGCCTCCACCGATTTCATCATCGCCGCGTTCGGTGAAGAGCTTGGATTAGTGGGGCTGGCGGCCCTTCTGATGCTGTACACGATCGTCATCGTCCGGGGCATGCGTACCGCGATCGCGACCCGAGATAGTTTCGGCAAGCTGCTGGCCGCGGGCCTGGCCTCGACGCTGGCGATCCAGCTGTTCATCGTCGTCGGCGGTGTCACTCAGCTCATTCCGCTGACCGGGCTCACCACACCGTGGATGTCTTACGGCGGATCCTCACTGCTGGCCAACTACGTGCTGTTGGCCATCCTGGCGCGCATCTCGCATAGCGCCCGACGCCCGTTGCGATCCCACACGCGCGATACGTCGCCGATCGCGACGGCCGGCACCGAGGTGATTCAGAAGGTATGAACACCTCTCTCCGCCGGATCTCGATGACCGTGATGGCGCTGATCGTGCTCCTCCTTCTCAACGCCACCATGACGCAGGTGTTCGCCGCCGACGGGCTGCGGGCCGACCCGCGCAACCAACGCGTCCTGCTCGACGAATACTCGCGCCAGCGCGGCCAGATCATCGCGGGCGGCCAGCTGCTGGCCTACTCGGTGGCCACCGACAGCCGGTTCCGTTTCCTGCGGGTGTACCCCAACCCCGCGGTGTACGCCCCGATCACCGGCTTCTACTCGTTGCGGTATTCCAGCTCCGGCCTGGAACGCGCCGAGGATTCGCTGCTGAACGGCTCCGACGAGCGACTGTTCGGACGCCGGCTGGCCGACTTCTTCACCGGCCGGGATCCCCGCGGTGGCAATGTCGACACCACGATCAACCCCCGGATGCAGCAGGCCGCCTGGGACGCGATGCAGCAGGACTGCGGCGGGCCGCCGTGCAAGGGAGCCGTGGTGGCCCTGGAGCCATCCACCGGCAAGATTTTGGCCATGGTGTCCTCGCCGTCGTATGACCCCAACCTGCTCTCGTCGCACGACCCCGAGGTGCAGGCGCAGGCGTGGCAGCGGCTGCGCGACGACCCGGACAACCCGCTCACCAACCGCGCGATCTCGGAGACCTACCCACCCGGTTCGACGTTCAAGGTGATCACCACCGCGGCGGCGCTGCAGGCCGGTGCCAAGGACGACGAGCAGCTGACGGCGGCGGCCACGATCCCGCTGCCCAACAGCACCGCCACCCTGGAGAACTACGGCGGCACGCCGTGCGGCGACCAACCGACCGTCTCGCTGAGCGAGGCCTTCGCCAAGTCGTGCAACACCGCGTTCGTCCAGCTGGGCATCCTCACCGGGTCGGAGGCCCTGCGCAGCATGGCGCATTCGTTCGGCCTGGACAGCAGCCCGGGCGTCATTCCGCTTCAAGTCGCGGAATCGACGGTTGGGATAATCGCGGATGCCGCCGCTCTCGGGATGTCTAGCATCGGACAGAAGGACGTAGCGCTGACCCCGCTCCAGAATGCGGAGATCGCCGCGACCATCGCGAACGGCGGCGTGACGATGCAGCCTTACCTGGTCGAGAGCCTCAAGGGACCGGACTTGGCCAACATCAGCACGACTGCGCCCTATCAGCAGCGCCGCGCGGTATCGCCGCAGATCGCCGCTAAGCTGACAGAGCTCATGGTCGGTGCCGAGAAGGCTGCACAGCAGAAAGGGGCCATTCCCGGCGTGCAGATCGCATCAAAGACCGGTACCGCAGAGCATGGCGCCGACCCGCGGAACACTCCGCCGCACGCGTGGTACATCGCGTTCGCGCCCGCGCAGTCGCCGAAGGTTGCCGTGGCGGTGCTCGTGGAGAACGGTGCCGACCGCCTTTCGGCCACCGGCGGTGCGCTCGCGGCACCGATCGGGCGGGCCGTCATCCAGGCCGCATTGCAGGGGGGCCCATGAGCTTCCGCAGGCGAGCGCAGGTGAGGATCGCAGCACGGAACGTGCGAGGACTGAAGCGTGCGGGAGGCAAGCCATGAGCCCCCGAGTTGGAGTGACGCTGTCGGGCAGGTACCGGCTGCAGCGCCTGATCGCCACCGGCGGCATGGGCCAGGTGTGGGAGGCGGTGGACAGCCGGCTGGGCCGTCGCGTGGCGGTCAAGGTCCTCAAGGCGGAGTTCTCCCAGGACCCCGAGTTCATCGAGCGGTTCCGCGCCGAGGCGCGCACCACCGCGATGCTCAACCATCCGGGAATCGCCGCCGTGCACGACTACGGCGAAAGCCAGATGGACGGCGAGGGCCGCACCGCCTATCTGGTGATGGAGTTAGTCAACGGTGAGCCGCTGAACTCGGTGCTCAAACGCACCGGCCGGCTGTCGCTGCGTCACGCGCTGGACATGCTCGAGCAGACGGGCCGGGCGCTGCAGATCGCGCATGCCGCCGGGCTGGTACACCGCGACGTCAAACCGGGGAACATCCTGATCACCCCGACCGGGCAGGTGAAGATCACCGACTTCGGTATCGCCAAGGCCGTCGACGCCGCGCCGGTCACCCAGACCGGCATGGTGATGGGCACCGCCCAATACATCGCGCCCGAGCAGGCGCTGGGCCACGACGCCACCCCGTCCAGCGACGTGTATTCACTGGGAGTTGTTGGCTACGAAGTGGTTTCGGGTAAGCGTCCGTTCACCGGTGACGGCGCCTTGACGGTCGCGATGAAGCACATCAAGGAGCCCCCGCCGCCGCTGCCGCCCGAGCTTCCGCCCAATGTGCGCGAACTCATCGAGATCACGCTGGTGAAGAACCCCGGCATGCGCTATCGCAGCGGGGGGCCGTTCGCCGACGCCGTGGCCGCCGTGCGCGCCGGCCGCCGTCCCCCACGGCCCAGCCAGTCACCGCCGCCCGGACGGGCCTCGCCGGCGGCCATTCCATCGAACCCACAGACCCGGTCCGCCGCCGCGGTCAGTCCCCGTACTGCCGCGCCGCGTCGCTCCCAGCCGACGACGAGCCGCCGCCAGCCGCCGGCCCGGCGCACCTTTTCGTCGGGTCAGCGCGCGCTGCTGTGGGCCGCGGGGGTGCTGGGCGCGCTCGCGATCATCATCGCGGTGCTCATCGTGATCAACTCCCGCGGCGACAACCCACAGCAGCAACCTCCGCCCCCGACCGTCACCGACACCGGGACGCCGCCGGCCAACGGGCCCCCGCCGGCCAGCAAGACACCGAGCGGTTCGGCCCCGAGTTTGCGGCTGGATTGGACGGATCGCGGCGGGATAAGTAATTCTGGATTCCACAGCAGGCCACCCGAACTGAGCTGGGCTACCCCCTTGACGCCCAGCCTGTCGACGGCCCGACACGAGACACCGCAATGACCACCCCGCAGCACCTGTCCGACCGATACGAACTGGGCGACATCCTGGGTTTCGGCGGCATGTCCGAGGTTCACTTGGCCCGCGACGTCCGCTTGCATCGCGACGTCGCGGTGAAGGTGCTGCGCGCAGATCTTGCCCGCGACCCGAGTTTTTATTTGCGTTTCCGTCGCGAGGCCCAGAACGCCGCGGCGCTGAATCACCCGGCCATCGTGGCGGTCTACGACACCGGCGAGGCAGAAACACCCGCCGGTCCGCTGCCCTACATCGTCATGGAGTATGTCGACGGCGTCACGCTGCGCGACATCGTGCACAACGACGGACCCCTGCCGCCGCGCCGCGCGATCGAGATCATCGCCGACGCCTGCCAGGCCCTGAACTTCAGCCACCAAAACGGCATTATCCACCGCGACGTCAAACCCGCGAACATCATGATCAGCACCACCAATGCGGTCAAGGTGATGGACTTCGGCATCGCGCGCGCAATCGCCGACAGTGGCAACAGCGTCACCCAAACCGCGGCCGTGATCGGTACTGCCCAATACCTTTCGCCGGAACAGGCTCGCGGCGATTCCGTCGACGCCCGCTCCGATGTCTACTCGCTGGGCTGCGTGCTTTACGAAATGCTCACGGGGGAACCACCTTTCACCGGAGACTCACCGGTTTCGGTTGCCTACCAACATGTCCGCGAGGACCCGGTGCCTCCGTCGAAGCGGCACGCCGGCATTTCCCCGGACCTGGACGCCGTCGTGCTCAAGGCGCTGGCCAAGAACCCGGACAACCGGTATCAGACCGCGGCCGAGATGCGCGCCGACCTGGTTCGGGTACACAACGGAGAACCGCCGGAGGCGCCGAAGGTGTTCACCGACGCCGAGCGGACCTCGATGCTCACGTCCGTCGGTCCGGGGCACAGTCCGCGCACCGACCCGCCGCGCCAGCGCCTGGCCGACGCCGATCCCGATCGGATGGGCGGTCCGGTCGGTCGCTGGGTTGTCGCGGTCGCCGTGCTGGCGGTGCTGACGATCGTCGTGGTCATCGCGTTCAACACGTTCGGCGGCTCCACCCGCGATGTGCAGGTGCCCGACATGCGCGGCCAAGTATCCGCGGATGCCGTTGCCGCCCTGCAGAATCGAGGCTTCAAGACGCGCACGCTGCAGAAGCCCGACTCGTCGATCCCGCCCGACCACGTCATCAGCACCGATCCCGGCGCCAACGCGTCGGTGGCGGCCGGCGACGAGATCACGATCAACGTCTCGACCGGACCCGAGCAACGCGAAGTGCCCGACGTGTCCTCGATGAGTTATTCCGACGCCGTAAGCAAGCTGAAGGCTGCCGGGTTCACCAAGTTCAAGCAGGCGAACTCGCCGTCGACCCCAGAGCTGCTGGGCAAGGTGATCGGCACCAACCCGCCCGCGAATCAGACATCGGCGATCACCAACGTGATCACCGTGATCGTGGGCTCCGGGCCCGAGACCAAGCAGGTCCCCGACGTCGCGGGCCAGACCGTCGACATCGCGCAGAAGAACCTCACGGTCTACGGCTTTACCAAGCTCACCCAGACGGCGGTGGACAGCCCTCGCCCGGCCGGCGAGGTGATCGGCACCAATCCGCCTAAGGGGCAGACGGTTCCGGTGGACTCGATCGTCGAGTTGCAGGTGTCGAAGGGCAATCAATTCCTGATGCCCGACCTGACCGGCATGTTCTGGACCGACGCCGAACCGCGGCTACGCGCGCTGGGCTGGACCGGGGTGCTGGACAAGGGCGCCGATGTCGACGCCGGTGGCTCTCAGTCCCACAAAGTGGTGTACCAGAATCCCCCGGCCGGTGCCGGGGTCAACCGGGATGGAATCATCACGCTGAAGTTCGGTCAGTAGCCGCGGGATCGGCCGGGAAATACGGCCGCACCGCGGAACGAACCTCGTTCTCCAACCGGCGGATCAGGGTGTCGTCGCGCAACCACCCGCAGTAGGCCAGCCAGTTGGCCAGCATCCGGTGCCCGCCCTCGGTGAGGAGCGACTCCGGGTGGAACTGCACACCGTGGATCGGTAGCTCGGTGTGGCGCACGGCCATGATGACCCCGCTGCGGGTATGGGCCGTCGCCTCGAGCACCGGCGGCAGCGATTCCGGCAGGATCGTCAGTGAGTGGTATCGAGTCGCCGTAAACGGGTCCGGAAGTCCTTGTAGCACACCGACATTGGTGTGGTGAACACTGCTGGTCTTGCCGTGCAGGAGTTCTGGTGCACGGTCGACGGTGGCGCCGAACGCGACGCCGATGGCCTGGTGCCCAAGACAGACACCAAGCAGCGGGGTGGCCGCTGCTGCGCACGCCCGGACCAGATCGATCGACGCGCCCGCACGTTCCGGGGTACCCGGCCCTGGGCTCAGCAGCACGCCGTCGAACTGCGTGGCGATGGCGGCATGCCCACCTGGGGGGTCGAGGAGCCTGGCGTCGTCGTTGCGCCACACGTCAGCCTCGACTCCGAGTTGCCCCAAATACTGCACGAGGTTGAACACGAAGCTGTCGTAGTTGTCGACAACCAGGATCCGCATCGTGTCAGGTTACCGCCCGGCCGAGCGTCGGGCCTGCTCAGTGGGTCCTCAGTAGCCGACGGGGCCGGCCGGCTGCGCGAAATGCATGCGGACCGGTTCGGAGTGCCCGACGAGCTGCACGTCGGGCTTGGCGTCCTCGTGGTAGCCGAGCCCGAATCGGACGACGTACTGCCTGTACAGAATCACCAGCGGAGCGGCGGCCAGTGCCGCCTGCATGGCCGCGGCATTGCCGATCGCGGTGATCGTGTACGGCGGGCTGTAGGTACGCCCATTGAGCAGGAGCGTGTTGCCCACGCAGCGCGGCACGGACGTCGCGATGATCCGCTGATCCTGCATCTGGACCGCCTCGGCGCCGGCGCTCCACAGGGCGTTGAGGACGGCCTGGATGTCTTGCTGGTGCACCACCAGGTCGTCGGGAGAGGCATCGCGTGGGAAGCGGCCGTTGGCGTCGCGCTGGGCGTCGTCAAGTGTCACCACCAGGCCCGGCCCATGGACCGGGGTCATGTCCGCGCCGGCGGCCAGCTCGGCCGACCGCCGCAGCATGGCCGCCAGCGCAGCATCCGAAGACCGCAGATGCGTCGAGTCGATTTTGCCGGCCAGCTCGTCGCGCTCGGCCTTCAGGCGACTCACCGAGGCTTGCGTCTCGCGGACCAGGTCGACCAGCCGCGGCGCGTCACTGCGACGGATCTCGGCGCCGCCGGATACCCCGTGCGTGGCGGCCAGCAGCAGCCCCGCCAGCAGGCAAACCAACGGGACACCGAAGCGCCAGGGTGACCGGTGGGTCTGGGTCATCGAGTCTCCAATTTCCTGGTCGAGGGACCAGATGGGTTAATCTCGTAGCCAAGTCCTGCGTGTAGCTGTAACCGCTATCGTTGCACCCCGTCCCACTCACCGTGATCTCGAGGTAATCATGCCTAAGTCCAAGGTCCGCAAGAAGAACGACTTCACCGTCAGCGCGGTTAGCCGGACGCCGGTGAAAGTGAAGGTCGGACCGTCCAGCGTGTGGTTCGTCACTCTGTTCGTGGGTCTGATGCTGATCGGCCTCGTTTGGCTGATGGTGTTCCAGTTGGCGGCCGTCGGAAGCCAGGCCCCGACCGCCCTGCACTGGATGGCGGAACTGGGTCCGTGGAACTACGCGATCGCGTTCGCTTTCATGATCACCGGCTTGTTGCTCACGATGCGCTGGCACTAACCAAGATCAAATGGCGAATGAATTCATCTTGGGGTCGGTCCGCCGTTAACTCAGCAACCTTGTGAGCACCCAATCACACGCGTGTGATTTATCCCCACTGTTAATAGCTGATGTGGATAACTGCATCGACAGTGGTGGGAGGGGCTAAGGGCAGCATGCAGCAAACACAGTGGGAACCGCGCGCTGCGGGAGTCGCTGGTTGTGGCCTCGGCGGGTTGTTCATGGCTATCGCCAGTGTGACCCTAGTCACAGACCCCCCGGGGCGCGTTCTGGTGGGGATTGCCGGGGCGGGTCTGCTGTTGTTTGCGGGCGCGACGTGGCGCGCGCGACCGAAGCTGGCAATTACCCCCACCGGATTGGTGATGCGGGGATGGTTCCAGACGCAGGTATTGCAGCACGACGACATCAAGATCATTCGGATTACCGAGTTCCGCCGCTTCGGGCGCAGGGTGCGCTTCCTCGAAGTGGAAACGGCCGGCGACAGCCTGGTGCTGTTCTCCCGCTGGGACCTCGGCACCGAGCCACTCGAGGTGCTCGACGCGCTCACCGACGCCGGCTACGCCGGTCGAAACGACGCCTAGCTGGCCGGCGTATCCGGGAAACGATCTAGGAGATCGTGATCGACTCGATGACGACAGGGTCGGTCGGACGGTCGTTGCCGTCGGTGGACGTCGTCGCGATCGCGTCGACCACCTTCTGCGAGTCGGGTTCGGTCACCTCGCCGAAGATGGTGTGGCGCCGGTTCAGGTGCGGCGTCTGCCCGACGGTGATGAAGAACTGTGAGCCGTTGGTGCCCGGACCCGCGTTGGCCATCGCCAGCAGATAGGGCTTGTCGAATTGCAGCTCCGGGTGGAACTCGTCGGCGAACTGGTAGCCCGGGCCACCGCGGCCGGTGCCCGTCGGGTCGCCGCCCTGGATCATGAAGCCCTGGATCACTCTGTGAAAGACCGCGCCATCGTAGAACGGACCGGAGGGGCTACCCGACGCGTTTTGGGTCGAGTACTCCTTGGTGCCCTGCGCCAGGCCAACGAAGTTGGCGACGGTCTTCGGCGCGTGGTTTCCAAACAGGGCGATCTTGATGTCGCCGCGGTTGGTGTGCAGTGTGGCAGTGGCAGTCTGATTCGGGCTGTTGGTCACGACACCAGAGTCTGCCATTGCCCGCGGGCCCGCCCGCACCGGGTGTCGCTCGGCGTAGTTCGGTGCCGAAAATCCAGCCGTCGCGCGGCAATAGGCACGCCGGTGTTTTTAAGGTGGCAGTCTGTAGGTTCCACGGCCCGGCACAGAAAGGTGTCAGATGAACGCGCAGGCGGAATCCCAGCTGACCCCTAGGCAGCGACTATCCCGCGGCTTGAGTTACTCGGCGCTGGGACCGGTGGACGTCACCCGCGGTGTCATTGGGCTGGGGGCGGATTCCGTGCGGTCGACGGCCGCGGAGTTGCGGCGCCGGTACCGCGAAGGCCAACTGGCGCGTGAGATCGCCGCGGCGCAGGAATCGATCGCCCAGGAGTTGGCCGCAGCGCAAGAGGTGGTTTCGAGCCTGCCGCAGGCGCTCCAGGATGCGCGCAAATCCCGGCGCCGCCGGGGCAAGCGCCCGCTCCTGATTGCGGGAGCCGCCGTCGTCGTGCTGGCCGGCGGTGCGGCCGCATTCAGCATCGTGCGGCGCTCAACCCGCCGCGCCAACCCCGAGCCGTCGCTGCGGCCGCCCAGTGTGGACGTGCAGCCGCGGCCCTGAGGCCGGCGCGACGGGCCGTCGAGAACGCTGTGGGCCCGCCTTAGCGTTTCGGCCACGGGCCGTCGGTTCGGTGCTGTCGGTCACGGGATACGGCGAACGGCACAACCAACACCGCAGTACCAACGCGGTTCTGCCTTTCGGTGTTGTTGTGCGCCTGAGGAACTCGCCTCAGACGTTGCGCATCCGGCCAATTTCACCTCGCGGCCGTGCTTCTCACCGTAATCTCGTAGCCCGCACGGAAAGGCGGTGAGCACATGGAGATGCGCGCCTTGGTGGCCGCGTTGGCCACGGTTGCAGCTGGGCTCGGCATCGGCATCGTCGTCGCGCCCGCGGCGCAGGCAGACCCGCCGTGTGCCAATTGCAAGGCGGCCGCGGCAGACGGCCGCTACAACATCCCGCGCGGTGATCCCGCCTACCAGCAAAAGCTAGACCGGGACAACGACGGCATCGCCTGCGAATCCCACTAAACGACTATTCAGTCGTCGATGTGGTTCGGTGGCTGCCCGAGCGGAACGGGCTGCGCCGGGTCAACCGGGTAACAATCCGGCGGCGGGGTGACGTCCTCGATCACGCCCCGGCCGCCGTAGACCGGGTAGCTGGGCGCCTGGTGGCACCGCTCCCAGATTCCGTTCGGGCCTACGGGTTTGTCGCAGTAGGACTCTCCCGGGATAAGCGTGGTCTGACAGCCCGCCGAGGCAGGCGGAGCCATTGCGATTCCAATTGCGATTCCGCCGATCGTTAATGCTGCTCCCAGCGACGCGGCACCGGCGACCCGCGCTGATTTCATCATGAGCCGCACGATACAGCTAATGATATGGCCGCGCCCGCCGGGTCACTGTGTGTCGAGCAGCAAATGAACGGGGCGCAAACCACCGGAAGGCTGAAGACCAACATCCGTGGAGGAGTAGGTAATTCGGCGCCACGGCCGGAATTTCGATCGCGCTGCCGATTTGTGGAGCCTAGGGGAATCGAACCCCTGACACCCGCCTTGCAAAGGCGGTGCTCTACCAACTGAGCTAAGGCCCCTCTTGCCGGTCGACGGGTGCGGGATCAACCGCCGCCACGTGCCAGACTTCGACCCCGCGCCTTGACCGCACCACCGCCGCGCCCAAGGCAATCAGGGCCAACGGCAATGCAAGTCTCACACAACGTATTGACGGACACATGGTTGTGGGCCTAGGAGGACTCGAACCTCCGACCTCTTCGTTATCAGCGAAGCGCTCTAACCGCCTGAGCTATAGGCCCGTACTCGCGTACAGCCGAGCGACAAGATTACCGCAATCGCCGCCCCACCCCAAACCTGCACTAATCCCGGTCGGCCAACGTGACTTCGATCCCGCCGATCAGGTCGGTCGTCAGGTTGTAGACGAACGCGCCGATCGTGGCCATCGCCGTCAGCAAGACGATATTCACCAGGCCGATCAGGACCGCGCCACCAAAGATCGTGCCACTCGAGACCAGTTCTCCACTGCTGCCGCTGGTGTTGTTCAGCAGATCACCGACGTTGCTATTGAGCTTGGCCCACACGCCCATGCCGCCGAGCACGAGGTAGAGGAACGCGACCGCGATCATCCAGACGAAGAACAGCGCCACCGAAAGCATCAGGGACACCTTCAAGGTGCTCCACGGGTCGATCCTTCGGACCTGCATGCTGGCCCGAACCGGGCCGCCTCGCCGACGCGACACCTGAATCAGGCTGTCCCGGTTCTCGCGGGATTCGGTCGCCGTTGAGCGCCCGGCGCCCGACGGTTGCGATGACTCCGAGCTGCGCTCCGGGTTGGTGCTGCGCTGCGATCCGCGCGGAATGCCTCCGGACAGGTCCGGCAACTCGCTGGCGTAGGCCTCGGGCGCGGGCCCGTCACCGCGGCTGGGCGCGTCGAAGTCGTCCCGCCGCGACGGAGCCGGACCGCTGCCGCCGGAAGTGAAGCGGTTCACGCGGACGTCGACACCGGACGACGGCCCCTGCGGCCGGGCCTCGGTCGACGGTTCGCTCGGCCGGTTGCCGGGGTTGGCTGCCCGGGCCGCGCCGCGCTGCCACGGCGGAGAATCCCCGCCACCCTCCTTAGGACGACCCGCCTGGATCGGCGTCCCCCGCGGTTGTGCACCGGCACGCTCGGCCGAAACATCGCCGTTCTGGCTGTCGCCCTTCTTGGGGGCGCCCGGCTCGCTCGGTGAGGTCACCGGTGACTCCTTACCTCTGCTGCCTCGGCCCCCGCTCGGTGGCCCGCGCATTGTCTCTGGTCGGGCTGAGTCTAATTGCCCGCGTCCGATGCCAGTCCTTTGGCAGGCAACTGCCTTGGCCCGCACCCCGGCGGGGCTAGCTCTGCGACTCCTCGGCTCCGCCGTTTTCCGTGATGTCGTCGTCGGCGCTTTCCTCGGCGTTGCGGGCGATGGCCAACAGCGTGTCGCCCTCACCCAGGTTCATCAAGCGAACGCCCTTGGTCTGGCGTCCGGCCTTACGGACCTGGCGCGCCGCGGTGCGGATGACGCCGCCACCCGACGTGATCGCGTACAACTCGCTGTCGTCGTCGACAATCAACGCCCCAACCAGACTGCCACGCCTGCGGTCGTACTGAACGGTCAGAACTCCCTTGCCGCCGCGCCCCTGCACCGGGTACTCCTCGATCGCTGTGCGCTTGGCGTAGCCACCGGCCGTGGCGACAAGCAGGAACATGCCCTCCTGCACCACATTCAGCGACAGCAGCCGATCGTCCTCGTTGAACCGCATGCCCTGCACACCGGACGTGGCCCGGCCCATCGGTCGCAGCGCCTCGTCGGTCGCCGAGAATCGGATGGACTGCCCGTTGGCCGAAACCAGGAGCAGATCCTCCTCGGCCGAGCAGAGCACGGCACCGACTAGCTCGTCACCATCGCGCAGGTTGACGGCGACGATGCCACCCGAACGGTTGGAGTCGAAGTCGGTCAGTTTCGACTTTTTGACCAGACCGTTCTTGGTGGCTAACACCAGGTATGGCGCGTCCTCGTAGCTGCGGATCTGGATGACCTGCGCGATGCGTTCCTCGGGCTGGAAGGCCAACAGGTTGGCGACGTGTTGCCCGCGCGCGGTCCGGGATGCCTCCGGCAGCTCGTATGCCTTCGCCCGGTACACCCGCCCCTGCGTGGTGAAGAACAGGATCCAGTCGTGCGTCGACGACACGAAGAAGTGCGCGACGATGTCGTCCTGCTTGAGCCCGGCGCCCTGCACGCCCTTGCCGCCGCGTTTCTGGCTGCGATACAGGTCGGTCTTGGTGCGCTTGGCGTAACCGGTTTCGGTGATCGTGACGACGACGTCCTCGCGCGCGATCAGATCCTCGTCGTTGACGTCGCCGTCGGCCGCGATGATCCGGGTTCGCCGTGCGTCGCCGTGCTTCTCGACGATCTCGGCGAGCTCGTCGTGCACGATGCCGCGCTGCCGTTCCGGCTTGGCCAGGATGTCTTCCAGGTCGGCGATCTCGGCTTCGATCTTGGCCAGGTCGTCGACGATGCGTTGACGCTCCAGGGCGGCCAGCCGGCGTAGCTGCATGTCCAGGATGGCCTGGGCCTGGATTTCGTCGATATCGAGCAGCTCGATCAACCCGGCCCGGGCGATGTCGACGGTTTCCGACGCCCGGATCAACGCGATGACTTCGTCCAGCGCGTCGAGCGCTTTGACCAGACCGCGCAGAATGTGGGCCCGCTCGTTGGCTTTTCGCAACCGATAGGTGGTGCGCCGGATGATCACATCGAGTTGGTGTGCGACGTAGAAGCGGATCATCTGGTCCAGGCGCAGCGTGCGCGGCACACCGTCGACGATGGAGAGCATGTTGGCGCCGAAGCTGGTCTGCAGCTGGGTGTGCTTGTAGAGGTTGTTCAACACCACCTTGGCGACGGCGTCGCGCTTGATCTCGACGACGATCCGCAGCCCGACCCGATCGCTGGACTGGTCTTCGATGTTGGAGATCCCGGCCAGTTTGCCGTCGCGGACCTGCTCGGCGATCGACGTGATGAAGTTGTCGTGGTTGACCTGATACGGCAACTCGGTGATAACCAGCGAGGTCCGGCCGCGCGAATCCTCTTCTACCTCAACAACTCCGCGCATCCGAATGGAGCCGCGTCCGGTGGTATAGGCGTCGTGGATCCCTTGCGAGCCAACGATCAGACCATGGGTGGGGAAGTCCGGGCCCTTCACCCGCTCGCAGACCGCGGCGAGGGTGGCCTCCTCATCGGCCTCGTGATTGTCCAGGCACCAAAACACCGCCTCGGCCAGCTCACCCAGGTTGTGCGGCGGGATGTTGGTCGCCATGCCGACGGCGATGCCGCCCGAACCGTTGGCCAGCAGGTTGGGGAACCGGCTTGGCAGAACGGTCGGCTCTTGTACCCGTCCGTCGTAGTTGGGGATGAAATCGACTGTCTCCTCATCGATTTCGCGCAGCATCTCCATCGCCAACGGCGTCAGCCGCGCTTCGGTGTACCGCATCGCGGCCGGCGGGTCGTTACCCGGCGAGCCGAAGTTGCCCTGCCCGTCGACCAACGGGTACCGCAGCGACCACGGCTGCGCCATCCGGACCAGGGTGTCGTAGATCGACGCGTCACCGTGCGGGTGGTAGTTACCCATCGTTTCCGCGACCGACCTCGCCGACTTGGCGTGGCTGCGGTCCGGGCGGAACCCGGAGTCGTACATGGCGTAGAGAACCCGGCGGTGCACCGGCTTGAGGCCGTCGCGGACCTCCGGCAACGCGCGGCCCACGATCACGCTCATCGCGTAATCGATGTAGCTACGCTGCATCTCTTGCTGAATGTCGACCGGTTCGATGCGGTCGACGGAGTCGTCACCCGGGGGCAGCGTGGTGTCAGTCATGTAGTCCTCGTTCGTCGGTCAACGGTGGCCGGTCTGATTACTCAGACGTCCAGGAAGCGGACGTCTTTGGCGTTGCGGGTGATGAAGCTGCGGCGCGCGTCGACGTCTTCGCCCATCAGGATTGAGAACAGTTCGTCGGCGGCGGCGGCGTCGTCGAGGGTGACTTGGCGCAGCACCCGCACGGTGGGGTCCATCGTGGTTTCCCACAACTCCTTGGCGTCCATCTCGCCTAGACCCTTGTAGCGCTGGATACCGTCGTCCTTGTTGATCTTCTTACCGGCCTTGGCCCCCGCCTCGAGCAGGCCATCGCGTTCGCGGTCGGAGTAGGCGAATTCGGGGTCCGAGCGCTGCCATTTGAGCTTGTAGAGCGGCGGTTGAGCCAAGAACACGTGGCCGTGTTCGATCAGTGGGCGCATGAACCGGAACAACAACGTCAACAACAGCGTCGAGATGTGCTGGCCGTCGACGTCGGCGTCGGCCATCAGCACGATCTTGTGATAGCGCAGTTTGGTGATGTCGAATTCGTCGTGGATGCCGGTGCCCAGCGCGGTGATGATCGCCTGGACTTCGGTGTTCTTCAGGACGCGGTCGATGCGCGCCTTTTCCACGTTGATGATCTTGCCGCGCAGCGGCAAGATCGCCTGAAACATCGAGTCGCGCCCGCTTTTGGCCGAACCGCCGGCCGAATCACCTTCGACCACATACAGTTCGGACTTGCGTGGATCCGTCGAACGGCAGTCGGCCAGCTTACCGGGCAGCCCACCCAGATCGGTCGCACTCTTACGACGCACCAACTCCCGCGCCTTACGCGCGGCGATGCGGGCCTGTGCCGACGACACCGCTTTGTTCACAACGGTTTTCGCCTCGGAAGGGTTGGCTTCAAACCAGTGTGTGAGCTGTTCGTTGCAGATCTTCTGGACAAACGACTTGACTTCGGTGTTACCCAGCTTCGTCTTGGTCTGGCCCTCGAACTGCGGTTCGCTGACCTTGACCGAGATCACCGCGGCCAGCCCTTCGCGGATGTCGTCGCCGGTGAGGTTGGCGTCCTTTTCCTTCAGCAGCTTCTTGTCTTTGGCGTACTTGTTCACCACCGACGTCAGCGCACTGCGGAAGCCCTCCTCGTGGGTGCCGCCCTCGTGCGTGTTGATCGTGTTGGCGAAGGTGTGCACCGACTCCGAATATCCACCGTTCCACTGCATCGCGATCTCGACCTCGTGGCCGGTGCCCTTGCCTTCGAAATCGATGATGCTCTGCTGAATTGGACTCTTGGTGCGGTTGATGTGCTTGACGAAGTCGACCAGGCCGCCCGGGTAGTGGAACGTCCGCTGCTTGACCTTGTGCGACACCGTGGATTCGGCGGCCTTTTCTTCGGCGGTCTTGGGCGCTTCGGCGGTGTCGCTGACGACGTCGTCGACCACCTCTTCCCGAGAGACTCGCTCGTCGGTGAGGTGGATGGTCAATCCCTTGTTCAGGAATGCCATTTCCTGCAGCCGGCGTGCCACCGTCTCGAAGTCGTAATCGGTGGTTTCGAAGATGTCCGGGTCGGCCCAGAACCTGATCGTGGTGCCCGTCTTCTTCGCGGCCTCGCCCTGTTTGAGGGTTCCGGGTACGGCGTGGTCGTAGTACTGCGACCACTCGTGCCCGTCACGCTTGATATCGACCTCGAGGCGGGTCGACAGCGCGTTTACCACCGACACACCCACGCCGTGCAGACCACCACTGACGTTGTAACCGCTGTTTTCGCCGCCGAATTTTCCACCCGCGTGCAGCTGGGTCATCACCACGTCGACGGTCGGCGCGCCGGTGGCGTGCATGGCTACCGGAATACCACGTCCGTCGTCGGCGACCTCGACGCTGCCGTCGTCTAGCAGGCGGACATCGACCTGGGTGGCGTAACCGGCCATCGCCTCGTCCACCGAGTTGTCGACCACCTCCCAGACCAGGTGGTGCAGGCCTCGCTCGCCGGTAGACCCGATGTACATGCCGGGGCGTTTACGGACGGCCTCCAGGCCTTCGAGCACGGTGATCGCTGACGCGCCGTATTCGTCTTGCGCCTTCTTCTTCTGGGCAGCCACGGTCGGAATGCTCTCCTCGGGGTTTCATGCGGGCGGATCCAGTCACCGCAGCAGTCGCATCAGTCCACTCTACCGTCATCGGGGGTCTGGACAGATTTTCTGGGCACGTTTCCACCTATCTGGACGCGCCGTGCGCTTATTTTCTCTATTGACACCGCGTCCGGACGTGCGCGGTGGGGGTCCGTTTCGTTCTCGCGGATCTGAGGGGGCGAACATTTACGTCTTGTTGACGGCATGTTGCCGGCGTCGGCTTGACCCAGGCGGAGGACTAACTAACCGAATCCAGCGGTATCGGCGGGCTGATGAGTCGGAAGCCCGATTGGCTGCGTTCCATGAACCGAGGCTCGAATATGCCCTGGATCTGCCCGCCGTCGAACTCGCCCGAAAGCACCAAGTGGTCCTTGTCCGGCTGGATAGCACGCAGGACAACCTGGGCTGAATCCGACCCGGGCTTGCGCAGCTCCAAGCGATCCCCGTCGATCTTGAGCAACCACGAGGTTGTGTAGCCCGCCGGCAACAAAATCACGCCACCAACGACGATTAGCATTCCACCACCGATGGTGAAAAGCAATCTGAAACCCAAGCTTTTGGAGCGGCGTCCACGGGACGGCTTCAACCGGATCTGCTGTTTGCGTGGCTGGAACCGGCAAGTACGCCGCGCTAGACACGGCAGTTAGAGTATGCGATCCACGTCTCCGGGATGTGACGAAGCAACGTCAATCTAAGCGCCCATCCCAACGTTGTGTCAGCCGTACGTGTCGCGCGGACCTCGCCCGGAGATGTGTCGAGGCCCTTTCCGCCAAGAAGGAGCGGCCGGCCCGGTGATTTTCAGCGACGTCACCACCCCATTGCCCACCGCAGCCGCGATCTTCGCCAACAGCTGTGCCTGAATCATCCGCAATTGGGTGGCCCAAGCGGTGGATTCGGCCGCCACGCTGAGCACACCTTCGCTCAGCGCGGTCGGGGTGGCGTGATCGGCTATCTGTTGGCCCACCACCGAAGCCCAGTGGCCGAGCACCGTGCCTTCGGCGACACGTCCCGACCAGCCGCGCTTTTTCGCCAGGTCGCGGGCGACCCTTCCCATCGGTTGCGGATCCCGAACGTCGGGTCCCGGACCCGACCAGCTGCGCCGCTGCCCGGTGACGCGCCGCGGGACGGCATTACTTCCGCGCCCGCGCCCCGCGTCCTTGCCCTGCGCGCGCGCCGCGGCGCGCGCCTCTTCGAGGGTGCGGCGGACCAAGTCGATACCGCTGAGCCCACTTGGTATTCCGGCGGGTGCCGCGTCCGACTCGTCGTCGCCGGTCATGGTTGCATCACCGAAACCCGACCGGTGTCATCGTCTTGCAAGTCGATGTGCACCCGTCTAGCGTCCCAGCCCACCGGGATATCTTCCAGTACCGCCGCGGTTACCAATACCTGTTCCGCGGATTCCGCCACGGTGGCCAAGGCGCGGCGGCGGGCGGCGTCGAGTTCGGCGAACACGTCATCGAGCAACAACACCGGCTCGCTGCCGTCCGCACGAAGTAACTCGTAGCCGGCCAGCCGCAACGCGATCGCAAACGACCACGACTCGCCGTGGCTGGCAAAGCCTTTCGCCGGTTGATCACCCAGGCGCAGCTCCAAGTCGTCGCGGTGCGGGCCCACCAGACATACCCCGCGTTCCAGTTCGGCGCCGCGGCGTGCCGCGAGTGCGGCCAACATCGCGGCTTCCAAAAACTCACGGTCGGTGCCCGCGTCGTCGGAGCCCAAACCGTCGATGCTGGTTCGGTAGTTGATCGACGCCGGGCGTGAACCAGGGGCCAGCAGCTGGTACGCCTTCTCCACCTCCGGGGCCAGCTGATTCACCAAATCGATACGGGCAGACATCAATTCGGCACCATGCTCGGCTAGCCGGCTGTCCCACACATCGAGTGTGTCCAACGCGCCCTGGTCACCTCGATACCGCGATCCGGCCAATGACTTCAACAGTGCGGTCCGTTGCCGCAGCACCTTGTCGTAGTCCGCGCGCAGCGCAGCGACCGCCGGCCGGCGCACCGTCGCCAAATCATCGAGATAGCGGCGCCGGTCCGCCGGATCCCCGCGGACCAATGACAGATCCTCCGGAGCAAAGAGCACCGCACGCAATACCCCGATCACCTCCCGGGTACTGCGCACCGGCGACCGGTTCAACCGGGCCTTGTTCGCCCGGCCTGCGGCAATCTCCAAATCGATCGCGCATTCCCGGCCCTCGTTGACCACGATCGTCGAAACCACCGCGCGATCCGCGCCCGACCGGATCAACGGCGCATCGGTTCCGACCCGATGTGAACCCAAGGTAGTCGAATACCACAGTGCCTCAACCAAATTCGTCTTCCCGAAACCGTTGGGACCGACGAATACCGTCCGGCCCTGTTCGAGCTCGAGGTCGGCTTGTGCCCAGGACCGAAAATCACGCAGCCCCAAATGCCGGACGTACACCTATCCGGGCAACCGAACTGGCATCAACAGGTAGACGTAGTCCGTGGGTAACGCGGAGAACGGACCATTACCCGTCGGGTGACTGTCCTCGTCGAATGCCGGACGCAGCAACGCCGGCTTGCCCGGGGTAGTGAAACCGAACGACACCCGATCTGCCTTCACCGAGCTGAGCCCGTCGGTCAGATACGTCGGGTTGAACGCGATCGTCAACGGCTCACCCGCGAAGTCAACGGCAAGTTCTTCCTCGGCGCGGCCGACGTCGTCGGCGCCGGCCGAAAGTCGCAACGCGCCTTCCGTGAATTCCATGCGGACCTGCGCACCGCGGTCCGCCACCAACGCCACCAGCTTGATGGCCTCGGCCAGCTCGGCCACGTTGATCGTCGCGACCGCGGTGTGCTCGGCCGGCAACAACTGGCGGAATTTCGGGAACTCCGCGTCGAGCAGTCGCGTGGTGCTGCGCTTGCCATTGCCGCTAATCCCGAGCAGCCCGTCCTTGCCTACTCCCGTCCCGGCGCCCAACGACAACCGGACCTCCGAACCGTCGGTCCCTGTTTTGGCGGCTTCGGCCAGAGTCTTGGCCGGAACCAGCACCGCCGCCTCGACGTCCGGTGACAACGCCGACCATGTGAGCTCACGAACCGCGAGCCGGAACCTATCGGTCGCGGCCAAAACCACCTTCTCACCCGAGATCTCGACCCGGATGCCGGTCAGCATCGGCAACGTGTCATCCCGGCCGGCCGCAATCGCGACCTGGCCGATCGCCTCGGCGAACAGATCCGACGACAAGCTGCCGGTCTCTTCCGGCAGCGTCGGCAGCGTCGGGTAATCCTCGACCGCCATCGTCGGCAACGAAAACTTCGCACTGCCGCACGTCAGCGCGACGCGATTCCCGTCGACGTAAAAGTCGATCGGCTTGTTCGGCAATGCCCGAGTGATATCTGACAACAGCCGTCCCGACACCAAAACACTTCCAGGAGAAGCTATTTCGGCTGCGATCTGTGCCTCTGCGGAAACTTCGTAGTCGAATCCCGAGATGGTCAAGCCTTCATCGGAGCCGGTCAACAGCACACCGGACAGCACGGGCACCGCCGGACGGCTCGGCAGATTCTTCGCGACCCACGACACCGCGTCGGCAAAAGATTCTCGGACCAGGCGAAACTTCAGATCGGTGAGACCAGCACTTGTCGTCGCCACGTCCATAGCGTCCCTTCACCTACCAAAGTTCACAAACCGGCGGCCGGCTTTCGGCCCTGCTAGCCGCGACGCCCACAACGGGAGTCGAATCACAACCGTAGAGCTTCTGCGCCCATCTTGAAAGCTAATGGCGAAGGCCGACAAGCCGAGTGGAGGCGAGCTTGCCAGGCGCTGTGCAGCCCCGCGTCCCCAAACCTGTTCTTCAAAGAAGAAATGACGAAGAGATCTCAGTACCAGTATTAAGGCCTGTGCATTCTGGGGACAGATCGGGCTCGGTGCAGCTAGCGCGGCGATCGGCTTGTGGATGACACAGTTGGTAACTGTGCAGCCGGTGTTGGGCCGTTGGGGATGGTCCGGAGGTGTGCACGTCGGCGCCGATCGGTGCACTGTTGTTTGGCACGTTTGTACACAATGCTGCGCACACCGTCGGACTGTGACTGGAGTTACAGACGGGTGGGAAGTTTTTTGAAGAAGTTTGGCGCGCAGGCCGAAATCAGCGCTTGGACCGCTGACGGATGCGAGTGGTGAGTTCTTTGACGTGATCGAACACCTCACGCCGCTCGGCCATCTCGGACAAGATCTTTCGTTGCGCGTACATCACGGTGGTGTGGTCGCGGCCGAACGCCTGACCGATTTTGGGTAGTGACAAATCGGTGAGCTCACGGCAGAGATACATCGCGATCTGGCGCGACTGCGCCAGTGCCCGGGTCTTGCCGGGCCCGCGTAACTCCTCGACGGTGGTGTCGAAGTACTCCGCGGTGGCGGCCATGATGGTCGCTGCGCTGATTTGCATGGTGCTGGCATCGGCGATCAGATCGCGCAACACAATCTCGGCCAACGATTTGTCGATTGGCGTCTTGTTCAGCGAGGCGAACGCGGTGACGCGGATCAGCGCTCCCTCGAGCTCGCGGATGTTGCGCTCGATGCTGCTGGCGATGAGTTCGAGCACATCGTCGGGTACCGCGAGCCGTTCCATCTGTGCTTTCTTGCGCAGAATCGCGATGCGCGTTTCCAGCTCGGGAGGCTGGACGTCGGTGATCAGGCCCCACTCGAACCGCGTTCGCAGCCGGTCTTCGAGGGTGGCGAGCTGTTTGGGCGGCCGGTCCGACGAGATGACGATCTGCTTGTTGGCGTTGTGCAGCGTGTTGAAGGTGTGGAAGAACTCTTCCTGGATACCTTCTTTGCCCTCAATGAATTGGATGTCATCGACCAGCAGCACATCGACGTCGCGATAGCTGCGCTTGAACGCAACCTTCCGATCGTCACGCAGCGAGTTGATGAAGTCATTGGTGAATTCCTCGGTCGACACGTACTTCACCCGCATGCCGGGGAACAGCCGCTGCGCGTAATTGCCTGCGGCATGCAACAAATGGGTCTTGCCCAGCCCGGACTCGCCCCAAATGAACAGCGGGTTGTAAGCGCGCGCCGGTGCTTCGGCGATGGCCAGCGCCGCGGCATGCGCGAACCGATTGGAGGCACCGATGACGAAAGTCTCGAAGGTGTAGCGCCGGTTGAGGCTCGTTCCGCCGGCGGCTGCCGCCGCGTCTTTGCTGTGCGGACGTTCGGCGAAGTAGTTGGGCCAGTTCTGTTCGATACCGATCGCTTCACCGTTTTCGTCGGCCTCGTCGGTGTCGCTTGACGTTTCTAGCCCGGCTTCATCGGTGAACGTGTCCCCTTGCGGAAAGGGGACATCGTCGTCATCGTCGGCCGGCGGGGCGATGCGGACGCCGAGTTGAATCTGTTGACCGAGCCGGCGGCTGAGCGCATCGGTGATCGGGGTGCGCAGGTGCCGCTCGATCTCGTTTTGCACGAAACTGCTCGGCACCGACAAGAGGGCGAAGCCCTCGACAATAGTCAGCGGTTGAGCAAGATTCAGCCACGCGCGCTGCTGGGGAGTGAGCGGGGTGACAAGAGTCGTGCGATTAGCGAGTGCGCCGTCTGCGTCGGAAACGCCATTGAGTTCAGAGACGACCGCATTCCACACTGTCGTGAAACCAGAACCGGGGTCATCGGTCAACGACGCATCTCCCTGGTCCGACGTCGAGGTACAACCATGCTGAGCGACAAAGCAACTGTCCACATAGTTATACACAGGTGTGGACAGGATAGGCGTATACGGGCCGCAACCTACCGGCGACGGCTCGCGATCCGCGGGCTAGCGACAACCTGAGCTGGGTCGCCCGCACAGCTAGTGGATCCGCCATCATGCTTCGTTGTCGAGCGCCGCTCCGGTCTGAAACGGCATTGCCCGAAGCTAACAGTTTTCCGCGCGGCTGCCAACAGTTCTGCTGCATTCCAATTGCGTTATTTAGGGTGTGCCGGGGTGTGCCGCGACTAGCCGAGATTTCAACTTGGTTTTCAGCGGGATCGTTGGTACCGGCCAAGTTTGACCCAGCGAACGCACGTCAGTACCCTCATACAGTCGCCCGAAAGTCGGCGATACGGCTGCGACCCGGGAGTTATTTAGCCAGGGGACCGCGCCGGCCAGCAGCAGGAACCACTTTTCGACCGAGTCACGAAGCGATTGAGCTGAACGGCCGGATGGCGGGGACAAGCTTCTAGCGAGACAGAACGAGGAGAACGCCGTGGCCAAGGGCAAGCGGACCTTCCAGCCGAACAACCGGCGCCGAGCTCGTGTGCACGGCTTCCGGCTGCGCATGCGTACCCGCGCTGGGCGCGCCATCCTGTCTGGCCGACGCCGCAAGGGCCGCCGCGCACTATCTGCCTGATCCGACGGACAGGCTTGTTGGCGGTGCTTCCCGCGCGCAACCGCATGAGGCGGTCACGGGAATTCGACGCGACAGTGAAACACGGGATGCGCGCGGCGCAGCCCGACCTCGTCGTCCACGTGCGGCGCGGAGATGAGGACGACATCGGTCCGAGGGTCGGGCTGATCGTCGCCAAATCGGTCGGCTCGGCCGTCGATCGCCACCGGGTCGCACGTTGCCTTCGGCACGCCGTTGCGGGCATGCTGACCGATCTCGATCAACGCGACCAAGTCGTCATCCGGGCGCTGCCAAGCAGCCGGCAGGTGTCGTCGGCGTGGTTGGAGCAGGAGCTGCGTCGGGGTCTGCGGCGCGCGTTCGAACGCGCGGGGACGAACCGTTGACCGTGACGGTGCCGGGGCGCGCGGGAGCGAGTGACGCAAGCAGGACCGTGGTCCGCGGGCTGGTTTTCCTGATTCAGCTGTACCGCCACATGGTGTCGCCGCTGCGGCCGGCGACGTGTCGCTTCATGCCGACCTGCAGTCAATACGCGGTCGAGGCCCTCACCGAGTACGGGTTGGTTCGGGGGAGTTGGCTGGCAGTCGTCAGGCTTGCCAAATGTGGACCATGGCATCGGGGAGGATGGGACCCGATACCGGAACGCGCCTCAGAACACCGGGATTGTCGGATGGACGTTGAAGACACCAGCGCCGTCGGGGAGGACCCGGCGCCGCGAGGGGAGAGTGAATCTGTTGTCGTTCGATCTGTTTAGCCTCGACTTCGTCTACTACCCCGTGTCGTGGATCATGTGGGTTTGGTACAAGCTGTTCGGCGCGCTGCTGGGACCCTCGAACTTTTTCGCATGGGCACTGTCGGTGATGTTCCTCGTCTTCACGCTGCGCGCGCTGTTGTACAAGCCGTTCGTGCGTCAGATCCGTACTACCCGCCAGATGCAGGAGCTGCAGCCACAGATCAAGGCGCTACAGAAGAAGTACGGCAAGGACCGTCAACGCATGGCGCTCGAGATGCAGAAGCTGCAACGCGAGCACGGGTTCAACCCGATCCTGGGCTGCCTGCCGATGCTCGCTCAGATCCCGGTGTTCCTCGGGCTCTATCACGTCTTGCGGTCCTTCAATCGGACGACGGGCGGCTTCGGACAGCCGCAGATGTCGGTGCTCCAAAACCGACTGACGGGCAACTACATGTTCAGCCCGACGGATGTCGGACACTTCCTGGACGCGAATCTGTTCGGCGCACCGATCGGCGCGTCCATGACGCAGCGGACCGGGTTGGACGCCTTCATTGATTTCAGCCGACCCTCGGTCATCTTGGTCGGAGCGCCAGTGATGCTGCTCGCGGGCGTCGCGACCTACTTCAACAGCCGCGCCTCCATTGCGCGGCAAAGTCCGGAAGCGGCCGCCAATCCGCAGACCGCGATGATGAACAAACTCGCGCTGTACGTGTTTCCGCTCGGCGTCGTGGTCGGCGGACCGTTCCTTCCGCTGGCGATCATTCTGTACTGGTTCTCGAACAACATCTGGACCTTCGGCCAGCAGCACTACGTCTTCAACATGATTGAGAAAGAGGACGAGGCCAAGAAGCAAGAGGTGCTGCAGCGCCGTGCCGCCAACGCACCGTTGCCGGGAGCCAAGCCGAAGCGCAAAGCAGCGCCCGCGAATGGGAACGGTCCGTCAGCGGTCGACGAGGAGAGCACACCGAAGGCGAATACCGGAGGCAACGGGTCGGAGGGTAAGACAACAGACGCTGCACCGGACAAACCCGATGGAGCCGGCGGCGCCGATGCCCCGGCCAGTCGCACGCCCCGGCCCGGGGCTCGACCGAAAAAACGGAAGCGCTGACGGACAGCGCCACAGCTTTACCGGGCCGTCTCCGGAGAGTGACCCGAATGAGACAGGGACGGACCCATGGATGAGGGAGAGGAAATGACGGACGCTGACACCACCGAACGCGAGTTGGACACCCAGCTGGTGGTCGAGGACGAAGCCGAGGATGCGACGACGGCGGAGGCCGGTGCCGACGAAGGCGACGACCTGGAGGAGCGGTTGGTCGCCGAAGGGGAGATCGCCGGCGACTATCTGGAAGAGCTGCTGGATCTATTGGACTTCGACGGCGACATTGATCTGGACGTCGAGGGCAACCGCGCGGTTGTCAGCATTGACGGCAGCGACGACCTGAACAAGTTGGTCGGCCGTGGCGGCGAGGTGCTCGATGCGCTTCAGGAATTGACCCGGCTGGCAGTCCACCAGAAGACCGGCGTGCGTAGCCGACTAATGCTCGACATCGCGAGTTGGCGCCGGCGGCGTCGCGAGGAGCTGGCCGCCCTGGGAGACAAGGTGGCGCGGCGCGTGCTGGAGAGTGGTGAGCGTGAAGAGCTCAAGCCGATGACGCCGTTCGAACGGAAGATCGTCCACGATGCCGTGGCGGCGGTGGATGGGGTCCACAGCGAAAGCGAGGGCGTGGAGCCGAGTC
Source organism: Mycobacterium stomatepiae (assembly GCF_010731715.1). Classification (NCBI taxonomy): domain Bacteria; kingdom Bacillati; phylum Actinomycetota; class Actinomycetes; order Mycobacteriales; family Mycobacteriaceae; genus Mycobacterium; species Mycobacterium stomatepiae. Next base: position 4,022,803 of record NZ_AP022587.1, read on the forward strand.
GTCGCGTGGTCGTCCTGCACGACTAGTCGGGACCGGGTTACACCGATGTAGTTCGCCCGCGGCATGGTGCTGTAGATCCGAAGACCGGAGGAATGTTTCACGTGAAACATGTCGGCGGGTTCGATCGGGCAGGGGCGCCCGCCGAGGAGGGCGGCTCCGCCGGGCCTGGTCCGGCGCCGCCGGCGGCCGTGGAAATCTTCGGGCCGCACCTGGATACGGCGATGGCGTACGCGGAGATTCTCGCAACAACCGGTGTAGAGCGCGGCCTGCTGGGTCCCCGGGAAGTGGGCCGGGTGTGGGACCGCCACCTATTGAATAGTGCGGCGGTCGCCGAACTGCTCGCGGACAACGAGCGGCTCGTCGATGTCGGCAGCGGGGCGGGACTGCCGGGGATACCCCTGGCGATTGCCCGACCGGATCTCGATGTCGCACTTGTCGAGCCCCTGCTGCGGCGCAGCGAGTTTCTCAAAGAGGTCGTCGCCCAACTAGGGTTAACCGTCGAAGTGGTGCGCGGCCGGGCCGAAGAACCCGGGGTACGTAAACGATTCGGTGAGCGGGATGTCGCGGTGTCGCGAGCGGTCGCGTCCTTGGACAAGTTGACTAACTGGAGCATCCCGTTGCTACGGCCGGGCGGACGAATGATTGCGCTCAAGGGTGAACATGCTGCCGACGAAGTCGTGGAGCACCGGCGTGGGATGGCAGCGTTGGATGCAGTTGATGTCAGGGTGGTGACATGTCGCGCGAGCTATTTGCGTCCGCCCGCAACCGTGGTGGTAGCGCAGCGCGCAATGCGATCGGGACGCGGGTCGGCACCAAGGGCGGACAGGAGAAAGCGATGAGCTCTCCCCGGGATCGGTCCGGAGGCTCGAGTCCGAGCGCCGAGCATCCGCAGGCGGCGGGCGTACCCGTGGAGCCACCGGTGGCGCCAGAGGAGGCGGTGCCTCTTGCGGATGAGGCGCCGAGCAAAACCGCGGTAGATGTTTCACGTGAAACATCGAACGATTACGACACCCCGATAGGGGCCGCGGCCGAACGTGCAATGCGGGTACTGCACACTACCGACCCGCCACTGCGCCGGCCGAGCCGCCGCCGTGTCTTCACCGTCGCGAATCAGAAGGGTGGTGTTGGCAAGACGACGACCGCTGTCAACCTCGCCGCGGCGCTGGCCCTGCAGGGACTCAAGACGCTCGTCATCGACCTCGACCCGCAGGGCAATGCGAGCACCGCGCTTGGTATCACCGATCGGCAAGCCGGTACGCCGTCGTCGTACGAAGTGCTGCTCGGCGAGGAGACGATCGAGACCGCGCTGCGCCGCAGTCCGCACAGCGACCGGTTGTTCTGTGTTCCGTCGACCATCGATCTGGCCGGCGCCGAGATCGAATTGGTCAGCATGGTCGCGCGTGAGAATCGATTGCGCAACGCTTTGGCAGAGCTCGATCACTTCGACTTCGACTACGTCTTCGTGGATTGCCCGCCGTCGCTGGGCCTGCTGACCATCAACGCACTCGTCGCCGCGCCCGAGGTGATGATCCCGATCCAGTGCGAGTATTACGCGCTGGAAGGGGTGTCACAGCTAATGCGGAACATCGAGATGGTCAAGGCGCATCTCAACCCGCAGCTCGACGTGACGACGGTGATCCTGACGATGTACGACGGACGGACCAAGCTCGCCGACCAGGTTGCCGAGGAGGTGCGGCGCTACTTCGGCGACAAGGTATTGCGCACCGTCATCCCGCGCAGCGTGAAGGTGTCGGAGGCGCCGGGTTACAGCATGACGATCATCGACTACGACCCCGGATCGCGCGGGGCGATGAGCTATCTCGACGCGAGCCGCGAACTCGCGCAGCGTGACTAAATCACCATCCGTGAAGGGACGACCATGACGCAGCCGTCACGCAAGAAAGGCGGCCTCGGCCGAGGCCTCGCTTCGTTGATTCCCACCGGACCCGCCGAGGGCGATGCGGGACCCGCGACCCTTGGTCCCCGGATGGGGGACGCGGCCGCCGATGTGTTGATCGGCGGACCCGCGCCGGGCACTAACGAAATGGGCGCGGTGTATCGCGAGATCTCACCGTCTGACATCGAGCCCAACCCACGCCAGCCGCGCCAGGTGTTCGACGACGAGGCCTTGGCCGAGCTGGTGCACTCGATCCGCGAGTTCGGTCTGTTGCAGCCGATCGTGGTCCGTGCGATCACCCCGTCGCCGGGCGGCGCGCGGTACCAGATCGTGATGGGGGAGCGGCGTTGGCGGGCCGCCCAGGAGGCTCAACTGACCACTCTTCCCGCCATCGTGCGGGAGACGACCGACGACAACCTGCTGCGCGATGCCCTTCTGGAAAACATCCACCGGGCACAGCTGAACCCGTTGGAAGAAGCGGCGGCATACCAGCAGTTGCTCGACGAGTTCGGAGTCACCCACGACGAACTGGCCTCTCGGATCGGGCGGTCACGACCGCTGATTAGCAACATGATCCGGTTGCTCAAGCTGCCGATCGCAGTGCAGCGCAGGGTGGCCGCCGGCGTCCTGTCCGCCGGCCACGCCCGGGCGTTGCTGTCGCTGGAGTCTGGCCCGGAAGCGCAGGAAGAGTTGGCGAGCCGGATTGTCGCGGAGGGTCTTTCGGTCCGCGCGACCGAGGAAGCCGTGACTCTGGCCAATCACGAGGCCAACCGCGGCGACGCGGGGGCCCCGGCACCGCAGCGCCGTAAGCCGATTCAGATGCCGGGCCTGCAGGACGTGGCCGACCGGCTGTCGAACGCCTTCGATACCCGGGTGACGGTCAGCCTGGGCAAACGCAAGGGCAAGATCGTCGTCGAGTTCGCGTCGGTCGACGACCTACAGCGGATTATCGACACCATGACCTCGCCCAAGGCATGACCTTGTTACACCGTGTAATTACGTCACTGTGACGCCGCGCGGCTTCCAAGCCCGCATCTGGCTCTCTCAAACACGGAGATCCGCTGTGTATCAAGCCTTTTCGAGATTCGCCACCGCCGGCTTGCCGGCGCGGAGCGTTTCGCGCCCGGCGTCGGCGTGAGAGTGTCAACACTGGCCCGAGAGCGACAAACTCTCCTATTCTGGAGGGGTTGGTGTGCACGTCAGCCTGGGATAGCCGGGCTCGCGGCACTGGGCCGCGATACGCACGGAAGCCAGGAGGCTAGTGTCTGCTCGAATCACGCCCCTGCGGCTCGAAGGTTTCGAGCAGCTTCCCAAGCACGCTCGCCGCTGTGTCTTCTGGGAGGTCGATCCCGCGACCCTCGGCGATCAGGACCAGCTCGCCGACCCGGAATTCGAAAAAGAGGCCTGGCTTTCGATGGTCATGCTGGAATGGGGTTCGTGTGGTCAGGTCGCGACTGCGATTTCCGACGAGCAAAGCCTGACCGATCCGCCCACGCTGGGTTACGTGCTGTACGCCCCGCCGGGTGCGGTACCGCGGGCGCATCGTTTTCCGACCGCGCCGGTGTCCGCGGACGCAGTGCTGCTGACGTCGATGGGTGTCGAACCCGGGCATGCCCCCGACGACTTGCCGCACGATCTGTTGGCCCGGGTCATCGACGAGTTGATGCGCCGCGGGGTCCGGGCGCTGGAGGCGTTCGGTCGCACCCCGGCCGCATCGGAATTGGTGGATCCCACGCTCGCCGACCCTGACGTCCGGCCGGTGCTGGAGTCCCTGGGTGACTGCTCGGTAGATCGCTGCATCATCGATGCGGAATTCCTGAAAGACGTGGGTTTCGTTGTGGTGGCGCCACATTCCTACTTCCCGCGGCTGCGCCTCGAACTGGACAAAGGCCTGGGGTGGAAGGCCGAGGTCGAGGCGGCGCTGGAGCGGCTACTGTCGAATGCCCAGCTGCAGGAGCCGGTTGGAGCTGGGTCTAGCAACGTATTGAAGGCGGGAAATGCGTTGCAGAGCAAGCAGAACGGTTATGTACCGCCGAGTCGGGTCGTCCGTTCGACCGACAATTCGTGAGCAAGCAGCTCGGCGAAGGTGAATGTGCCGGTCGGCCGGTCGTTCTTGCCGAGCAGGTAGAGTCGCTTGACCGCGGCGAGGATGCCTTCGGCGATCGCGTCGCGCGACTGGGTGGACAGCAGCCGGTCCCGATCGCCCGGGTTGGTGATGTAGCCGACGTCTACCTGCACGGTGGGCATCCGGGTGAGCCGCAGCAGGTCCCAGGTGCGTCCATGCGTCCGGCAATCACGTAACCCGGTGCGGGCCACCACTTCTCGCTGAATGAAGTCGGCTAGATTGCGGCCGATGGTCGACACCGACCCGTGTGAGTTGCCGAAGTGGAACGACGCCACCCCGTTGGCCGAAGGACTGACCTGGGCTTCGCAGCGCAGGCTGATCATCAGATCGGCACCGACGTTGTTGGCCGTGGCGGCGCGTTCGGCGTCCGACGGGCTGCGGTTGGTCGGTCGCGACAGGAAGGTCTCCATGCCGATGGCGGTCATCCGGCCCTCCAGCCGACTGGCCAAGTCCCACAAGATATCCGCTTCGCTCACCGGACCGGCCGGGCCAGGCGCGATCAGACCGTGGTCGTCCCCGCCACGGCCCGGATCGATGATGATCCGCTTGCCCGAAAGCCGGGGACCGGAGCGGCGGACCAGTTCTTCCTCGCGGATGGCGTGGGGTGAACCCCCGCTGACCCGTGAACTCAGAAAGTACAAGGAGCGCAAGGTTTCCGGGCCGCAGATACCATCTGCAGCCATCCCGTACTCGCGCTGGTAGGACATCAAGGCGTTGTGCGTCTGCAGGCCGAAATGTCCGTCGACCAGGCCGGTGTAGAAACCAAGGTCCTGTAGCCGAGCCTGCAGCGTCGCGACGTCGTCCCCGTAGAGGGGAGCGCCGAATTGGTGGTACAGCGTGCGCGCGCCGAGCCGATAGGACGCCTCTTTCAGCGCCCGGTAAGTCGCCTCGCCAACGATGCCGTCGACGAGGAGGCCACGGTGCTGCTGGAACGCACGCACGGCCTGGTCGAGCTGGGCGTCGAAGACCTCGAGGGCGACATGGCGGCCGGTGATCAGATCGTCTTCGGCGTTGTCCAATAGCCCTAGTGCAGCCAGCGAGACCCGGATTTCGGTCACAGCTGCGCTGCGGTCACCACAGCGCAGCGCGTCGCCGTTTTCGCGGCGCGGACTCGACATACCAAGGGCCCTCCGGGACAAACTGACAGGCTCATAAATGCTCTACAGCTAACCCGTATTGTCGCAGATCCTTCTCGATTTCGGGAAAACCCCAGGCTAGACGGCGGGGCATCGCCGCAAAGCGGCTAGGCGCTCAGGTGAGGTTGGGAACCGCGTCGGAAAGCTCGCGCAGCAGCGCCGCCTTGCCTTTCGCGCCGACGATGCGCTTCACCGGCTGGCCGTCCTTGAACAGGATCATCGTCGGGATCGACACCACCTGGAAGTCACGCACGGTCTCGGGATTCGCGTCGACGTCGAGCTTGGCGACGGTCAACTGGTCGGACTGCTCGGCCGCAATCTCCTCGAGAACCGGGGCGACCATCTTGCATGGTCCGCACCACGTCGCCCAAAAGTCAACCAGCACGGGCTTATTGCTGGACAACACGTCTGCGGAGAAGGAAACGTCTGACACTTCCTTTGTGGCCCCGGCTTTTTCGTCGCTCATAGTGGTGCTCCAATCAGATCAGTATTGTCCGCATTACCGGCCGCCGACGTCTTGCCGGCGACCTCCGACTCTTCGTGGTCGGCCAACCAACGCTCGGCGTCGATGGCCGCCGCACACCCGCTGCCCGCCGCGGTGATGGCTTGGCGGTAGGTGCGGTCCACCAGATCTCCGGCCGCGAAGACTCCGTCCAGGGCGGTATATGTGGTGCGCTCCTTGACAAGTACGTAGCCCTCGGCATCGACGTCGAGGACGTCGCGTACCAGGGCCGAGCGTGGATCGTGGCCGATCGCGACGAACACTCCCGTCACCGGAAGCGTGGATTCTTCGCCAGTTACGTTGTCGCGCAACTGCACTCCCGTCACCGTCGTTTCCCCGTCGACCGCGACCACGGTCTGGTTGGTCAGGAATTTGATCTTGTCGTTGGTGCGCGCCCGCTCGAGCATGATCTTCGATGCCCGGAATTCGTCGCGACGGTGCACCAGTGTCACGCTGCGTGCGAAGCGGGTCAAGAACGTCGCCTCTTCCATCGCCGAGTCACCACCGCCGATGACGGCGATGTCTTGGTCGCGGAAGAAGAACCCGTCGCAGGTGGCACACGCGCTCACCCCGCGGCCCAGCAACTCCTGCTCGCCGGGCACCTGCAGGTAACGCGCCGCGGCCCCCATGGCCAGGATGACCGCCTTGGCCTTGAAGGTCTCACCTTCTGCCGTGACGACCGACTTGACCGGACCGTCCAGCGAAACGGATTCGACGTCTTCCATCCGCAGGTCCGCGCCGAAGCGCAGTGCCTGCTCGCGCATCTGATCCATCAGCTCCGGGCCGGTGATGCCGTCGCGGAAGCCGGGATAGTTCTCCACCTCGGTCGTGGTCATCAGGGCACCACCGAACGATGTCCCTTCGAAGACCACCGGTGCCAGCTGTGCGCGCGCCGCGTAGAGCGCAGCGGTATAACCGGCTGGACCGGATCCGATGACGATGACGTCGTGGACTGTGTCATGAGCGGAGTCGGTCATTCGAGCCTTTCGGAGATACAGATTTCTCAATCGTGTCGAACGCCAGCGTAGGCGCGGCTGTTCCCGGTCGTGTCGCGCAACACTTGGCACCACTTTAAGGGCGGGGGACCTGGGTGCTGGCTAACAGCCCCGTATCGGCGGCACTGCAGTTCAGCGCCACTGCAAAGACCGCTAGGTCGGCCGGACCGTCGGCGGGCAGCACCAGCAGCACATCGGGGCGCGCATTGATCTCGATCGGCCGCGCGCCCAGCACCGGCGTGGACGCGGAATAGCCGAGACCGCCGAGGCAGGAGGCGCGCCGGGCCGGGTCGGCGAGCGGACCGTAGTCGGGAGTGTGGCCCAGCAGGCCGACGATCTCGGGCGCCGACAGCGGGATCGCCGGTGGCGGCGTGGACACCGTGATGTGCATGGCGGTGCTGGGGGCGGGTGCGGGCTCGTCGAGCAGCGACGCCGTGCCGAAGCCGATCGCGGAGAGCGCCGCGCCGACACCGGTCACCGCGGCGGCGATCCGGGCGGGCCGGATGCGTGGGCGCGCGGAGTGGGTAGCCACGTTCGGCGCGCCCGCCGACCGCAGCGCCGCGGAGATACGGTCGGTCACCTCGGACGGGGGCTCGGGAGCCGATTCCGGATCCGCGGCGACGGCAGCGACGTCGCGACGCGCCTGGTTCAAGGCGCGGAGCACGCCTTCGGCGTCCGGGTCTTCGCGGACTTGCCTGCGCAGCCGGGCGGCGGCCTCGTCGTCGAGCAGGCCAGCCTGCAGATCGGCGAGCGCCTCGACCGTTGGCGGTGGATCCGCCCCCGCATTCCGGGGATCCGGGTCGTGATCCGCCGGTTCGTTCTGCGCTTCGCCCATCCGCCCCAGTGTCCGTCATGCCGGGACCGGCGCTGGCGCCCGGCCCGTTAACGCTGGCGGTCGGGGGCGGAGTGGGCGCCGGCGTCCAGATAGCCGAGCAGGTAGGCAAGCCGCACCCGGGCCCGGGCGCAGCGGCTCTTGACGGTGCCCTCCGCGATGCCCAGCAGCGCGGCGGTGTCGGCGATCGAGTAGCCCTGCATGTCGACCGCCACGATGGTGGCGCGCTGCTCGAGGGGAAGCCGCATCAGCGCGCGCTGCACCACCATGGCCGTGTCGACCTGAGCCGTGCGATCGGGCACCGGGTAGACGTCCTCGAGCGGCGCGGTTCGGTGAGATGTGCTGCGCCGCAGCCGATCCAGACACGCGTTGACCACGATCCGGTGCAGCCAGCTGCCGACCGCGGCGTCATAGCGAAACGACCCGGCACCCCGGTGTGCCGACAACATGGCGTCCTGCAGGGCGTCCTCGGCGTCCTCGGGCGTGCGGGTGGTCAGCCGGGCCAGGCGGTGCAGCTGACGGCGGTGTCGACCGAACAGCTCGCCGAAGGCGTAGCGGTCGCCGGCGACATGGGCGGACAGCAGCTCGGCATCGCTGCGTTCCTGCTGGATGTATCCCCCCAAGCCCACCGCCGGACAGTAACCAATCGGTTGCCGCGCGGCACTTCACTTGAAGGCGTGCTTGTGAGGCTCAGGACGCGGCGTTGACGGTGATCTCCGAGAAGCCGGCCTGGCTCTTGCCGTTGGTGGTTCCCAGCGTCGAGATCCACACCAGCAGGTTCGACGTCGGGGCGCTGGCCTTGACCGGGATCACGTTGTGACCGGGCTTCAGCGCGAACGCCGAGGCCAGCACGGTGGTGTCCTCCAGCTTCGACGGCGACGCCGTGGACGACGCACGAATCTCGACCTTGGTGCCGGTGCTCGGCGTATCGATGCTTACCTGGCCGATCACGGTGGCTTTCGGCAGCTGCAGGATCAACCCTTCGCCCTGCTTGAAGTTGGGGAACGGGACGGCATCGGTGTAGACCTCGGTCGCCCAGGCGGTGGTCGGGTCACCGTCGATCGCTTGCCTCGCCGTACCCGGATTGTCGGGCTCGCCGTCGGGCGAGAAGACCGAGGCCCGAGTGGGTTTGACGATGCCGCCCGCCGGTGCGGGATTCGCCGACGAGGACGAAGCCGACGAGCTCGGCCCATTAAGTCCGAGCTCGTCTTTGTTAAGGCCGCCGCCGACATTGCCGAAGATCTTGCTCACGATGGACGCCAGCACCAGCAACGCGACCACGATGATCGCGAGTGCCGCGGTCGCTCCGATGATCAGGTTGCGGCGCCGGCGCGCCGATGTCGTGTCGTCACGCCCGTCCGCAGGCGGGGTCGCGGGTGGCGGCGAATCGTCGATCGGACCCAGCACCTCGGTGCGGTCGGCTACCGCGGTGGCCTGCTGCAGAAGATTCAAAAGTGTTGAAGCACTGCGGATTCCGCCATCTTCCTGAACCGACCGGACCGCGACGGCCGAGATCTGGAAGGGAATGTCACGGTCGATGGAGTTGGGTTCGACGGGAAGGCCCGACGCGTCTCGCTCGGCCGGCGCGAGCCCGCTGCGCACCCCGAACTCCGGCAGCGGCCAGCGGTTGACGAGCAGGGCGTACAGCGAGGCGCCGATGCCGCGGATGTCGTCCTGCGGGTTGGCATCCGGCATGGTCGCCGGGTAGGCGAGCACGACGTCGCCGTCGATGCTGACCCGGACCCGGCTGGGGTGGTCGATGGACAGGGCCACGCCGGCGCGGTGGGCGGTGTCGGCGGCGGCGGCCAGCGACTGCATCGCCCGCACAGCGCCGACGGGTGAGGGCGCGGTGTCTGCCACTTCCTGCAGCGAGCCGCCGCGGATCCACTCCGCGACTACCAGGCCACCGTGACTGGAGTGGACGACGTCGAGCACGCGGGCGATGCCGGGCTTGTCGATCCGGCTGAGCCGCAGCGTGCGGGACAGGATCTCCTGCAGGACATCGTCGGGCAAGGCGCCGTCCGGGTCGACGAACGTCAGCGACACTTGCCGATCCAGCGCGGTGTCCAGCGCCTGCCAGAACTGCAGGGGCGGGGCACCGCCGTGGAAGACCAGCAGCCGATACCGGCCCCCGGCGATGCGAGCGCCTGGAACCAAGTGCACATCGTCGCCCGGCGATTCCGCGGAACGTTCGCGGACGAAATCGCCGTTGCGCAGCGCCGACGGGGCCGGCGCCGACGGCTCGGGCTTGCGCTCGGCCGCAATGTCGGGGTGGAAGTCGTCGGGAGCCGGCCTTGCTGGTTGAGAGGGTCGTTCGGCGCCGGAACCCAAACCGGAGGCAGGGCCGGATGCGGCGCTCTCCAAGGGGCGGTCGGTCACCTCCGGTCCTTTCACTAGCCGGGCGTCGCCTGCCGGATCCGGAGGTCTGCGCCGGATCGGCTCCTGGACCGCATCAACCCCCGGCGGGGACGAATTCCTCTGCTCAGGGTACGTGACGGGGCCCGGCCGAGACGATCCCCGTGGCACTGCCGCCGGGCGGGGTTCCAGGGCCGCCTGCGGGCCGAGGCGACGGCCACGGCGCCGGACGGCCGCCATCGCCGCCACCGCCTCCGGGACCTGCGCGCGAACCATGACCGCGACCATGATCGGCGCCATGATGCAGCCCAGCACCAGCAGCCGCAGCAGCGAACCACCGGCGCCGCCGCGTGCGGTCAGCTCGGCCAACCCCAGCAGCCGGTCGGCGATGTGGGCGATCAGGCCGGCGAGCATCGACGCGACGAGCGTCACCAGGACCGTCCGCACCTCCGCCTCGCCGACCAGTTGGCCGCCGGTCGGAAGCAGGGTGTGCCGCAGCAGGTAGTAGCCCACCAGCGCGCCGGTCAGGAACCCCAGCCCGTTGGCCAGCCCGAGGTATCCGGCCACCAGCTGCGGGTCGTCGGTCAGGTGCGGCGCGAGCACCGAACCCGCGATCTTGACGGCGGTGATGACGAGGATGATCACGATCGGCGTCCACGGCTGTTCGCGCGCGTAGAACACGCGCAGCTGCAGCAGCACCAGCCCGTAGGGAATCAGCGTGAATGCCGACAGCGCGATCGCGGCGCCCAGATATCCGGCGTCGACCCCGCCGAAGTGGCCGTAGGCGAACAACGCGCTACCGATCGCGGGGCCGCCGACGGTCATGAACGCCACGATCGGAATCAGCGTGATCAACGTCAGCCGGGAGGCCAGCGACAGGTCGGCGAGCACGGCTTCGGTGTCGTCGGCCGCCGCGTTGCGGCTCAGCCTCGGCATCACCACGGTCAGCACCGTCACGCCGATCATGCCGAACGGCAGCATCAGCACCAGCCAGGTGTAGTTGTAGATCGCAGGGCCGGAAGCCGCTGCGGTGCTGGCGATTTGGTTTCCCACCACCAGGCCGAGCTGGCTGATCAGCACATAGAGCACCATCGCGGCGGCCATCGCGCCGAAGCGCTTGAGCCGCTGGTCGATTCCCCATAACGGGCGCAGGCTGACGCGCTCGCGGCGCAGCGCGACCAGCAGCACCGCGGTCTGCGCGTACACGCCCAACGTGGTGCCGATGCCGAGCACCAGCAGCTTGGTGTTGCCCATCCGGACGGGATCGACGGACAGCTCACCGGGGACAACCAGATACACCGTGAGCGTCATCAGGGCGACGACGTTGTTGACGACGGGGGCCCACGCCGTCGGCCCGAAGACGTTGCGGGTGTTCAGGATTGCCATGAACACCGACGTGAGGCCGTAGGCGAGCACCTGCGGCAGCAGCAGGTAGGCGAACGCTGTGGTGAGTGGCTCGTTGACTTGCGGGCTGCGGCCCAGCATCAGCCGGACGAGCAGCGGCGCGGCCACCACCGACACGACGGTGGCGAACACCAGCAGCGTGGTGGTCACCGTGACCAGGCGCCGGACGAACGCGGCGCCGCCGTCGGGGTCGCTCTGTTCGGCCCGGGCCAGCACCGGCACGAAGATCGCGGTGAAGGTCGCCTCCAGCACCAGCGCGGCGACCAGATTAGGCAGCTGATTGGCCACCGAGAACGCGCTGGACAGGGCCGCGCCCAGGATCGCGGCCAGCACCACGATCCGGCCGAACCCGGTGATCCGGCTGACCAGTGTCGCGAGTGCCATCGCCCACGACCGCGACACCAGCGCGGCGTCGGATAGCTCCACCCGCCGGGTGGGCAGGTCCGTCACCGGAGACAGCGGTCCCGTCGGCGGCGGTATCCGGCCCGGCGCCGGCCGACCGCGCGGCTGCGGTTGATGCCGCTCTGGATGGGACCGCCGGTAGGCGGGTTTCATACGCGGTGCTCTTCGTCGACGCGATCGCCGACCTCGCGCCCCGCGTCGGCGGGATGGTGGTGGGGCGGGTCGGGGCGGTCCAGGTCGGCGCGGTCGGGCTGGCCGCGGAACCGGTGCCACAGGCGTCGTCCGGCGAGCAGCACCAGCACCGCCGCCGCGGTCAGCGTGATCGCGAACAGCACCTTGCCGTAAGCGTTGGAGTGCACCGACATCCGCACCGGCTCGCCGAGGCGGGTGCCGTCCGGTGTCCGCAGCGTCACGTCGATTGCGACGCGCTGGGTGAAGTTCACCTCGATCGGGACGCGCAGCGGCAGGTAGCCGGGCGGCAACTCGATCTGCCCGACGTCCGTCACGGTCATTCCGGGCGGGGCGTCGACCTGCAGGCGGACCTTGATCGGCACGGCGAGTCCGTTGTGCAGCGCCAGCGGAAGCGGACTGTGCTCGGTGGCCAGAGTGTAGGAGCCGCTGGGTTTGACGATGGTCACCGCACCGAAGAAGTCGTTGATCGTGTTGCCGACGACCGCCAGCCGCTGCTGGGCCAGCCCGTTGCGGCTGTCGGGTGGTTCCGACTGGCTCAGCGCGCGCAGCATGTCTTCGCGCAACGGGGCGGTGTACTGAAGACCGGTCAGGCCGGTGCGCTCGTCGGTGCTCAACGCCGAGGTCAGCTTCCACAGCCGGCCGGCCTGGCCGTTGATGTCGGCGACGACGTTGTCGCCGAACCGGCCGCGCTCCGGGGCGGGGACGTCCAGCGGCTGCGGCGCCGCCGGGTGGGCCGCCTCGACGGCTTGAGCTTCGGCGATGACCGCCGGGAGCGGCCGCGGGACCCCCAAACCGGACCGGATCGTGGTGGCCAGCGCCGTCAGGATCACCTGCGCGTCGTCGGCCTGCAGGTTCCATGTCGCCGGCGGGACCAGGAGCTGCGTGCGCGGCGGGGCGTCTCGATCCAGGGCATGCCAGAACATCGAACCCAGTGCGTCTTGGCGGCGCGCGGTGTTCGAGTCGTGCGCGAGCCGAACCGTCAGCGACGGGTCCAGATAAGTCGGGACGGTGGGGGTGCTGCCCGCACCGGCCAGCGCCGCACCGACGGCCGGGTCGAAGGGCGCGACCACCACCTGCGGGGACACCCGCCGTGGTGTGGTTTCGACGGCGTCGGCTCCCGATGAAGCCGGCGAGTCGGGGGCGACCAGGTCGCCGGCGGCAACCGCGACCGTGCTGTTGTTGGCGCTGAGCAGATCGACCGCGCCGCTGGTCAGGGGTCCGTCGGGCAACAAGGTCGCACCGCGGGCGGATTGAACGTCCAGGATGTGGTCGACGATATCGCCGACGCTGGTGGTGGCAATCGTGCTCAGGCCCGGATCGTTGACGCGTTGCAAGGCGTCAAGGTCGGCTTGCGCGTAGGGCAACGGTGCGACGCAGGTGCGGTGGGCCAGCGTGCGCAACCGGTTCAGCCAGCCGGTCGCGGCGGTCTGTCCGGTGCCCGGGTGCGTCGGGGTGCCCGGTTGCTGCGCGGGCCCGTCGGGGGAGTTGGACACGACGTAGCCGGCCGTCATCGCGTTGACGGTGACCAGCAGATCCGGATCGATGGACAGGCACAACGCCCGACCGACGGCGCCGTCGGGATCGACGTCGTGGCTTGTCGCGACCTCGGCCGCGGACAGCAGGATGTCCAGCCGGCCGCCGGTGGCCAGCGAGGTCGCGAGGTCGTCGTCGACCAACCGGACTCCGATAGTGCCCCCGGGCTGACCCGGCGCTAACCGGGGCCGGTCGGCCAGCGGCCACAGCATGGTGATCCAGACGGGCTTCGAGGTGTCCGGCGCGACCGCTGATTCCAGGGTGTCGGCATGGTCGGGCGGGACTCCGATCACCGGCAGCAGGAACCGCGCATTGTCGAGCCGGGCGGGGGCGCCGTAATCGGGCGTGCCGTTGGCGTTGACCAGCAGGGGATAGATGCCGGGCTGGTTGATCCCGAGGGACGGCTTGGCCAGCGAGCGCAGCGGCGCGGAGAGGGTGAAGCCGACTTCTTGGCCGCGCTGGAGTTCGGGTGCCACCGTGAGAAAGTCGGCGGCCGGCTGGTACTGATCGGTGGCGCCGTCCAGGGAGGTGCGCAGGCCCGCGGACGCGGTGACGGCGGCGGCGTGTTCGAGCCGGACCATCACGTCGCGGACCGGGCGGTCACCGATATTGGTGACCTTTCCGCTGACCGTGACGACCGGCGGGCTGGTCGTGGTGAGGACGTCCGGGGTCACCTGGTCGATCCGGACGCGGACGAACGGTGTCGATCCGGGCTCGTTCGCCGCCGCGCGAGGCATGCCGACGGGCCCGGTGAGCAGCACCGTAAAACCGGCCACGATGCCGATCACGACGGCAAGGCGCAACAAACCGGCCCAGCAGAGTCGCGACGCGCTCACGGCCCCGGCCCGTGACCGTTGTT